>NZ_CP032550.1:1520390-1824468 GCF_009735645.1 Microbacterium oryzae | reverse complement strand
CGCTCCTCGATGAGCTGCGCCGGCGCCATCCTCGGGTCGAGATCGAGTCGTGCTCGTCGGGCGGCGCGCGCGTGGACCTGGGCATTCTCGCGCGGACGGATCGGGTCTGGGCATCCGACACGAACGACCCGATCGAGCGCGCCAGGATCCAGCGCTGGACGGAGCTGCTGCTGCCGCCCGAGCTCATCGGCAGTCACGTCGGCCCCGCCCGCGCGCACACGACGCATCGCGTGACCGACCTCCGGTTTCGGATGGCCACAACGCTGTTCGCATCCGCCGGCATCGAGACCGACATCACGCGCTTCACCGACGAGGAGCGCGCGGAGCTGACGGCCTGGATCGCGGAGTACAAGCGCCTGCGGACGCTCATGCACACCGGGGAGCTCATGCACGCGGAGACCGCGGACGAGGGCACCGCGCTCACCGGCGTCGTGTCGGCGGACCGCTCGCACGCGCTGTACCGCCTCACGCGCGAGGCGACGGGGGAGTGGGCGGTGCCGCCCGCGCTGCGCCTGCCGGGGTTGGACCCGCAGCGCACCTACCGGGTCGACGTGCTTCCCGCGCTCACGGCCGCGCACTTCCGCGACGTCAAGCCGGTCCCGTGGGTGGCGGAGGGCGGCGTCACGCTGCCGGGCTCGCTGCTGACGACCGTGGGCGTGCGCGCACCGCTCCTCGCGCCCGCGTCGGCGCTGGTGGTGGAGGCGGTGGCGATCGCATGATCCCGGGGTCCTCCTTCCCTCCGCGACCTTCGCCGCGAGACCTCACCCCGCGCGCGAGACCGCGGGTGGCGCGCGCGGTCTCGCGCCGGGGATGAGGTCTCGCGAGGGGATGGCCGGGGGAGACACGGGATGAGCCGGGGCGAGGTGGCGAGGCTTCGGGAGCGGGCGCGCGAACGGCTTCCGGCGCACGTCTTCGAGTACGTGCGCGCGACGGCCGACGGGTCCGACGAGGCGGAGGCCGCGCGGTGGGATGAGGTGCGCTTCCGGCCGGTTTCGCTGCGCGGGGCGCTGGAGGTGGACACCCGCACGACCGTGCTGGGAACGCGGATCGCGCATCCGGTGATGGTCGCGCCGATGGCGCAGCAGGTCGCGGCCCATCTGGATGGCGAGGTCGAGACGGCGCGGGCGGCCGCAGCGTCCGGTACGCTCCTGGGCGTCTCGACGAACACGGCCATCCCATTCGCCCGGATCGCGGAGCAGGGCGCGCCGTGGTGGTTCCAGACCTACGTGCTCCCGGAGCGCGACCTCACCTACGTGCTGGCCGAGCGCGCGGCGGCTGCCGGCGCCTCGGCCATCCTGCTCACGGTCGAGCTGACGGCATTGCGCGTGCCTCCGCATGTCGAGCCGACGAGCTGGCCCGACGGCCCCGCCCGCGCGCGCCTCGTCAACCTCACTCCCGAGGAGCGGGCCCGCGTGGCGGGGCGGCCCGCCATCGGCCCGGGGCTCGAGGAGATCGCACGGCTGCGCGACGCCACGGGACTCCCCGTGGTCGTCAAGGGCGTGCTGCGCGGCGACGACGCGCGTCGTGCGGTGGACGCCGGTGCCGCCGGGATCGTCGTCTCCACGCACGGTCATCGACGCCTGGCGGGATCGATCGCCGCGGTGGACGCGCTCGCCGAGGTCGTCGAGGCGGTGGCGGGGGAGGCCGAGGTGTATGCCGACAGCGGCATCCGAGAGGCGCGGCACGTGCTCGCCGCACTCGCGCTCGGCGCACGAGCCATCTTCGTCGGGCGACCCGCGTGGTGGGCGCTCGCCGCGGGTGGCGGGGACGGCGTGAGGGCGCTTCTCGACGGGATGACCGGAGATCTGCGCCTCGCGCTCGCACAAGCCGGCGTGGGCACGGCGTCTGATGCGCTCGCCGCGCGACTCGCCGTGCCACCCAGCTGATCGCTCGATTCGCGTCTCGGCGGGAGTTGTCCTAAGCTTGTCCGCGGTGACGTGTCCGAGCGGCCGAAGGTGCAACTCTCGAAAAGTTGTGTAGGGTAACCCCCTACCGTGGGTTCAAATCCCACCGTCACCGCCATCCGAAACCCCCGCAGAGCCCTTGGAAACACTGGGATCGCGGGGGTTTCGCTGTGTCAGCGGAGGGCTCGCGGTAACGCAGCGGTAACCGCTTCTACGCGAGTGCTTCCCGGTTGGTGCCCCGCGCCAATCGGCGGCGTCGTAGGCGGCCGCTAGGATCGGTGCGCGGCTCTCCTGGCCCAGAGCGGTTGGGCGGGCTTGAGTGCATATCAGCGGCGTCAGCTCTTCGCGGGCGGTGCGTCATCTCGTCGTGGAGGTTGTCAGTGGCTCGTCGTCGTGGGTTCCTTGCGGAGGTACAGCACCAGGCGCGCTTGGCTGAGCAGCGGCAGCGGGCGGCGGCGCGGCAGCAGCTGGTTGCGGCTCGTCGCGCGGAGCAGGCGCAGCGCGCCGCGGAGCGCGCGCAGGTCGCGGCGTCCCGCGCGGCGGAGGCGGATCGTAAGCGTCTGGAGCGTGAGGCGCTTGCGGCGCACGTCGAGGCCATGCAGGCCGAGGTGGACTCGCTGAACATCGGCCTGGCGGAGCGGTACGCGGAGCTGGATGGGCTGTTGGAGGCCACGCTCGGGGTCGATGACTTCGTTGACCTGGAGTCGCTGCGTGTGACGGCCCAGCATCCGCCGTTCCCGCGTGAGGATCTGCGGCGCCCGATCCCGGCGCCGCAGCCGATCCCCGACCCGCCCCTCCCCGTGCGTCGCGAGGTCGAGGCGCCTAAGGTGCTGTTCGGGCGGAAGAAGAAGCTCGCCGCGGCCGAAGCTGAGGTCGAGCAGCAGTACGCCACCGACTACTACGCGTGGAAAGCCGCGACCGATGCTCTCCCTGGACAGCGTGCCGCGCAGGCGGCGGAGCATGCGCAGGCCGAGCAGGATCGGCTGCAGAAGCTCGCGGTCGCGACCGAGAAGTATGAGGCGGAGTCGGCGGAGCGGGAGCGTGAAGCCGCGGAGCAGAACGAGGCTCTCGACCAGCTGATCGCGGGTCTCGGATACGGGACGGTCGAGGCTGTGCAGGAGTACGTCGGGATCGTGCTTGCGAACTCGGTCTACCCCGAGCACTTCCCCGTGGCGCACGCGGCGGAGTTCGATCCGGGCACGGCGGAGCTGACGCTTCGCGTGACGATCCCAGGACCCGACACGGTGCCGACGATCAAGGCGTACAAGTACACCAAGTCGACGGACGAGATCAGCGAGACCCCGCTGTCGCAGAAGGACGCCAAGGATCGCTACGCGGGCATCGTGCACGCCGTCGCGCTGCGCAGCCTCCACGAAGTCTTCGAAGCCGACCGGCGCGGCCTCATCCGCAGCATCTCCCTGGAGCTGGGCACCGAGACGATCAGCCCCGCCACCGGCCGCGAGACATACGTGCCGTTCGTCGCGGTGGCGGTCGATCGCGACTCGTTCAGCGAGCTGGACCTGTCGGCGATCGTCCCTGCCGCGACGCTGCAGCACCTGGGTGCGGTGGTGTCCAAGAACCCGCACGGCCTGATCGCGATCGACTCGTCCGGCATCCGCCGCCTGTGATCCCACGATGAGCGTCGTCTTCAACCCGCCGCCGGGATGGCCCAAGCCCCCGCCCGGATGGCAGCCACCCGCAGGTTGGACCCCGGATCCGTCCTGGCCAGAGCCGCCGTCCGGCTGGCAGCTCTGGCTATCCGATGACGACACCGCAACCAGCGACGCCGCCCAGGCGCCCGGGACGGCACCCGCTGTCGAGCCGGTGTCGAGCGAGAGTGCACGGGTCGCCTTCCTGGAAGCGGAGAACGCCGGGCTGCGTCGAGCGCTTGCCGCAGCTTCCGACGGTGAGCAGCCGGTCGAGCTGGACGATGCACGAGTGCTGCAGGCGGTGGGCATCTACCGGTACCACCACCCTCTGGAATCCGCTGCCGCCTACAAGGACCGTCTTGAGAATCTCGAGGCGCGGATCGCCGACGCGATCCGTGAGGGGCGGGCGATCGTGAAGTCCGACCTGTTCACCCTGAACAACTCCCTCGCCCAAGGGCGTCGTATGACGGCGGACCTGGGCAAGCTGATGCTCCGCGCCTACAACGCCGAGGCCGACAACGTCATCCGCTCTCTTCGCGCCGGCAACGTCGAGACCGCCAAGCGTCGACTGGAAGCATCACGGACCGCCATCGCGCGACTCGGTGCGCTCATGGAGATGCACATCGACGACGCCTTCCACGCCTTGCGGGTCGAGGAGATCGAACTCACCGCCGACTGGCTGATGAAGAAGCAAGAGGAGCGCGAAGCGGCCCGTGAGGAACGTGCCCGGTTGCGCGAGGAAGCACGCGTCCAGCGGGAACTCGAGGAAGAACGCGCCCGGCTGGACAAAGAACGCGCCCACCTCACCAACGCCCTCGACGCCCTCCGCGCCCAGGGCCGCGACGACGCCGACCTCATCCAGAGGCTCGCAGCGGTGGACCAGGCGATCGAGCAGAACGACTACCGGGCCGCGAACATCCGCGCCGGCTACATCTACGTCATCTCCAACGAGGGCGCCTTCGGCGCCGGTGTCGTCAAGATCGGACTCACCCGCCGCCTCGAGCCCACCGACCGCATCGCCGAGCTCAGCGGCGCATCCGTGCCATTCCGCTTCGACGTGCACGCGCTCTTCTTCTCCGAAGATGCCGTCACCCTCGAGAACGAACTGCACAAGCACTTCGCCTCCCGTGCGCTCAATCAAGCGAACCCGCGCAAGGAGTTCTTCTTCGCCACCCCAGCCGAAGTGCGAGACGTGCTGCTGCAACGCGTCGGCAACATCCTCGAGTTCGTCGAGACCGTCGACGCCACCGAGTATCGGCAATCCTTGGGAGCCTGGCCCGCATCGAGGCGCGGTTAGGGCCGCTAGTGGCCTCGACGTAGCGGTAATCGGTATCAGTTGCGCGCTCCACTAGCGACGTATCGCTGCACGTCACTATCATCGTCATATGTCGATGATTCAGCTGCCATCGCGCGAACTTGACCGGGACGCAACGGCGGTCTACGCGCACCTGTTCCAGGCGCTGGGCGAGCCCACCCGGCTGGCCGTCCTGCAGCATCTCGCCCGTGGCGAGCACTGAGTGCGTGATCTGGTTGAGCACATCGGATTGGCGCAGTCGACCGTGAGCAAGCATCTGAGCTTCCTGCTGGAATGCCGCCTCGTCGACGTCCGCCCGGACGGCCGGTCGTCTTGGTACTCGCTCTCGGAGCCGGCGGCGATCTCCTCTTTGATCGCTGCGGCCGAGGAGCTGCTTGAGGCAACCGGGACGAAAGCAGAACTGTGCGCTCACCTGCGTGACCCAGAGCGAGCCGGCGCGGAGGGTGGTCTCTGATGGGCGCGGGACACAACCACGGCTCGGCAGCGGGTGAGAGCGCGGGGCGGCCCGGGGATCACCGCCGCAGACTCTGGATCGCTTTCGGGATCACCGCATTCATCGTGTTGGCGCAGGCCGTCGGGTCGATCATCACAGGGAGCCTGGCGCTGCTCACCGACACCGCGCACGCTCTCACAGACGCATCCGGCCTGCTGGTCGCCCTCGTCGCGGCGACCCTGGTGCTGCGGCCCCCCACCTCGAAGCGGACGTGGGGCTACCGGCGCATCGAAGTGATCGCGGCACTGGGGCAGGCGACTCTCCTGCTCGCCGTCGGCCTGTACACCGCGATCGAGGGCGTCAAGCGCCTGTTTGAGCCCCCAGACGTGCCCGCCACCGAGCTGCTCGTGTTCGGCATCGTCGGACTGACCGCGAACATCATCGCGATCCTCATCCTCTCGTCGAGCCGCGGTGCGAACTTCAACATGCGCGCCGCGTTCCTCGAGGTCCTCAACGACGCGCTCGGTTCGCTCGGAGTCATCGTCGCGGCGATCGTCATCGCCACGACGGGGTTCCTGCAGGCCGATGCGCTCGCGGGCCTCTTCATTGCGGCGTTGATCGTGCCGCGTGCGTTCACACTGATGCGTGAGACGACCGGCGTGCTGATGGAGTTCACCCCGAAGGGGCTCGACCTGGACGAGGTCCGCGGGCACATCCTTGAGCTCGAGCACGTCAAGGACGTGCACGACGTGCACGCCTCCACGGTCGCGACCGGGTTGCCGACGCTCACCGCGCACGTCGTCGTGGAGGACGCCTGCTTCGCCGACGGACACGCCGCTCAAGTGCTCCACGAGGTCAAGGAGTGCGTAGCTGAGCACTTCGAGGTGTCCGTGCATCACTCGACGTTCCAGATCGAGACCGAGCGCATCAGCGATCACGAGCGCGAATCCGTGAAGCACGCGTGACCTCGTCGAGTACGAGCGCACAGTCGACGCTCTTAGGCCGCCCAAAGCAGGCGCATCTATAGTGAGCGGGATGCCTCGACCCCGCTCGACCCGCGCTGCAGTGGTGCTGAGCGAGCGGCACACGATAACGAGAATCATCATGAGCGTCGTGCTCGCCTTGCTGCTGGTGCTGGGCGCGTGGGGCGCGACGCATATCGAGCCCGAAGCATCTTCAGCCGCTGGTGTCACGGAGAGCGTCGCTGACCCGTCTGCGGTGAGCGACACTCCGGCTGTGACCGAGGCGAGCGGTGCAGTCGGCTTCGGGCTGGCTGCTTGCCTGCTCGGGGCACTGTGCGGCCTGCTGCTGATCGTGTCTTTCCTCCGGCTGCGCGGCAGACGGCCGCCCGGCATTGTGACAGCCGGGACGCGACGCGTCCTCTGGCTGGTGCGCGCATCGTCCCCTGAGCGTCACTCGACGCCGTTGACGCTTTCTCAACTCTCGATCTCGCGGACCTGACTCACGGCACCGCCCACCGTGGCGGTGATCATGCGCGCCCTGCGGGGACGCGCTGTCCGTGTCGTGAGTTCTGAAGTATGAGGAGCCGTGTTCGTGAAAGCCTGGCAGAAGGCCACGCTCATCCTGTCCGCCCTGTTGACCGTCTGTCTGGCCGTCGCCTTGGTGTGGTCGTTCGTCGCCGTGATCGCTCTCGTCGCATGAGCGCACCGAGCATGAAGATCGATCTGTCGCATCGTCGTGCGATCATCGTCGGCGCGGGCCAATGCGGTCTCGCTGTCGCCGCGGCGCTGATCGCGCGCGGCCTCTCCCCGCAGCGTGACTTCGTCGTCATCGATGCAGCTGCGGGCTGGCGCAGCTGGGAACGCCGCTGGCGGTCGCTGACGCTGTTCAGCGACGCTCGCCATAGCGCGCTGCCTGTGCTGTCGTTTCCCGGCGAGCCGCGAGTCCGACCCCGGGCGCACGAGGTGGCGTCCTATCTCAGTGCGGTCGAGAAGCACTTGGGCGTCACGCCTATGTGGCGTGTGCGTGCGACCGGTCTGCACCGCGTGGGGTCACGCGCGACCTTGCTGCTCGAGACGAGTGCGGGGAAAGTGCAGACCCGCAACGTCGTCTGCGCCACGGGTGCGAACGCCCGGCCCCGCCTTCCCTCCTGGGCGGGAGACCTCACTCCACCTGGCCGCATGCTGCACAGCAGCGCCTACCGGTCGCCGGTGGACATTCCGCCCGGCGAGGTGCTGATCGTGGGCGGAGGGAACGCCGGGGTGCAGATCGCCCGCGAGCTGAGCGGGACGCACCGAGTCTCGCTCGCCGTGCGCAGCCCGCGCCGCTACCGACACATCGCCACGTTCCCGTGGGCTGCCGGCCGTCGTCGGAGCGTCCTCGGCGGCACCCGGCCGGAGCCGCTGTTCGGTGACAGCTACGCGGATCTCCATCGGGACGGCATCGACGTCGTCCCGGCCGTCGCCCGGGCGAGCGGGGCCGAGGTGGAGCTCGCAGATGGGCGTCATCTGACGCCGGCGTCGGTCATCCTCGCTACGGGATACCTGCCAGGCGACGACTGGCTGCCCGCCGAGGTCCGTGGCCACTCGCGTGGTCGAACGCGCACGAGCGTACCCGGATTGTTCGTCGCCGGCATGCCGGGCTACGGGCACCGAGGCTCCGAGACCCTGCACGGCACCTGGCGAGACGCCGCGACGATCGCCCGACACATCACCAACCGGCCATGAAGGAAGACGACGTGACATACGAACCCGAACCGACGCGCGCGTGGACGAGCCGCAAGCCGAGGACCCGGCGACCGGCGAGGATCCTGATCCTCGCGGTCCTCGCGGGGGCCGGCCTGACGCTGGGCGCGTCGACGACCGCGTTCGCTGCCGAAGACCTCGTCTCCTCCTATCCAACGGCTGACTCCACCATGGCGACCGCACCGGACGAGATCACGCTGACTTTCGATGAGAATCTGCGTCTGGACGATGTGGTCCGCATCGAGGTGATCGCGCCGTCGGGTGAGAACATCGCCACGGACGACGTCGGCTTCAGCGACGCCAGCGCCACACAACACCTGGCAGCGGACGCGGCGCCTGGTGAGTATCTCGTCCGCTGGCAGATCACCTCCAGCGGTGCCGAGTCGGCAGAGGGCGAGTACATCTACACGATCGATCCCTCGTTGAGCACGCCTGAGCCCTCGCCGGATCCCACGTCAGATGCGGTGACCTCGCCTCACCCCGAGGAGACTCCATCCGGCTACGAAGCCGGCACGGCCCCGCAAACGGACGACATCTTCCTGCCGTTCATCGGCATCATGCTTCCGATCGCGATCATCGCCCCCGTCGGGGGGATGGTCCTGATGATGCGGCGCGAACGGAAACGGCGAGACGCGCGGGGCTCCGATGAGGCGTGAGCGCGCCCTGCGGCTTGCGATGGCGTGTGCGGTCGCGGCGGCCGTGCTGATGATCGACCAGGTGACCAAGGCCCTCGCCGTCGCGCAGTTGACCGGGGCGGAGCGAATCCCGCTGCTCGGAGATCTCCTGGGGCTTCAGCTCGCCTACAACCCCGGCGCTGTGCTGTCGCTCGGCGCGAGCCAGACCTGGCTGATCACGCTCATCGGCGTCGGCTTCACCGTCGTGGTCTGCGCAGCGCTCCTGCGCGCACGGACCACGGGACGGGCGCTCGGGCTGGCTTTCATCCTCGGCGGAGCGTTCGGGAACCTGGTCGACCGGCTGTTCGCTCCGCCCTCGTTCGGACGGGGGCATGTCATCGACTTCCTCGCCTACTGCGACCTGTTCATCGGCAACCTCGCCGACGTCGCCCTCGGTATCGGTGGAGCGGTCCTCGTCCTCGACCTGCTCCGGAAGAGCAGCCGAACGAGACGCGCCGCGCCCGCCCGCAGGCCCGGCCTCCCCATCCGTCCCGCGACCCGAAACGGAGAATCATGAACCGACGCCCCCGCACGCCTTCCATGTATCAGCGCAACGCGCTCGCCCCGAGCCTGATCGCAGCGCCGACGCTGGTCCTCGCGCCATTGCTGCTCGGCGGTGAGTGGGCGATGGTCGTGCTGTTCATCGTGGCGATCCTCGCCATGATCACCGCATGGTTCGCGTTCCAGGCACGCCAGTGGTGGTGGATCGTCGTCTTCGCCGCGATCACCGTGCTGTGGAACCCCGTCTACCCGTTCCCGTTCGAGGGTCCCGTGTGGACGGCAGCGCAGCCGGTGGCCGCGGTGACGTTCCTCGCCGCGGGCGCCCTCATCAAGGTTCCACGGCCTTCCTGACATCACGGGTATGGAATCGCCACCGCACCTGCCGCCGCCAGGGCTGCTCGAGTACTTCGCCGTAGGGCCGTACCCGCCATCCCCGCTCGCGGGCCTCGGGATCCTGCTCGCCGTCGCCTACCTCGCCGGCGCAATCCGGCTCTGGCGGAAGGGGCGGCGCTGGCCGATCTCGCGCACGCTCTGCTTCCTGGCCGGGTGCATGGCGCTGGTCATCGTCATGGGGCTCGGCGTGGAGAGCTACGGGTACGCGCAGTTCTCGGTGTTCATGTTCCAGCAGCTCACCCTGATGATGGCGATTCCACCCTTGCTCGTCCTCGGTTCACCGGGCACGCTGCTGCTGCGCGCCACACCACACCGCGGGCTCGGGCGCGCCGTGCTCAGCGTTGCGCACGGCGCGCTGCGCAGCCGCGCCGCACGGTGGGCGCTGAGTCCCGCCGTGGCGTTGCCGCTGTACCTGCTGGCGTTCTACGGCCTCTACCTCGACAACCTCGCCGACCCGATCCTGCGCCTGCCCGGTGGGCACCAGGCGCTCGAGATCGGGTTCTTCCTCGCCGGCATGCTCTTCACGATTCCGGTGCTGTCGGACGACCCGCTGCCTGTGCGGATGAGTTACGGCGCGCGAGCGCTGGACCTGTTCGCCGAGGCCGCGCTGCATGCGTTCTTCGGCGTGTTCATCATGATGAGCAACACCCTGATGATCGGCACCTTCGCCGAGAGCACCGCAGTCCTCGGACTCGACCCGCTCGAAGACCAGCGCGTCGCCGGCGCCCTCGCCTGGTCGTACGGCGAGGCGCCGACCCTGTTCATGGTGCTGTACATCATGCACCGCTGGTTCCGGGATGACACGGCCCGAGCGCGGGCGCACGACCGATACGCCGACGTGCACGGCGACGATGACCTCGACGCTTACAACGCGTATCTCGAGCGGTTACAGAAGCGCACCGGAAATGGTCACTGATTGATGTATAGTCACCGTATGCTGACCATTGCTTCCCGGCTTGACGTGATGAACCGGCTCGGCCGGGCCATGGCCGACCCGACCCGATCCCGGATCCTGCTCTCGCTGCTCGAGGAGCCCGGATACCCGGCGCGGTTGGCGAGAGACCTGGAGCTGACGCGCACGAACGTGTCCAATCATCTCTCCTGCTTGCGGGGGTGCGGTCTGATCGTCGCGACGCCTGAGGGGCGGCAGACGCGGTACGAGATCGCGGATCCGCATCTGACGAAGGCGATCGCGATGTTGGTCGAGACGGTGCTCGCGGTGGACGACGGCGTGCCGTGCGTGGATGACGACTGCGATGTGCCGCTGTGCTGCGGCCCCGGTGCCGGCGCGGTCGCACCGGAGGTCGCGCAGTGAGCGAGGAGTGCTGCGGCCCGGACGAGCCTCGGAAGACCACCACGACCGCTCGTCGACTGCAGTTGAGCACGCCGCCCGCCGCGGGCGACGCCTGCTGCGGTCCTGTGGACGAGCGCGCCCCCAGGTCGCGCCGCGGGCATGATGACGGGGGCGATGCGTGCTGCGGCTCGGATAAGCAGACCGCGAAGCACTCGCATGACGATGACGAGCACGATCACGGCGCGGAGCTCGAGGTGAGGCCGCCGTGGTGGCGGGATGCGGCGCTGTTGCCGTCCGCGATCGCTGGTGTCGCCCTGCTGGGCGGGTACATCTTCGAGTGGTCGGGTGCGGAGGTCCCCGCGCTGATCCTGCAGTGGGGCGCTCTGCTGGCCGGGGCGTACACGTTCGTGCCCGGCGCGATCCGCCGACTGCTGCGCGGTCGTCTCGGCGTCGGGCTGCTGATGACGATCGCCGCGATCGGCGCCGTGCTGCTCGGTCACGTCGGCGAAGCCGCCACCCTGGCGTTCCTGTTCTCCCTGGCCGAGGCGCTGGAGGACCGGGCGATGGACCGCGCGAAGGAGGGACTGCGCGCGCTCCTGTCGCTCATCCCCGACAGCGTCCGCGTCTCACGTCTCTCCGGTGACGTCACCATTCCCGCCGCCGACGTCCGCGAGCTGGACATCCTCGTCGTCGGCGCAGGGGAGCGCGTCGCCACCGACGGCGTCGTTGTCGAAGGGCGCTCGAGCCTGGACACCTCGGCGATCACGGGTGAGTCGATCCCGGTGGAGGTCGGCCCGGGCAGCGCGGTCGCGGCAGGCTCCGTGAACGGGTCGGCGACGCTGCGGATCGAGGCCACCGCCGATGGGCGTGACAACTCGCTTACCCAGATCGTCGACCTCGTCGAGCAGGCGCACGCCCGCAAGGGCGAGCGTGCGCGCCTGGCCGACCGGATCGCCCGTCCCCTCGTCCCGGCCGTGCTGATCGTCGCCGCGCTGATCGTCGCGTTCGGGTTCCTCGTCGGTGACCCTGGCCTGTGGATTGAGCGTGCCCTCGTGGTGCTGGTCGCCGCGTCACCGTGTGCGCTGGCGATCGCGGTACCCGTGACGGTGATCAGCGCGATCGGTTCCGCGTCGAAGTACGGGGTCGTGATCAAGTCGGGCGAGGCGTTCGAGCAGTTCGGCACGATCCGCACTGTCGCACTGGACAAGACCGGCACCCTCACCCGCAACGAACCCGAGGTCGTCGAGGTCACTGCCGCTCCCGGTCGCTCCCGTGCCGACGTGCTCGCCCTCGCCGCGGCGCTGGAGTCCTCCAGCACGCACCCGCTCGCGGCGGCGATCACCGCCGCATCGCCCAGTACCGCGCCAGGCCGGGATGTCGCAGAGGAGCCGGGGCACGGCATCACGGGCCGCGTCGGCGCCACCGCCGTGCGGGTCGGGAATGTTCGCTGGTTGAACCCCGGTGCCTTGCAGGCCCGCGCGGACGAGATGGCGGAGGCGGGCATGACCACCGTCGTCGTCGAGGCTGACGGACACATCGCCGGGCTGATCGGGGTGCGCGACGAGCTGCGCCCGGAGGCGGCCGAGACGATCCGGCTGCTGAACGCGCAGGGGATCGACACCGTGATGCTCACCGGTGACAGCGAGCGCGCCGCGCGGGCGCTGGCCGCGCAGGCCGGGATCACCCACGTGCGCGCCGAACAGTTGCCCAAGGACAAGGCCGACGCGATCGCTGCGCTGGTCGCCGAGGGCCCCGTCGCGATGGTGGGCGACGGCATCAACGACGCCCCGGCCCTGGCGACGGCGACCACCGGGATCGCGATGGGCGTGAAGGGCTCGGCGGCCGCCGTCGAGTCCGCCGACATCGCCTTCACCGGCAACGACCTGCGACTCATCCCCGCCGCGATCGCCCACGCCCGCCGAGGACGGCGCATTATGACCGCCAACATCGGGCTCGCCCTCGCGATCATCATCGTGCTCTTCCCCCTCGCGCTGTTCGGGGTGCTCGGGCTCGCCGGCGTGGTGCTGGTGCACGAGATCGCCGAGCTCGTCGTCATCGTCAACGGCGTCCGCGCGACACGGCGCCCACGATCCGCGCTGATCGGTGCGATGCGGGACGAGTCGGCCCCCGCCAACACGCTCGCTTAGGGCGGGACGGTCCTCCCAGCCGCCGCGACTACCCTGGAACCCATGAGCCCGACCGCCCTTCCGACCCCCGGCCGTGACCGGGGGTCGGTGGTGCGGCTCCTGCTGGCTGTCGGAGCCGCGGCGCTGTTGCTCTTGGGCATCTGGACGTCGCCCGCGCACGAGAGCCTCGAGGGCGGCTCGGTGCTGCCTGTCTCCGTTTCGGCCGCCGCTACTCCGACCTCTGACGCCGAGGTGATCGTCCCGGTCGCTCCCGCGGAGGACGAGCTCGGCGTGGCCGGGCTCTGTGTCCTGGGCGCGCTGTGCGGCGTGCTCCTGGCGATCTTCGCGTGGCGTGCGCTGGGCGGCCGTCCCACTCCGGTGGTGCTGTCGGTCGCGGGCCGGTGGCTGTCCGCACTGCTCCCACAGAAGCGTGTCTTCTCGCCTATGGTGACAACGACTCTGTTGGGCATCTCCCGGACCTGACCGGTTCCCCGCGACGCCACCTGCGGGTGCGCGTCGTTCGCATGTCCTGAGGACGACCGCTCGCGGCGCGCGCCGCGGTGAGCGACGACGCTCGGGCATGCGCAGGACCTGTCGCCCGTCCTAGGAGAGCCCTATGCCAACCCGATCCCCGTCCCGTACCCGCGCCACGACGGCCGTTCTCGGCGCGATGCTGCTTACTGTGCTCACCGGCTGCGCGCCGCAGGACGGCGTCGCGGCCGAGTACGACGTCGGCAACCAGACCTATGAATCCGGTGATTTCCGCGTCGAGTCGATCGCCGCCGAAGAGCGCGGCGATCCGGTCGTGTTCGACGGCGTCACCGAGTACGGTGATGCTGTCTCCGACGTCGAGTTCGCGGACCGGGTGTACGTCGTGAACTTCTGGTACGCAGCTTGCGGCCCCTGCATCGCCGAAGCGCCGATGCTCGAAGAGGTATGGCAGAAGTATCAGGCCGAGGACGTGGGATTCCTCGGCATCAACATCTACGACCAGCCCGCCACCGCCCGCGCGTTCGCTGCGGACAACGGCATCACGTACCCGAGCGTCATCGATGCGGACGGCGGCCAGGTGAAGCTCGCCTTCGCTGCCGCGACTCCGATCCAGGCGACGCCCACCACGCTGGTGATGGATCGGCAGGGCCGGGTCGCGGCGCGGATCATCGGTCAGCTGCAGTCGGCGTCGATCCTGTCGACGCTCGTGTCCGACGTGCTCGCCGAGGACGGCTGAGATGGGAGCGATCGTCGTCGACGGGGCTCTGTGGCTCGCCATCCTCGTCGCTGCCCTCGCCGGACTCGTCTCCTTCGTCTCGCCCTGCGTGCTGCCCCTGGTCCCTGGATACTTCGGGTACCTCGGATCCGCCGTCGGCGCACCGGAAGGAGCCGCCGGGCGCGGGCGACTTGTTGCCGGCGTCGGACTCTTCATCGCCGGATTCACGGTCGTCTTCCTGGCCGTGACCATCCTGGGCGGCGTGTTCGGGATGTTCTTCCTGCAGTACTCGGCCGTCCTCACGCGGATCCTGGGCGTGTTCGTCATCGTGATGGGGCTGGTGTTCATCGGCGTCTTCCGCGGCGCACAGCGCACCGTCCGGCTGCGCACGCGCAGCGGACTCGGCCTGATCGGCGCACCGCTGCTGGGCGTCGCCCTGGGCATCGGGTGGGCGCCGTGCATCGGCCCGACGCTGGCGGCGATCATGTCCGTGTCGTGGAACCTCGGCGATCCATGGCGGGCAGGCCTGCTCGGCCTGGCGTACTCGCTCGGGCTCGGTCTGCCGTTCCTGCTGCTGGCCCTCGGCCTGGGCTGGGCGACCCGCTCGGTCGCGTTCGTGCGTCGTCACATCCGAGCCTTCAACATCGCCGGCGGCACCGTCCTCGTGCTGCTCGGCGCGCTGATGGTCACCGGCGCCTGGGGCCGGCTCATGTCGGTGCTGCAGGGGGTGATGCTGAATGTCACCCTCCCGCTCTGAACCCGTCGTAACGGATCCCGCACGTCCCGCAGACCACATCGACCGCGGCGACGAGGAGCGCATCGTCTCGCCCATGCTCGGAGTGACGGGGTGGCTGCGGTGGGCCTGGCGCCAGCTGACCAGCATGCGTACGGCGCTGGTGCTGCTCCTTCTGCTCGCGATGATCGCTGTGCCGGGCTCGATCTTCCCGCAGCGGGTCGCGAACCCCAACGGCGTGACCCAGTTCTTCCGTGATAACCCCGACATCGCGCCGGTGCTCGACACGCTGCAGATGTTCGATCTCTACGGGTCGGTGTGGTTCTCGTCCGTCTACCTGCTGCTGTTCGTCTCGCTCATCGGCTGCATCATCCCGCGTATCCGCCACCACGCGAAGGCGCTGCGCTCCCGCCCGCCTCGCACGCCCGCCCGATTGCAGCGGCTCGATGATCACCTCACTGAGGACGTGCACGTGCCCGCCCACCTGGACGCGGAGACGGAGGCCGCAGAAGCGGTCGCGGTCGCAGAACGACAGCTCCGCCGTCAGGGGTACCGCACGGAACGCTACGACTCGCTCGGCGTGTGGTCCGTGTCGGCCGAACGCGGCTACCTGCGTGAGACCGGGAACCTCGTCTTCCATGCCTCACTGGTCGGGGTGCTCGTCTCCGTCCTCATCACCGGCGGCTTCGCCTACACGGGGCAACGGGTCATCGTCGAGAACTCCACCTTCGTGAACAGCCTCAGCGACTACTCGTCTTTCACGCCGGGCCGGTTCGTCGACGACACCGCGCTCGCCCCGTACTCCCTCACCCTCGACCGGTTCGACGTCACCTACGAGCTCCCCGGGACGCCCGGCGCCGGCCAGGCAGGCGACTTCGCCGCTCGGCTGACGATCCGCACCCCAGGGGAAACGCAGGCCCGCAAGGACGTCGTCCGCGTGAACCATCCGATCGACGTCGCAGGGGATCGGCTCTACCTGCTCGGCAACGGGTATGCCCCGACCATCACGATCCGCAACGCGGAGGGCGAGGTCGTGTACAGCGAGTCGCAGCCGTTCTTGCCGCAGGACGGGATGATGACCTCCCTCGGCATTCTCAAGGTTCCCGACGGACTGCCCGAGCAGATCGGTCTGGTCGGCTTCTTCTACCCGACCCAGGGCACGCTCGCCAGTGGCGCCTACACGTCCGTGTACCCGGACCTGGTCAACCCCGTCGTCACGTTCAACGTGTTCTCCGGCAGCCTCGGCATCGACGACGGCACACCCCGCTCCGTGTACACGCTGGATACGTCCGGAATGACCCAGGTCACCGGTGGCGACACGGGACTCGAGTCCATCGAGCTCACCCCAGGTGCAACCGCTGACCTGCCGAACGGCTGGGGCACGATCACGTTCGAGGACGCCTCCGGCACCGGAGACCTGCTCGCCTCCGTGAAGCGGTTCGTGTCGCTCCAGATCCAGCGCGACGGCGGCGCCGTCTGGGTGCTCGTCTTCGCCTCCGTCGCCACAGCCGGGCTCATCACCGCGCTGCTCGTGCCCCGCCGTCGCCTATGGATGAAAGCCGCGATATCGACATCCGCGGACGGCGAGCGTCGGCTGCGTCTCGAGTACGCCGGCCTCGCCCGCGGCGAGGACCCTCAACTCTCCCAGGTCGTGTCGCGGCTGCGCGACGACCATCTCGCCGCCGTCACCGACCATCCCACCGAAACGCCCGTACTGAAGGAGACCCCGTGACCGCCCCCGCCCGCAAGAAGCTGCCGACGCCTGTGAAGGCGACGCTGATCGCCGCCGCAGTCGTCATCGTCCTGGTGATCGTCGCGATCGTGTATGTCAACGTCACCCGGCCTGCTCCGGTGACCCCGGACGAGGGCGCCCTGCCCGGCACCCGCAGCGATTCGCACGTGCTCGACGAGGTCGGCCCGGACGCGCCCACGCTGGTGGAGTTCCTCGACTTCGAGTGCGAGGCGTGCGGAGCGTTCTACCCGTACGTCGAGGAGATCCGTGAGCAGTACGCCGGCGAGATCAACTACGTCGTGCGGTACTTCCCGCTTCCAGGTCACTTCAACTCGATGAACGCGGCCCTCGCGGTCGAGGCCGCCTCCCAGCAGGACCGGTTCGAGGAGATGTACGACCGGATGTTCGAGACTCAGATCGAGTGGGGCGAGGGCTCGGAGTCGGAGGCCGACCGATTCCGCGGGTACGCCGAGGAGCTGGGGCTGGACATGGACGCCTACGACGAAGCGGTCGCCGACCCGGCCACGCAGGAGCGCGTGGAGGAGGACTTCCTGGAAGGGCAGGAGATGGGCGTCACCGGCACGCCGACGTTCTTCCTCGACGGCGAGAAGCTCGAGCTCAACGCCCTGACCGACCTCACCGATGCCCTCGACCGCGCCATCGCCGACTGACACGGCCCCGGACCCGACGGCGCCCGGGAAAGAGCGCCCGCCGCTGCGGATGCGCCTCGCCGCGCCACTGGCGCTGGCCGGCGGCCTGATCCTCGACCTCGCCTACCCATCGGTCGGCTGGTGGCCTGCCGCGATCATCGCCGCGAGCCTCGGTCTCGTCACGCTGATCGGGCGCAGCGTCCCCGGTGCGCTGGCAGTCGGGCTGGCGTTCGGCGCCGGGTTCTTCCCTCTCCATCTCGTCTGGGTAGGGGAGTTCCTCGGCCCGCTGCCCTGGGTCGCTCTTGCCGCGCTGCAGGCCGTGCTGTTCGCGGCCGGGGCGGTGCCGATCGCTCTCGCATACCGGTTGTTCCCGCCACGACGGGGCGGCGTCGTACTGCTGCCGTTGCTCGTCGCGGGGCTGTGGACCCTTCGGGAGCTGATCATGGGGACGTGGCCGTACACGGGATTCCCGTGGGCACGGATCGGGCTCAGTCAAGTCGACGGCCCGTTCGCCCAGGTCGCGTCGTGGACCGGGACGGGCGGGCTGTCGTTCCTCGTCGTCGCACTGTGCGCCTCCGCGATCGAGGTGATGCGTGCGCGTGCGCCGCGCCGTACCCTCGTCCCACTCGCAGCCGGCGTGGCGCTTGCGTTGCTGCCGGCGTTCCCGACGACCCCGGCGGGCGAGTTGCGGATGGGCTGGGTACAGGCGAACGGCCCATCGGCGTACTTCGACGAGCGCGCCGCCGGCGACCTCCTCGCTGCACACTTCACCGCGACCGACCCGCTGCTCGACAAGGACGTGGACCTGCTCGTCTGGCCCGAGGGGGCCGTCGACTCCGATCCGCTGAGCCGGCCCGCAACCGCAGCCGTGCTTGACGACGTGGTGGGCCGAGCAGGCGCGCCGCTGCTCGCGAACGCCGCCACCCAGCGCGGTGATGACACGTACAACACATCCCTGCTGTGGACGGGAGAGGGGGCACCGCAGCTGCACGACAAGGCCAACCCTGTGCCGTTCGGCGAGTACGTGCCAGACCGATGGCTCTACCAGGCGATCGCCCCGGACCTGATCGGACTGATCCAGCGCGAGTACACCCCGGGCGCCAACCCGCCCGTGGTCACGGTGGGCGGCGTCGAACTCGGTCTGGCGATCTGCTTCGACGTCATCTACGACGACGTGATCCGCGCCGGCGCGCTCGGCGGCGCGGAGGCGTATGTGTTCCAGACGAACAACGCAGACTTCCGCGGCACCGACGAGAACCTCCAGCAGCTCGCCATCGCTCGTATGCGCGCGATCGAGGCCGGCCGCGCCGTTGCCAACATCTCCACGACCGGCACCAGCCAGATCGTCGCACCTGACGGCACCGTCCTCGACGGAGCGGCGGCCGGCACCACGGCAGCCCGCGTAAGTGAGGTCCCACTGCGTACCGGCCTCACGCCCGCCGTGGTGCTGGGGTCGTGGCCGACCGTGCTCGCTGCCGCCGGCGCACTCGTCGCTCTCCTGCTCCTCGGCGTCACGCGCCGCCGTGCCGCGCTTCGCCTCGACGAACGGAACCCCTCATGAACCCGCGCCGATTCGCTCTGTCCCTCGCGACTCTCCTCGTCGGGGCGGTCACGTTCACCGGCTGTGCTTACACGGTCACCCTCGAGTCCGCCGCGGACGCGGCGACCCCGGCTTGCGCGGACGTATCCGTCCGCCTGCCCGACAGCGTCGGCGACCTCGACCGCCAGTGGACCGACGCCCAGGCGACCGGCGCCTGGGGTGACCCGACCGCGGTCGTGTTCAGCTGCGGTCTCGAGCCTCCGGCCCCGACGACATTGCAGTGCGTGAGCATCGGCGGCGTGGACTGGATCGTCGACGAGGCCGAGACACCGAACCTGCGCCTGACGACGTACGGGCGCGAGCCCGCCGCTCAGGCCTTCGTCGACACGACGGTCGTGTCCGCCGATGAGGTGCTCGGCCTGCTCTCCAACGCGGTCCAGCAGCTGCCCGCGACCGGCGCATGCACCTCCCCAGACCTGCCGGATGCCGATGAAGGAGATGACGAGTGACCTCGCGCATGCTCCGGCTCGCGGGCCCCCTCATCCTTCTCCTTGCCGCGCTGGCTGCATTGATCCTCGGGCTGCTGATCGGCGGCGGTGCAGCCCCGCGCGTGGTCTCAGATCCCGGCGCGGCCATCCGCTGGGGGTTGCCCGTCGTGAAGCTTCTCGTGAACCTCTCCGCCGCGACCATGGTCGGAGGCCTCGTCGTCGCGGTGTTCGCCCTACGAGCGGGGGAGCGCGAGTTCGATCTCGCTCTCGACCTGGCATCCGCGTCTGCGGCGGTGTTCACCGTGACCAGCGGCGTCACCGGCTTCCTCACGTTCGTATCCACGTTCAACCCAGAGGTGTCCGCCGGCCCCGCGTTCGGTGAGCAGCTCGGGCGGTATCTGACCGAGACGGAGCTCGGTCGGGTGTGGCTGATCAGCACGATCGCGGCCGCGCTCATCACGGTTCTGGCGTTCGCGGTGCGCAACTGGGTCTCGACGCTCGCCACCGCCGTGCTGGCGATCGCGGCCTTGGTGCCGATGGCGACCCAGGGACACTCGGGCACCCTCGCCAATCACGACGCCGCGGTCATGGCGCTGATCCTGCACGTCATCGGCGCGACCGTCTGGCTCGGCGGGCTCGTGACCCTCGTGGTCCTGCGGCCTGTGCTCACGGCCAGTCGGGTGCGGACCGTGGTGGAACGCTACTCCACCCTCGCGCTCGCTTCGTTCACGCTCGTCGGTGTCTCCGGCGTCGCACGCATGCTCACATCGATCACCGACCCGCGCGAACTCCTCAGCCCATACGGCGCGCTGCTCGGGGTGAAGGCCGCGGCTCTACTCGCCCTCGGCGTGGTCGGCGTGCTCTACCGCCGCCGTCTCGTCCCGCGGATGACCGCCACCGGAGGCGGCGCGTTCTGGGCGATCGTCGCCGCCGAGCTGGCCATCATGGGGATCGCCAGCGGTGCCGCCGCCGCGCTCGCCCGCACCCCGGCACCCGCCGACGTGCTCGCCCCGGCGCTGACCACGGCGGCGGAGATCCTCACCGAAGCCCCGCTGCCGCCGGAGCTGACGCCGCTCGCGTGGCTCACAGCGTGGGATCCCGACCTGCTGTGGGCGGTCGCCGCCGCTGCCGGGATCTTCTTCTACCTCGCCGGAGTGCGCCGGCTGCGGCGCACCGGCCGCGGCTGGCCGCCGGCGCGAACGGCTTTCTGGATCTGCGGAGCAGCGCTGCTGTTCTGGACCACGTCCGGGCCGATCGCCGCGTATGGGGACTACCTGCACAGCATGAACATGCTCAGCAGGATCCTGCTGCTCCTGGTCGTACCGCCCCTACTCGTCCTGGGTGCTCCGCATCGACTCGCCGTCGAGGCGATCCAACATCGCAACGACGGCAGCCGCGGCATCCGCGAGTGGCTCCAGGTCGCAGCCGACTCGCGCGTGCTCCGGATCCTCCGTCACCCGGCAGTAGCCACCGTGGCCGTCGTCGCGACCCTGTGGGGCGTTGGGGCGACCCGCGTGCTGCCCTGGACGCTCGTCGACCCGCTCGGACACGAGTGGCTGATCGCCCAGTCGCTCACCGCCGGGAGTCTCCTGACCTGGAGCGTCCTGGCTGCCAGAGCACGGCCTGTGAGCCGGTTCGGCGGGCTGGTCGCTGTCGTGGTCGCCGTGATCGCCCTGGGCCTGTGGAACGTCCTTCAGCCTGGCCTCGCCTTCGCCGACTGGTTCGGAGCGATGGGCCGCAGTTGGGGGCCCTCCGCGCTCGAGGACCAGCGCGTCGCCGGGTTCATCGCCGCGATCGGCGTGATCCCCTTCATCCCGCTGGTCGCCGTCGGGCGTCGAACCGGCCAGCGCCCCGTCATATCGCCCTCATCGAAAGGAACCGCATGACCATCCGCCCCCGCACACGACTCGGAGCTCTCGTCGGCGTCATCGCCGTTGCCGCGCTCGCGTTGGTCCCCGCCCAAGCGGCGTCCGCCCACGACAACCTTCTGGAAGCGTCACCTGCCGCGGGAGAGACCGTCACGGAACTTGACACCGTCGCTCTGACGTTCAGCGCGGAGCTGATCGACTTCGGCCAGGCCAGCTACGCGCGGGTGCAGGGACCGGACGGCCTGTACTACGAGACGTCCTGCTCGACGATCGATATGAACGTCCTGACGACGCCAGTCGCGCTCGGCGAGGCAGGCACCTACTCGGTCGTGTGGAACGCCGTTTCCAGTGACGGCCACCCGATCTCGGAGTCCTACGAGTTCACGTACGCCCCGGCAGAGGGCGCCGAGCCCGGGCTTGGATGGGATCAGCCCGCCTGCCGCAACGAAGACACCCGCGTGCAGCCCGGCGCCGCGCCCGAGCCCAGCCAGGAGCCCGGGCCGACGGCGGACGTCTCCGAAAGCGCACCCGCACCGCAGCCGAGCAGCTCCGAAGACGCAGCGCCCGAGAGCGAAGGCGAAGGGCTCGCGGTGGCCGGCGTCATCGGGGCCTGCGTGCTGCTGGTCGCTGCATTCATCGGGGGTCTCCTCGCTCTGCGGGCGAAGTCACGCCGACGGCGGTGAGCCGTGGCGCGGTGCGACAGGCCGAAGTGGTCCAGCGGAGATCTGGAAGGATCTGAAGCATGAGCGTGCCCGTCGCGCTGAAATGAGCCTCCGAGCACAGGGATCGTGCTGCTGCACCATCGAGCTCGCGCTTCGCGATGCGGCCGAACTAGCGGGGGCTACTCGCCGGGCTGGCGGCTGTCGGATGCTTGATCGTCGTCCTCCTCCGGCTGCAACTCCGGGAAGCGCTGAGCGGCTCGCTGCGCGCGCTCCGGAGCTTCGTGTGGCGAAGCGCCTCGCTGTGTCGGGCGCCGTGACTGCTCGGCGGACGCTGGCTCGTCCGTGAGTTGCGGCACCGTCGGGGGCGATGCCGCCGGCCCTGTGGCGTTCTCGCCGTCGGTCTCTGCCTCGGAGAGAGCGGCCGCTTGGGCGGCTGTCTCGTGTTCTCTCGCGAGGTCCAGGGTGGGCTGGGTGGCGGGTGACCGGCGGGTGGGATGCTCGACGGGCGCTTGCTCGTCGACCCGGTCGGTCTCAGCGGGACTCGCGGGGTGCGGGACGTAGAGCGTGCCGGCGGCGTCCTCATCGACCCCGGATGCCCACGCGCGCTCTGGCGCCGCCGATGGGGAGGGCGCGGGTGTTGCCGGGCGGCGCCGGGCCTGAGCGATTGTCTCTGCTGCGGCCTCGTTCGCCGCGGCGACGAGATCCTCGTACGAGGGCGTGTTCGCGACGACACGATCGAATGCACTCCTCCGCTGCTCCACTGCCGGCGCGGGCGGTTGCGTGGCCTCCGTGGTCTGCTCCGGCTCGGAAGCCTGCTTGCCTTGCTGCTGGATCCAGATCGCCATCTGCTGGTGGAGGTGCGCGCGCAGGTCGGGGTTGTGCCTGGAGAAGCCGCGTTCGGCGAGTTGCCCGTCGCCGTCCGCGTAGCCGTCTTCGCGGGCGCGGTCGTCGATCCACGCGTCCAGCTGTTCCTCGCGCGCCAGCGTCACGACGGCGGCATGCGCCTCAGTGAGCTCCTCGGGGGTCGGCTCCGTGACCGGCCGGGGCGGGCCAGTCTTTACCGCGGCGGGCCGTGGGGGTCGTGGCCGGCCGTAGGCGTTGTCGTCGAGCATCGCCAGTGTGCTGGCGTGGTCGTAGTGAGTCCCGAGGGTGCTGGCCCGCACGGGCGTGGCCATGCCGTCGAGCTGGTAGCTGAGGCGGGCGATCTTAGGTGGTTTGCCCCGCCGCCATCCCGGCTCGGTGACGGTGACGCCGTGCTCGGCCATCACCGCTGTCCAGGCCTCGAGCGTCACGGCGCGGGGGTCGTCTATCGCGGTCTCGAACGCGTCGCGGATGCGGTCGTGGTTGGACCGTCTCTTGTCGGTGCGGTCGTGGCCGCGGTTGCGGTCGCGGGCGTTGCGGGTCTGCTTCCTCCGCTCCGCCACCGACGGCAGTCGTTGCGGGCCGAGGCCGTACTCGGCGCCGTGGTCGGCGAGGAATCGGTCGGCACGTTCGTGGACCTTGTCGATGTTGGTGAGGTCGCCGGCGAGCTTCCGCCCGGCGGTGTATGTCTTCCCGTCGACGGTCATGTCGCTGTGGAGGGTGGCGTTCCAGGCGATGTGCACGTGGAAGGCACGGCCGTCGCCGTCGGCCTGCCCGACGAGGTGCGCCTGGATGCCCGGGTACAGGGTGCGCTGCATGCGCACGACGAACTCGAACGCGGAGGCGACCTGCTCTGGGTCGTCGGGGTTGACCTCATCGAGCCCGAACGACACGATCACGTGCCGCGCCTCGGCCTGGGGAACCTGACGGCCCTCGTGGCGGACGTGCGTCGCGGCCTCACCCACCCGTGCCGGAGCCCAGTACCTGCGCCCGCCCGGGTACGTGCGCTTCACATGTGTGGCCGTCTCGCCTTCCTCCGGAAGCGCATACCTCGACGGTGATCTGCGCGTCGCGCCCTGGGTGCCGTGCCGCGCCCGCGTTCTCGCGAACTCCCGTGCGGAGGTCTCCGGCCGGCAGCGGACACCGGCGGCGTGCAACACCCTCGGAACGTCCCCCTGGCCCGGTTTATCGCGGACCGTGTAGCTGATGAGTCGTGCCGACTTCGGGTGCACAGTCATGTAGATCACCGGCATCAGAACAGCCGCTCGAGCTTCTCGCTGATTTCGGCATCGCGCTCCGCGTCCCGGGTCATCCGCGATTCCAGATCGATCAGCGCACGATCGACACCGTGGATCGCGGATTCGAGCGGGGCGAGCATGCCCGCGAACATCCCACGGGTGTTCTTCAAAGCATGCAGGACCTTGACGATCTGGTTCCAGTTGTTGCCGATCTTCTGCAACTGGAAAGCCTGTTGCTGATACCGATGCGCGACCTCCGCGAGGCGATCGCGGATATCCGCGAGCAGTGCCTTATCGGACACCACCGGAGGTTGGCGGGGAGTGAGCTTCTTCGCCAGCCGGCGGGCGAGGGTTCGCTCGGCGGGATCGGCTGAAGGCGTCGCGGCGAGGGCCGCCGCGACGAGCAGAACGGACCGACGCAGCGCGTCGGACTGGTTCACTCCGAGGTGCCGCTGCACCTCGTCGAGCGCGGCAAGCTCGTCCCGGCGCATCCGCACCGGGACGAGCTTGCTAGCGGGCGTGGCCTCATCGCTGCGCTCTTCGACCACGGAGCCCTCGCCTGCGCTCGGACTCGGGTGCGGACGCGAGGGCTCCTCCACTGGCGTTCCGTTGCCCTCGCGGGTCGGGCGCCCCATGTTCACGACTTCGTCGTTCACTGCGCCCTCCGCTCACCGCTCTTCGGTGTTGACCCAGCCCTTGGATCAGGGTTCGAGTCAACACCGAAGAGCAGTTCGAAGCAAGCAACCCGACTGTATTACGTTCTCGCGTCGCTCGCCCATCCTGTCGGGCCGGCCCCGGGACCGCGCCGCCGCACGCTCCCGGGGCCTTTGCTTGCGAGGAGGGGCCAGGTCCCCTCCTTCGATCCACCCCTTCCGAGCGAAGGCGTCGGACCCCGCCTGGGGCGTGGCCGACGTTTCGGCGGAGCCACGGGGGACGGCACCGCCGTCCCGGAACGGAGAGAGCTGCGGATACGACGCCGGTCGTCCGGGCGGGCCGGCCGCCGGTGTCATCGGGGTGAGAGGAGTGGGGCGGCAGGGCCGCCCCGAGGGAGGAGTTGAGGCCTGCACGCGTATCCGCGTGCCGGTCGACTCGTCGTTCCAATCGCCTGCCTGCGCTCCTGCGGAGGCAGCTGGAAGGACGCGTGAGACACCGTTCCCCTTATCTCTTCTGGAGACGTATATGAGCATTCCTGCTTTCCCCGATAACTCCGTCGATGCCGACTTCGGCGGCGACATTCTGACGCTGGACGAGTTCTTCGATGACTCGTTGTTCCGGCTGCTGAAGGACAACCGCGGTTGGACGGAGGAGTACCTCGATGAGATCAACGATGCCACGCATGAGGAACTGCAGAACGTTGGCCTGATGGTCGAGGAACTGCGGCGGATGCAGAAAGCGGGGGAGCAGATCGTCGTCGTCCCCGATTTCGATATGGATGGTGTCACGTCGGGGGTGATCGCCTGGGCGGGGCTGAGCGAACTCGGCTTCGATGTGCAGTTGCACGTGCCCGACTATCGGCGAGGTCACGACATCACGCCGGAGACGATTCAGGATGTGCGGATTCAGTTCCCGCACGCGGCGGCGATCATCACGACCGACGCGGGGATCAACAGCCACGCAGGTCTTGCTGAGGCGCGCAAGCTGGGCTTGCACACGCTCGTCACGGACCACCATGTCGAGCTCGCCCCGGGGTGCAACGCGGACATCGCGGTGAACCCCGCGCGCATCGGCGAGACCTATGCGCACCCGGGGATCTGCGGTGCGCACGTGATCCACCAGGTGCTCACCGCATACGCCGGCCGCTACGCACAGCACAAGGTGACCGCCATCGGACTGCTGCGCCTCTTCGCGGGGATCGGCACTGTCTCCGATGTGATGCCGCTGCTGTACGAGAACAGGCGGATGGTGCGCGACGCGATCTCGATCGCACGGCTGCTGTACGTTCCGATCCCTCCGGACGATGTCCGCGAGTACAACGTCGAGGACAGCATCCTGATGATCCTGCTCCGCAACCACGACCACTCGCCCGAGTTCGTCGGCGCCTTCGAGGGATTCGCCCTGCTGATGCAAGCGTTCCGCGAGCACCGTCGGCCGATGCTCGATGCCAACGGCGACCCGATCCTCGACTGGCGCGGCCAGCCCCGCCTTACCCCGGGGAAGCTGCTCACCAGCGCGGAGCTCACCGAGGACTTCTTCGGCTTCCAGCTCGCGCCGGCCTTCAACGCCGTCCGCCGCATCGAGGGGGACATGGCCGACGCGTTCGGCGTGTTCACCGCCGCCACGGCGGAGGAGAAGTACGCCCACGCCACGGCGCTGCTCGACGGCAACGAACAGCGCAAGGAGTTGTCGGCGCAGTACCTGCGCCGGCTTTGGGCGGAGGTCGACGGCAACGATCACGTTGCCCAGCCCCTGCAGGCCTACGGCGTCTACTTCACCGACGCACCCGTGGGGATGCTCGGCCTCCTCGCCGCGTCCGTGACGTCCAGCACCGGCCGGCCCACGGTCGTGGCGCGTCGTCCGGCAGACCCGAGCGGCCCGGTCAGCGGATCCGCGCGGTCGCCGCAGTGGTTCCCGGTCATCTCCACGCTCACCCCGCTGGGGTATACCGCGATTGGACATGAGCACGCGTGCGGTGTGCACGCCGCCGACCGCAACGAGCTGCTCCGGCTCGCCGTCGACATGCGTGACGCGGCGGAGGCACTCAATCGACGGGCGGTGGCTTCCGGTGAACTCGAGCATGCGAACCAGGCGGATCTGATCCTCGGGCCGACGCCGGACGCGCATGCGGGTCTGGTCAGCGTCGACGCGCTGAAGGACCTCGCGGACGACATCCGCGCGCTTGCACCGTTCGGGCACGGGTTCGAACGTCCCGTCATCGAGCTGATCGTCGACCTCACGAAGTGCGGGATCTCCACCCTCGGCGCCAGCGACCAGCACCTGCGACTGGTGCTGCCGATCGGGCTGAAGGTGCTGTGGTGGAACGCCGCCCACCACCTGCTCGTGCTGCGCTCGCTCGCGAAGAGCAACATCCCCGGCGGCAGCCTGCTGCGGTTGCGCGTCACCCTCGGCACGAGCAAGTTCCGCGGTGAAGAGAGCGTGCAAGCCGTCGTCGATCGCGCCGTCGGCAACGGCATCGAATAGCCGCGACCACAACACCAGCAGCGGGCCGACCGACACGACGTGAACACCACGTCGGATCGGTCGGCCCGTCGCGCGCGCATGCCCCGACTACCGGGCTGAGCACCACGGTGCAGGAGAGGAGACGGAATGAACAAGAGTCGGGATCCGGCCGCCAAGCCGAAGTGGGAACGCTGGTGCCGCCGGTGCGATCACCGGGAGGACATCTTCCCCGGCAGCCCTTACGAGCCGGGATGGGACGACCCGCCGCGGATCGGCGCGTGGGGCAAGATCGCGTCTCCCGTATGCGCGTACTGCGGGTTCGCGGGGCCGATCTGGGTGGTGCTCATCATCGACCGCAACCCGCTCAGCGGCGAGTACGACTCGCGCTGGCGCATCGTTCGCGAGACCGATCCCGATCCCGATTCCGATCCCGAGGAATGACCTCGATGGCTGGGCATGCGCCGCCTCTGGCCACGCCTGGCCGTCGGACTGACGTCGAAGCAACTTCGACAGGGACGAGCAACACCGTGAACACGAACACCCTCCTCACTGCTCAGCCCGGCAATGCATGGGCCGATGCCATCTGGCCATGGCTGTCCGACTGGCTGCACTCGCCCGGGTTCGCCGGCGCGGCGGCGCTGGCCAGCGGGTGCATCTTCTACGCCGTCACGGCGTGCGACACCGCCCACTGCGAGAAGCACAGGCGGCGGACGTCAGCCGCTGCAGTGGCGCGGATCGCCGCCCGCCAGGCGCAGCGTCACCCCGCACAGGACGAAACAACTTCGCGGCGCAAGAAGCGCGGCCGCACACGACGACAGGACGACAAATGAACGACAACCTCGCGAACAGCCCGACGTACAACGATCCCGACCCCTTCGAGAGCGCCGATCAGCGCTTCCCACCGGCGGAGAACTTCGCCGGACTGGAGAATCTGCTCCCGCGGGAGCCGACCGGGCAGAAGCTCTGGCGACCGTCCCAGGCCCGGGAGGTCGCCGCGCACCTGCTGCGCCCGAACCCGCCGATCGTGTCGATCACCGGCAAGCCGGGCAGCGGCCGCACTACCCTGATCAGCGACACCGAGCAGGTCATTCGTCGCGCGGACGAGCGGCCCACCTTCATCAGGTTCCGTCCTGACAGCGACTCGGTGGCCGAGCTGCAGACGGACCTGCGCCACCTGGCCTCCACCGACGGCTGGCGGGCGAAGGAGGTCATCGTGATCGACGACCTCGACGAGGTCGCCCGTCTCGGTACGCGCGGTCCCGACGTCGAACTGCTCGACCTGATCAGCCTCGCCCACCACCGCGACCACGTTCCGTTCCTCGTGACGATCGATCAGGCACAGCTCGATCGCCTCGCCGACGTGCACGAAGAACTCGCGGCGACCCTCCACCACATCCACCTGCTCGAGCTCCCGGCCGCGGACCTCCGGGCGATCATCGACAGCGCCGCGGCCGACCTCGCCCGGCGCGCCCGAGTCAACCTCGCCCTCGGGGTCACCGAGGCGGCGCTCGCACCCTCCGCCCCCAAGGACGCTCGCGCGCAGCCAGGGCTGGCGCTGAGCAGGATCGATGCGGCCATCGGCCGCGCCCGCATCAGCGGCAGCGCGACCGTCGAGGCCAAGCATCTGCGGCACGCAGACGACGCGGACGTCCCGCTCGTCGACCTCCCCGCACCGGCGACGGTCGCCGAGCTGACAGAGCGACTGACGGAGAGCGTGCGCGGGCAGGACGCCGCGATCACCACGTTCGCGACCCGTCTTGCACCGGCCTTCGCCGGCCTCAAGCTCCGGCCCGAGCGCCCGCACGGGATCTTCCTCTTCGCTGGCCCGTCGGGCGTCGGCAAGACCGAACTCGCCAAGCGCACCGCCGAAGTCGCCTACGGATCCGCCGACGCGCTGATCCGGCTCGACATGTCCGAGTACGGCAACGGCCAAGACGGGCGCGTGAAGCTCACCGGCGCCCACCGCTCGTGGAAGAACAGCTCCACCGACGGGCTGCTCACCACGCGCGTGATCGAGAAGCCCCGCAGCGTGGTCCTGTTCGACGAGTTCGAGAAGTCCAGCCCCGAGGTCTGGCCCCTCTTCCTCCAGATCTTCGACGAGGGGCGCCTCAAGGACGGATGGGACCAGACAGCCTCCTTCGCGGAGACGGTCATCATCCTGACGTCGAACCTGGGTGTCCGTGAGGCCACAACCCGCAGCGCAGGCTTCGGCGCTACCGACGAGTTCAACGCCGACAGGCAGCTGGGCGCGATCACCAAGGCGCTACCGCCAGAGCTGATGAACCGACTCACCGCGGTCATCCCGTTCGCCCCGCTCGCCGCAGACACCATCGGGGAGCTCGCCGAGCTCGAGCTCACCCGCGCCGCCCGCCGATTCGCCGAGAACGGATGGCGGATCCAGTGGGCACCGGACGTCGTGGACTGGATCGCCGGGCGCGGGTACGATCCCGCCTACGGGGCGCGCCACCTGCAGCGCGCCGTCGAGCGTGACCTCTTTCCGCTGCTGGCGGCGAGCCCGGGACGGGTGGTGCGGCTTCGGGTGCGCGATGGGAACCTCCAGGCGACCGCGTGACGTCGCGTCGGGTACTGGGCCACAGCGTTCGAGTACCCGACGCGATCAGGGGGGCCGATCACCCCCCCGCTTTCCTACGAGCGGAGAACGACCCTGAAGACGAAGCCCCGTCCCGATTGGCTCCCCGAGCCCTGTGTGGCGAACTTGGACGGCTCATCCGCTTCGCCGATGGTGCGCACGTGGCGGCTGGGACGTCGCCCCACGAGGGGATGTGAGCTGTGAATGGTGCGCAACTCCTGGCGGCGGAGGCGGACTATCCGACGGCTCGGCGTCTCCCCGGGACGTCGCGCACGTGGAGCTTCAGCGGAGCGAAAAGATCCACGGCACTGCATCGGGGCGCACGGGGATCTGGCGGGTGAGCTGCAACGAGCCCGCCTCGAGGTGCAACTGCTCGACGGGGTCTGCCTGCGTCATGCCGCGCGGCGTCTCGATGCAGTGCGGCGGGCAGATGGGAACGAGAGCGAGCTGGAGTCGGGGGTCATCTTGTGGGGCATCTCCCACCCGCTCGGCGACGCGTAGCGGCGCAGGCATGTCTTGACCCAAGGAGGCGGACGCAGACGGTTCCGCCGAGGCGCGACACGCCGGTGGGTACGTTCAGCGCCGAGAATGTCAGTGGGTATGCCCTAAGGTGATCGTCACGCACTGAGACGTGAAAGGTGCGAGAGGACCAATAGAGCTCCTCGTCGAGATGGGTACGCCATAGCAACTGTTAACGGGTTCGGCTAACCAGGCCCTCTCGAAAGCGAAACAGCTTTCGAGAGGAGAACTATGTGCATCGTCAACCCGATCAGCACGCCGCTGCTGGACTCACTGATCACGCCCGAGACGCTCGCGGCGCGCTTGGAGACGAGCACGCGCACGCTGAGCGAGTGGCGTGTCACCGGCCGCGGCCCGGATTACATCCGAGCGGGCGGCCGCCGCATCTTCTATCGACCCGCAGCGGTCGACGAATGGCTGCTCGCCCAGGAGTTCACGAGCACCTCCGAGGAGATGCGATGAGCCGCGTCCGCCCGCCGATGCCGCGCGCCGGCATGCGCGGTGCCGAGGATGTCGCTGCCGTCGCACGTGCGTGCTCTGGCGGACGAGTCGTCCCGCCAGCGGCAGCGCACGCTGGCGCCTGCCGGGCTCCGCAGATTCTCACCGTCGTCGAACGGTGATTCTCCCGCCACAGGCGGACCATTCGCGACCGCTGGCCGTGCGCCTCGAAGGGCAGCGCGACCGGCCGTCGCATGACATCAGGCATGCCACCCGGTATCGCCACGAACTCATAGACATTCGGATCATCAGGAAGAGAGCGTGTGCGATGGGAAGTGCCTACTCGTACCAGACGAAGAACGGGCTGCGCTGGGAGGCCCGGTATCGCCGCCCTGACGGGCGCCCAACCCGCCGGGGCGGGTTCCGCCGGAAGATGGACGCGGTCGCGTTTATCAACGAGGTCGAGACCGCCGTGAACAAGGGGACCTATGTCTCCGTCAGCGACGGCAACGTGACCGTGGGAAAGCTCGGCGAGGACTGGCTGCTCGCGCACGCCGCCGCTGTGAAGCCTTCCACCTGGCACAGCGATGAGAGCTCCTGGAGGGTGCACGTCGCGCCCCGCTGGGGCCTCCGCAAGATCAACACGATCCAGCACACCGAGATCCGCAAGTGGGTCGCCGAGTTGAGCGCCCGCCGGTCGGCGACGACGGTCAAGCGAGCGCACGGGATCCTCGCCGCGATCCTCGACGGTGCGGTGAGGGACCGGCGAATCCTCGCCAACCCGGCCCGGGAGGTGAAGACGCCGAAGAAGAAGCGCAAGGCGAAGCCGTACTTGACGCACGCGCAGGTCGAGCGGCTGGCGGCGACGTCCAAGTACCCCGATTTCGTGCGGTTCCTCGCCTACACCGGTCTGCGGTGGGGCGAGGTGACCGGGCTGAAGATCCGGCACGTCGACCGACAGCGGCGCTGCTTCTGGGTCAACGAGAACGCCGTCCGCGTCAACGGACACGTTCAGCTCGGCACGCCGAAGCCGGAGAAGTTCCGCACAGTCCCCTACCCGGCGTTCCTCGACGACGCCATCGCCCGCGCCTGCAAGGGCAAGTCCGCGGAGGAGCTGCTGTGGCCGGCGCAGTTGGGCGGGTACCTGAGTCAGGGCAACAGCATGTCCGGGTGGTTCGCTGCCGCGGTGAAGCGGATCCGCGCCGAAGATCAGCGGGCCGCGGACGAGGCGCGGGCGCGCGGGGAGGAGGTGCCGCCGGTGATGCCGCGGGTGACGCCGCACGACCTGCGTCACACCGCTGCGTCCCTCGCGATCAGCGCCGGCGCGAACGTGAAGGTCGTCCAGCGCATGCTCGGCCACGCCTCCGCCACCATGACCCTCGACACCTATGCCGAGCTGTTCGAGGACGACCTCCACGAGGTCGCCGAAGCGCTCGACAAGCAGCGCGCCACCGCGCTCCAGAAGTGACGCGGTGAGCTTGGCTCGCCGCCGCGGCGGCTCCACGCGGGACCCCCCGCCGTCGCACGATCGCGTCACCGATTAGCCAGCACCACAGCACAGATAGGAAGAGCAGCAATGGACCAGATAACCAGCGCACTGAAGGACCTTCGCCGTGAGGTCGTGCCGTCGGCACACATCTACTTCAGGCAGGAGGGTGATGGATGGACGGCCTCGACCTGCATCAGCCATGTCGGCTCCGGGGCAACGATCACGGAAGCGCTCGCTGACCTCGCTACGGGCGAGGGCCTCGATGAAGCCGTGCTCCGCTGGGCCGAGATGCGGCGCGATGGCGCAGCCAGAGACGCGAAGATTCTCGAGGCGATCTTGCAGGAGAAGCGCGAGCGTCGCAGGCGCAAGGCTGCCGAGCGCCGCGCGGCCAACATCATTCCGATCAGGAGGCGCTGAGCAACGGGAGTCAGACCTGCGGCATGACCTCGTCCCGACAGGGGCGGTCGTGACTCGGCGCCGTCAGTCCATGTGGCAGGCGGCGCCGAGTCCTGTCGGCGGTGCGTGGCAGACTGGCCGCATGCGCAGAATCGACGAGTTCTCCGGGCAACGGCGAAAGCCGTAGCCCCTGCTCGTCCTCGCCGAGGATCGCGGGCAGGGGCCCCACGCCTCGGAGGTTCCCGTGTCCCGTACGGACGCTCACGTCCCGATCCATATCCGCATCGCCCGCGGCGATCTCGCCGCGACCGCTCACCACGACCATGCGTCCGGTGAGTGCGATCTGCCGCCCCGCCACGATGTCGCCCACGACTGGCGTCCCGTGACCCGCTGCCAGTGGAGGTTCGCGTTCACCGGCATCTACGTGTGCTCGTGCGAGATGTGCCACGAAGGACGCGCGCACCGCGCCGAGCGGCGCCGCTCCCGCCACACCGCCACGAGCGACGCCCGTCTCGCAGTACGTCGCTGGAACACGGGTGACCGCACGCTCGAGTGACGCCGGCGCAACGAGGGACTTCGGGTGGTCCACCCGAGGTCCCCGCCGTGCAAACTCCGCGCGCATGGGCGCTCCGGCGCCCGGGCCTACCGAGTCGACTGCCACGTGCGGGCATGGCCGGTCGGGCGGTGGCCGTCGAATGTCGGCGGGGTTTGAGACCATTCCGAGCATGGGGAACGGGAATACCGCCAAGCTGCACCACTATGTGCCGCAGGGATATCTTCGTGGCTTCGCGGGCACGCAAGATCGCGTCACCGCCGTCCCGCTCGACCGGTCTCGGGCCTCCTTCACCACTTCTGTGAAGAATGTGGCTGCGCAGACGCACTTCCACACGGTCCCCGGTGCTAATGAGCCGGACGGCTTTGAAAAGATGCTCAGCGTTCTCGAGGGCGAAGCCGTGGGGATCATCCGACGCATGGAGGCAGGAGAGTTCCCGGTCTCCGAAGAGGCCCGGATGTCGCTGTCGTACTACCTCGCGCTCCAAGCAGTCCGCGGGCCCGACACCCGCAAGACCATCGAGCGCCTGCAAGCGAAGATGGTCCGAGTCGAAGTCGGCGCCGGTGGTCGAGCGAACGTCACGCGCTGGATCAAGAAGAACCTCGGTTTCGACGCAACGGAGGAGCAGGCGCAGCGAATCTGGGACGAAGCCACCCAACCAGGCGGCCCGCCGATCACGATCTCGACTGTCGGTCACATCAAGCACATGATCGACACCGCTGAACACCTCGCGAAGTACCTCGTTACGCGCCCGTGGTTGCTCGTTCGATTCGACCGTCGTTCCCTCATCACCTGCGATGCGCCGGTGAGCCTGATCCGCGACTCGAGTGATGTCGACCCGTGGGAAGGGGTTGGCTTCGCCACAGCGTGGGGGATCTCCGTCCCGATCACGCGCAAGCTGGGACTGCTCATGAGCGACCCGATGGTCATGATCGAACGGTTCGAGGCGGGCGACCCGATGATTCAGGAGATCAGGGCTGCGGTAGTAGGTGGCCGCCTCGACCGCACAGAACGCGGGACCACAGCAATGGAGCGGCTGTTCAACGAGCACACCGCTGAGAGCGCTCGTGAGTACATCTACTGTCATCCCGACGACGTTCGGTTCGTCCCCGACGAACTGCACGAGCCGACACTCATCAACATGGATGCAGGGGGCTTCATGGACGCTGAGTTCGACGGCGAGCCGTGGTTCGGCGACGGCGCCCTTTCGAATGCCGAGGAAGACGCGGGTACCCCGCGAATCGCTGGAGGTGCCTGATTTCGCTCAGATGGCGGTGTAGCGACACTGCGCGATCCGCTCTTGGGCCCCCGGCGCTGACGCCTTGCTGCGGGCACGAGTGTCCGACGAGGTCGTTACTCTCGCGGCATGGATCCAACTTTGGCAGCGTTGGCTGGTGCGATCGTGGGCGCTGTAGCCACCGCCCTCGTGCCGCTCATGACAATTCGCGCGCAACGCCGCGACGCGGCGACGGAGCAGCGTCGTTCCGACACCCTTGGGCTGCTCGACGCGCTCATTCGGCTTCTGAAGGCGCGGAGCATCGGCGACTGGCAGGGGGCGATGCACACGCACTCCGAGGCGGTCGTCGCGCTGGAGCGGCTCATGCTGAGTGCACCGCGGCGAGACGTGGAGTACCTCCAGAGCGTGACTCAGTTCGCGCTTGAGAGCATCAATGATCGGACGCATCCGCTGATGTCCGCGGCGGGGGTGGAGGCAATGTCGCAGGTCCTGCGGAGGTGGTGCCGCGGCGAACTGAACGGTGTGCGAATCGCGGACGCATACGGTCCTGCGCTCGAGGCGCAGCTGGACCTGCATGAACGCGATCCGAAGCAGACGACGGCAGACTAGCCGGAATCCTCGGCGAGGCAAGCAGGGGTGTCAACGCCGAGCGAAAACTGACCCCCAGGCGCCGAACGAAAACTGACCCCCTCGGATACCCCCGGGGGGTATATCCTGGTGGCGTGCACGGGTACACGGACAACAAGCAAGCGCTGCTGAAGAGGTTGCGTCGGGCGGAGGGTCAGGTAGCGGGGATCGCGCGGATGGTCGAGGACGACGACTACTGCATCGACATCCTCACGCAGGTGTCCGCGGCCACGAAGGCCCTCGAAGTGGTCGCGCTGTCGCTGCTCGGTGACCACCTCAGCCACTGCGTCGCCGAGGCCACCGCTCAGGGCGGTCCGGTCGCGGAGGAGAAGATCCGCGAAGCCAACGCAGCGATCGCGCGCCTGGTCCGCTCCTGACCCTCATCGTCGAAAGGACAATCATCATGACCATCGAACGAATCGAACTCGGCCTCAAGGACTCAGGGGCGGGATGCGCCTGCTGCGCGGCCCCGAACTCCTCCACGACGCAGAAGCCGGCCATGGAGGCGGGAACGTCGACCACCCTGCTGGTGGACGGGATGACGTGCGCGCATTGCGTGGGCAGCGTCACCGAAGAGCTGTCGGCTGTGCCGGGCGTGCAGGACGTGTCCGTCGCGCTCACCGCTGGCGGCACATCGACCGTCACGGTACGAAGCGCCGCACCGCTTGAGCGTGCCGCGCTGCACGCGGCGGTGGCCGAGGCTGGCTACACCGTCAACACCGGCGCCTGACGCGGCCGAACGCCGTACCCATCTCCTGCAATCCCCGCCGCACAGCGGCCACTCGCCGAGGAGGCTCAGATGAGCCAGCACGACCACACGATGCACGGTCAGAGCGCCCACCGCCACGCCGAGCCGGAGCGCGTGACGGACCACGCAGGTCCCGAGCCGACCGCCGCCGGTATGCCGGAGGCTGTGGCGACGGAGCCGGCCGAGCACGAAGCCCACCGTGACCGCAGTGACCACCACCTGCATTCCGGCCATGACTACGCAGGCCATGACCACGCCGCATCCGCCGGGCACAGCGGTCACGGTGGGCATGCCGGTCACGGTGATCATGTCGCGCAGTTCCGCCGGCTGTTCTGGATCATGCTCGCTCTCGCCGTCCCGGTCGTGGGCTTCTCGAGCATGTTCGCCATGCTGCTGGGCTACTCGCTGCCCGACGTGGCGTGGATGGTATGGATCTCGCCCGTGCTCGGCACGGTGATGTACGTGTGGGGCGGGGCCCCGTTCCTCACCGGCGCGGTGAGCGAGCTGCGCACCCGCAGGCCCGGGATGATGCTGCTGATCGGGTTGGCGATCACGGTCGCGTTCCTGGCCTCGTGGGGTGCGAGCGTCGGGCTGCTGCACCACGATCTCGACTTCTGGTGGGAGCTCGCGCTTCTCATCGTGATCATGCTGCTGGGGCATTGGATCGAGATGCGCTCCCTGGCGCAGACCACCTCCGCCCTGGACTCCCTGGCAGCGCTCCTGCCGGACGAGGCCGAGCGCGTCGAGGGCGACACCACCGTTACCGTCGCCCCCGCCGACCTGCAGGTCGGCGACGTCGTGGTGGTCCGCCCGGGCGGTCGCGTCCCGGCAGATGGCCGGATCGTGCAGGGCTCGGCGAGCATGGATGAGGCCATGATCACCGGCGAGTCCCGCCCGGTGCGCCGCTCCGAAGGCGACCAGGTCGTCGCGGGCACCGTCGCCACCGACTCGGGACTGCGCGTGGAGATCACCGCGATCGGCGAGAACACCACCCTCGCGGGCATCCAGCGGCTCGTCGCCGAAGCGCAGAACTCCACCTCCCGGGCGCAGCGGATCGCGGACCGCGCCGCGGCGCTGCTGTTCTGGTTCGCGCTGATCGCCGGCGTCATCACCGCCGTCGTGTGGACGGTGATCGGCCTGCCCGACCAGGCCGTTGTCCGTACGATCACGGTCCTGGTGATCGCCTGCCCGCATGCCCTGGGCCTGGCCATCCCGCTGGTGGTGTCGATCGCGACCGAGCGTGCCGCGCGTGGCGGGGTGCTGATCAAGGATCGCCTGGCGCTGGAGAGCATGCGCACGATCGACACGGTGCTGTTCGACAAGACCGGCACCCTCACCAAGGGCACCCCCGCCGTCACCGCCATCCACCCGACTGCGGGGCTCGACGCCGACCGGCTGCTCGCCCTCGCGGCGGCCGCCGAAGCGGACTCGGAGCATCCGCTGGCTCGCGCGATCGTGAACGGCGCCGCCGAGAAGCAGCTGACCGTGCCTGCCTCCTCTGGGTTCGAGTCATCACCGGCGGTCGGCGTCCGCGCCACCGTCGAGGGGCACCTCGTGCAGGTCGGCGGCCCGTATCTGCTCGAGCAGGAGGGCGCGGGTGAGCTGCCGGTGGCGGACGAGTGGCGCGCGGAGGGCGCGATCATCCTGCACGTCCTCGTCGACGGGCAGGTCGCCGGAGCGCTGCGCCTGGCTGATGAGATCCGCAGTGAGTCCCGCGAGGCGATCGATGCGCTGCATGCCCGTGGCGTGCAGGTGGTGATGATCACCGGCGACGCCGAGGCGGTCGCCGCCTCCGTTGCCGGCGAGCTGGGCATCGACCGGTTCTTCGCCGGGGTGCGCCCGGAGGACAAGTCCTCCAAGGTGAAGCAGCTGCAGGACGAGGGCCGCAAGGTTGTCATGGTCGGCGACGGCGTCAACGACGCGCCCGCACTCGCGCAGGCCGATGTCGGTGTGGCGATCGGTGCGGGAACGGATGTCGCGATCGCCTCTGCGGGGGTCATCCTCGCCAGCGACGACCCCCGTTCAGTGCTGTCGGTGATGGAGCTGTCGCGGGCGAGCTACCGGAAGATGAAGCAGAACCTGTGGTGGGCTGCCGGGTACAACCTGATCGCCGTCCCGCTCGCAGCGGGCGTGCTCGCCCCGTTCGGGTTCGTGCTGCCGATGTCGGTCGGCGCGATCCTGATGTCCCTGTCCACCATCGTCGTCGCCCTCAACGCCCAGCTGCTTCGGCGACTGGACATGCGCCCCGAGGTCACCACCGCCGCGGTGCTGCGCGGCGCCTGACAGGCAGATTTCGTAGAGTGCTGAACAGGAAAGGCGGTGAGCGGATGAGCGTGATGACGCTGCGCCGGGCGATGCACCCGGGCGCCACGTGGGCGCACGCCTTCCTGCTCACCTCCGCCGCCGTCCTCGGGGTGCTCATCGGGCTGCTCGGCATGCACGTGCTCAGCACCGGCACCGCGCACCACGCCCCCGCCGTCATCGCCGAGAGCACCCACCACTCCGACAGCGCCACGACCGTCGGCGCGACGGGACCCGATGGCACTACTGCCGAACCGTGCAGCGGGGATGGCTGTGGCGGCGGTATGGACGCGATGGCGTTCATGGCGTGCGTGCTCGCGCTGCTCGCTGTCGGCATCGTTCTCGCCATCCGGCCCGCTCGAGCCGCGTTCGTGCCTCATTCGCTGGCGCCCCCGCTCTCGGCCCCCGTGCTCGTGGAAGCGCCGTCTGCTCCACCCGATCTGCACGTCCTGTCCATCAGTCGCAGGTGAGGTGATCTGCTTCGCAGATCCCGCGCGCTTCAGCGCGCCCTCAACAACGACCAAGGAGACAGATCCTCATGAAGTTCCGCACCATCACGCTCAGCGCCGGCGTCCTCGCCACCGCGCTCATCCTCGCCGGCTGCAGCGACACCGGCGGGTCCGACATGGAGGGCATGGACCACGGCGGCAGCACCGCCAGCGGCCTGCCCACCCCCTCCACCGAAGCCAGCGACGCCGTCTTCAACGACGCCGATGTGACGTTCGCGATGGAGATGGTCATGCATCACCAGCAGGCCATCGAGATGTCCGACACGCTGCTGGCCAAGGACGGTGTCCACCCGGATGTCGTCGCCCTCGCCGAGCGGATCAAAGCCGCTCAGGGCCCCGAGATCGACACCATGAACCAGTGGCTCGAAGCCTGGGGCCAGGACGCCGACATGGGAGGCATGGACCACGGCGGCGGCATGATGTCCGAGGAGGACATGACCGCCCTCGATGAAGCCGACGGTGAGACGGCGTCCGCGCTGTTCCTCGAGCAGATGACCATGCACCACCAGGGCGCGATCAAGATGGCCCAGGCCGAGGTCGACAACGGCCAGAACCCCGAGGCTGTTGCCCTCGCCGAGAAGATCACCGCGGGCCAGACCGCCGAGATCGCCGAGATGCAGGAGCTGCTCACCCAGCTATGAGCCCGCCACGCCGGTGGCCGCCCCATCACACGGGCGGCCACCGGCCTCTGCCCTGCCCGAACGAACCCGGAGATCTCCCATGCCCGTCCGCCCCATCCGACGCCGCCTCATCGCCGCCCTCGCCGCCCTCGCGGCCGCCGCCCCCGTGCTCGCGGGGTGCTCCCTGAGCCGCCCCGCGGACCCCGAACACGCCACCCAGGTCGCCCTGGAGCACATCCACGGGCTCGCCCCCGACCCGCAGACCGGTGGGCTGCTCATCGCCAGCCACGGCGGCATCTATCAGCTCGACACGCTTCGTCCGTCAGCAGAAGTGACCGGACCCCTCGCAGGTAACGACTTCGACGCCATGGGGTTCACTTCCGTCAACGGCACGTTCTACGCCTCCGGGCACCCCGGGCCGAGCAGTCCCGATCACTTCGGCGCCCAGAACCTCGGCCTCATCCGCTCCGACGACACCGCCCGCACCTGGACGAACGTTGCCTTCACCGGTGAGGCCGACTTCCACGACCTCACCGTCAGCGAGTCCGACCCGGATCGCATCTATGCCAACAACTTCGGCATCGTCTACCGCTCCGACGACGGTGGCCGCACCTGGAACGACGGCGTCGGCGTCGACGCGCGGGATGTCCTCGTCGACCCCGACGATCCCGATACCGTCTACGCCACCGCGCCCGAAGGGCTCTACGTCAGCCACGACGCGGGAAAGACATTCCAACTGGACCCGGAGGCACCGCGGATGATGCTCATCGCGGTGAACCACCTCGGATTCCTCATCGGCACCAGCGTCGACGGCACCCTCGTCTACGAGCTGCCCAGCGGCAAGTGGGCCACCGGCGGCGAGTACACAGGCGCCGCTCAAGCACTCGCCGTCACCCCTGGGGAGGAGATCGTCATCGTCGACCGCCGAGGGATCGCGACCACAAGCGACTTCGGGGAGACCTGGACGATCATCTACACGCCCGAGCCCCATGTGTAGCGATTCGTCGAGCGGGCGGGCGCCGGCACAAGCGCGAAACGCCCGCTACGTCGAGCGCTCAGCTCTTGCCGGCGCGTTCGCCTTGGCGAAGGAGGTCGCGGCGGCCGTGGGTGCGGTAGGAGTCGCCGGTGAGGGTGAGGACTTCGGCGTGATGGACGAGGCGGTCGATCATCGCCGCGGCGACGACGTCATCCGAGAAGGTCTCGCCCCAGCGTCCGAAGGGCAGGTTGCTGGTGACGAGGATGGAGCCCTGCTCATAGCGGGAGGCGACGAGTTGGAAGAAGAGGTTGGCGGCGTCGGTGTCGAAGGGGATGTAGCCGATCTCGTCGACGATGATCAGCTTGTAGCGGCGGATCTTCTTCAGCTCCTCCTCCAGCTGCCCCTTGTGGTGAGCGTTCGCGAGGCGGGTGATCCAGTTGTTCGCGGTGTCGAACAGCACGCTGTAGCCGGCGTGGGCGGCCTTCACTCCGAGCCCGATCGCCAGGTGCGTCTTCCCGATCCCGGGAGGGCCCAGCAGGATCACGTTCTCCGCCTTCGGGATGAACGTCGCCGTCGCCAGATGCGCCAGCACGTCGCGCCGCAAGCTGGGCAGGTGGTCGAGGTTGAAGTCCTCGAGGGTCTTCACCTGCGGGAAGTGGGCGGTGCGGATCCGCATCGTCGTGCCCGCGGACTCGCGGTCGGCGACTTGGCGTTCGAGGACGGCGGCGAGGTACTCCTCGTGGGACCAGTTCTCCTCCCGCGCCCTCGTGCCGAGGTCCTCCCAGACCCGTCCGATCGTGGGGGGTCTTCATCACGCGCGCGAGGTAGCTCAGGCGGGAGTGGAGGTTCTCGCCGTTCGGTGTGATCAGCGCGCTCTGCGCCGCGATCGTCGTCTCCAGCGCCGTGTCGCGGGCGGTGTCGAGGGTGGGGGCTGTGGGTGTCATCGTGCTTCCTTCGTGATCGCGCCGCTCGTGGCGGCCTGCTGAGTGTCGGGGGTGGTGGTGAAGGTGACGCCGAAGAGGGCGTCGTAGTCGGTCAGGGCACGGATCTGCACCTGGTGGCCGTCGGCGTGTGCTTTCGTGCCGAGCGCCGCGTGGCGGGCCTTCTCGGCGCGGGCGTGGGCGAGGTCGTTGAACTCGTGCCGCAACCGCTTGGCGGTTTCCACGTGCGCGGGGTCCTTCACGACCTGCTTGCTGCCCCATGCGCGCCGGTGACGGGCCACGAGCACGCCGTCGCAGAAGACGAGCACCTCGTCGGCGGTGGCGGTGATGTCGACGTTCTTGCCGATCATCCGCGGATCCACGCTGTAGTCGTTCGCGTCGACGCGGACGTAGTAGTCCCGCGCCAGCCGCACCCGCGTCCGAAGCCCCGTCGACGGCGCCGTGCGCGGCAGGTCGATCATCGCCCGTAGATCCTCCTCCAGCAGATCCACGGGGCGTGCCTGGATTGACCGGACGGTGCGGACGTTCGCCGTGCGTGCCAGCCAGTCCTGCAGCTGACGGTTGAAGTCCCCCGGGCTCGTGAACGTGCGCCCCGGCAGGAAGCTGGTCTCGAAGTAGTGGTTGTTGCGCTCCACCATGCCCTTGAACTCCGGATCCGCCGCCGGCGCCAGACGGAACCTCGTCGACAGCACCCCCGCGAACGTCGCCGCAGGCACCGTGAGCTTCCCCGTGCCGCCGATGGCGGACTCCCGGTCCCACACGAACGTGCGCGGCACCCTCCCGAGCCGCTGGATGATCTGCCACATGCCCTCGAGGATGTCCCCGCCCTGACGGGACGGGATCATCAGCGCCGAATGGAACCGCGAATAGCCGAGGGTCATCACCAGCACCGGCAGGATCTCCGCCTGCCCCGGCGCCACCGGGATCGGCACCGCCGGGAACCACAGGTCGCACTGGATGATGTCGCCCGCGGTGTATTCGGTGCGGTCTGCCGGGTCGATGCCGGCGAACAGCGGCCGCAGCTCCGACACCTTCGCGCGGAAGATCGACGCCGAATGCGTCCACCCGACCCGCTCGGCGATCACCGTCGCCGGCATCCGCGGGTACTCCTTGAGCAGCAGCATGATCCGCGGCACGAACGGATCCACCAGCGACCCCGACGCCCCGCGCTCATACCGAGGTGGCTCATCTGACCGCAACGCGCGCCGGACGGTGTTCCTCGAGATCGACAACTTGCTGGCGATCTGCTTGATGCCCAACTTCTCCGACTTGTGCAGCCGACGAATCTCGGCCCAGTCCTCCACAGCGATCACCCTCCCAGGGTGCCGAGGGGGTCAGTTTTCGTTCGGCGCCTGGGGGTCAGTTTTCACTCGGCGTCAACAGGGGGAGGTCTACCGCCGTTACTGCGGTAACACAGCGGTAACAGGACACCTGCAAGCACCTGCTCGTCGATGCATCCAGTTGTGCGCAACTTCCGCATAAAGACGCGGGTTCCGAGGTCCGGCTCCGGAGTCTCCAGCCGTCGATACGGGTTCAAATCCCACCGTCACCGCCAGAGAAACCCCCTCCTCGTGAGGGGGTTTCGTCGTTCGCGCCACCCGCACGCGTAATCCAGCTTCTCCCTGAGCGCAAGGGGTCCAGTCCGCGGAGCCTGCCAGGGGAGAATGGCCCATGCCATGGGAAGCATCGAGCGAAGTTCCGAGCAGCAGGGCGTTCGCGCGCTGCTGCTTCCGCTCGTGCAGCTGCCGCCGAGGCTCTGGGCGCTGCTCATCGCCGTCCACCTCGGCATCGCGGCGATCCTCCCGCCGATCGTCCGAGCGCTGTTCGAAGGCGCCCTGCACGGCGCGGGCCTGCGTGCGCTGACGGACCAGAATCTGCTCGTCCTCGCCGGTTCCCCCGCCTCGCTCGCCCTGCTGGCAGCGGCCGGTGCGCTCATCGCGGCGGCCTCGATCGGATGGGCCGTGCTCGCCTTCGTCGTCGCCGAGCGGCGGCTGGCGGGGGAGGCATCGCGCGGCAGCATGTGGCCGCGGCTCCGCGTCGCGGCGAGCACCCGTCGCGCGTGGCCCCTCGCCATCGGGATGGCCGTGGCCGGTCCGCTCGCGGGCATCACCGTCTTCGCCCCCGCCAGTGCCGTGCTCGCGGTGCCGCCGTTCATCGGGCGCGAATTCCTCAAGGACGTCCTGAGCGGCGCCCTCTGGTCTGGCATCATGGGCGCGCTTCTCGTCGTCACAGCCGCCGCCATCCTCGCCCTTCCGGCGCTGATGCTGACGCTGTGGCCGAAGACGCCGCGCGATGAGCGCTGGGAGGGGCGAAATCACGAGCGCCGCACAGCGATCGCCCTCGTCGTGGTGGCCGTCGTGGTCGCTCTCCTGCCGAAGGTCGCGGCCTTCCTGCTGGAGACCGGACAGAGCGGGCTCCGCAAGGAGCCGGAGACCTTCGCGGGGCAGGCCATCCTCGCGTGGGTGCTCTACCAGCTCGTCAGCGTGTTCGCCGCGCAGGCCATCGCCCTCCTCGTCGTCGCCCGCGCTCGCCTGGCCGCTGGGCTCGACGCCTCGGCCGCCGAGCCGGCGCCGGTCCGGTGGCGCCGCGTGCGGATCCGGGTGGTCGCCGTGACCGGAGTCCTCGCCCTCGTCGGGACCGGTGCGCTGACGGCAGGGGCGTCGCAGGCGACATCGGCGCTGCCCCAGGACCCGCTCCTCATCGCGCACCGCGGCTACGACAACGGCGGCCCCGAGAACACGATCGCGGCGCTGGAGGCGGCGGCGGAGTTCGACCCCGACTACGTCGAGGTCGACGTGCAGCAGACCGCAGACGGCGACTACGTGGCGAGCCACGACGTGAACCTCACGGTGCTCGCCGGACGCAACGAGAACATCTACGAGATGAGCACCGCCGAGGTCCTGCGGACCACGGTCAGCATGCACGGCCGCACCGACACCATCCCCACGATGACCGAGTATGTGGAGCGCGCGCGCGAGCTCGGCATCCCGCTCATGATCGAGCTGAAGATCACCGGCCACGAGACGCGCGACCCCGTCGATGAACTGCTCGCGGAGCTCGATGCGATCGGCGGGACGAAGGGCAACATCTTCCACTCGCTCGACCGCGCGTCTGTGGAGAAGCTCAAGCAGCTGCGCCCCGATCTGCGCGTCGGCCTCACCATCGCGATCAACGTCGGGAACCTCCCCGACGTCGGCAACGACTTCTACGTCGTCGAGCAGGCGTCCATCACACCCGAGATGATCGACTGGTCGCACGCGCACGGGCTGCCGATCTACGCGTGGACCGTGAACGACAGGATGGCCATGGACGCGCTGCTGGCCGCGGGGATCGACGGTCTCGTGACCGACCAGCTCGACGAGGCCGAGCCGCTCCTCTCCGGCGCGAGCGGCTGATCAGCCGAGCGCGTTACTGTCGGAGGATGCCCGCAGGAGTCGACACCCCGGATGCGACACCGCACATGCGGCGGCTCGCATCCGCGATGAAGGACACCGGGCGACGGAACGTGGTGCTGGCCGCAGCCGCCGTGCCCGTGCACGTCGCGGTGGCGGGGTCAAAGACCCTCGTCCTGCTCGGGCACTTCTCCACGTTCATCGCGGCCAACGTGCTCTTCACGCTCGGGATGGCCGCGGTGAAGATCCTCGTGGTGCGCGCGCATCGGAGCGAGGAGGGCGGGCACGGCACCGAGGCGGCGATGCGGACGTATCGCATCTCGGGAATCCTGCTCACCTCGATGGCAGCCGTCTACACCGTCGCGTGCATCCCGCTCGCGCTCGGCGAGCAGGTGCGCGTCGGGTACGACCGGTACATCGCGATCGCCCTCGCCGTGATCGCGCTGGTGGAGCTCGGTCTCGCCATCCACGGCTTCTTCTCCGCTCGACGGCTCGGCGACGTGCTCATGCGCGCGGTCAAGCTCGGCAACATGGCCGCGGCGCTCGTGCTCCTCGTCCTCGCGCAGACCGCACTGCTGTCGATCTTCGGGCCATGGCAGGACCCGTCGCGCTACAACGGATGGTGCGGGGTCGTGCTCGGCGGCGTCGCGCTGGCGATCGGCACGTCGATGATCCGTCACCGCCCGGGGGAGTGAGACCTCCTCCTCATGGGGGAGGGGCGGGTCGAGATTCCGGCGGGCGGCGGATGGTCGTGGTCGCGCCGGGTTCGTACGGTGAGGATATGAACACGCAGCAGAGCACCCGCACCCCCTTCATCGACCCGACCATCATGAGCGCCATGACCGGTGCGGGCATGGGGGTCGGCATGGCCGCGACCTTCGCCATCGCCGCCCTCGCCGGGGTGCCGTTCGGCCTGCCGATGGCGATTGCGCTGCCGGTCGCGATGGTCCTGGCGATGGGCGGCGCCGTCCTCCTCACCCGCCGGAAGAACCGCCGGACGGTCTGAACCGGTCGCGGTCGCGCGAGGGATCCTCAGCGACTGCGCTCGGACTGGCGGGAGTCGTCGGAGCCGCCGACCTCCTCCGGCAGCTCGTCGATGGGGACGATCACGATGTCCTGCACGCGCCAGTCCAGATCAACGCAGGCGTTCCGCGCCTCCATGAGCTGAGTGAGGCTCGGCGTCTTGCCCTTCCGCGGCACGACGAACGATTCGACGTGGAAGACGTGGCCCTGGTCCCGCATGCGGCTGCCGGCCTTCTCCACCCAGGACAGATCGCGCAGGTAGGTGTCCACCTGGCCGGCGACGGGATGGGGCCTCCCGTCGTCGAAGGTCGTGGCCCGCGTGTCGATGAGGTCGGTGATGGCCGCCCGCATGTTCTTGACGCCGTCGGACACGATGCTCGCGGCGATGAAGAGCGCGGCGGCGGAGTCCGCCCACCAGAACCCCAGCCCGATCCCCGCGACGCCGACGATCGACCCGGCCGCGGTCATCCAGTCGGCCTTGTTCATGTCGGCGTCGGCATACAGCACCTTGTCGTGCAGGTCGCGAGCGAGCCGCATCTTCACCTTGCCGAAGTAGATCGGCAGCGGGATGGTCAGCGCCATCGCGATCATCATCAGCCACCCCAGCCAGATCGGCTGACCGAAGAGCACGATGGAGCCGATCGGCGGATGCTCCGCGCTGATGAGCCCGGAGGCCGAGTCGATGATGAGGAAGACGCCCATCGCGAAGAGCGCGACGCCGGCGACGAGGTGCGCGACGCCGACGGCCCGGTGGTAGCCGTAGGGGTACTTCTCGGTGGGTCGCCGGTTGACGATGCGCACCGCGATCAGGAACGCGATCGGCGGTGTGAGCGAGAGCAGGTCCTCGATCCACGCGGCCTTCATCGCCTGCGAGCTGCCCATCACGAGATAGACCATGGTGATGGTGATGGCGAGGAACACGAGCGTGTACCACTCGAAGCGGACGGCCTTCCGCAGGGCCTGCTCCTGCCGTTCGGGCAGCTCGGTGCGTCCGAAGCGCGCGGTCATGACGCCTCCTCGTACAGGAACTCCTCGAGGGTGACGAGGAGCCGGTTCTCGCCCATCCGAACGATCATCACGTGCTTGTCGGGCCCGTCCGCGGTGTAGGGGAAGGTGACGGCGCCCTTCTCCGCCCACGGGGTGTCGTCGAGGAAGCCGCCGACGACCATGTCGAGCTCGCCGCGGTCGAGGGCGTCCATCAGCACCGCCTCGCTGCCGGTGGTCCATTCGACATCGGCCCCCTGGCCATCCGCGAATTCGTCGACGAGGTCGACCTCGGAGCCGGTCGGCTCCGTGCCCTCATCCACCTCGACCCAGGGCGGATTCTCGGTCGCGCCGACGCGGAGGACGCCGCCCTGCGCACGGTCGAGCGTGCCGTGAGGATCGGCGGGGATGTGGATCGAGCAGCCGGTCAGCAGCACGGCGAGCGCCGCGACGGCTGCGAGCGTGATGTGACCTCTCACCATGAGAACGACCCTAACGACGACCCTCGCGCGACGCGGCAGATCGGCCGCGGCTTGATTCCCGCGCGGGGGAGGGCTACGCGACCGAACGCGCACGCGAGCCGCGACGTGAGAGGCGGGGCGGGTGCGTATCGCACCCGCCCCGCCTTCGGTCATCCGAGACCTACTGCACCGACCATCCGCCATCGGAGGCGAGGATGGCGCCGTTGATGTTCACGGCGTCGTCGGAGAGCAGGAAGGTGATCGACGCGGCGAGCTCCTCGGCCGTCGCGACCGTGGGGATCTGGCTCTGGAACGGGTGCAGCCGCGCGGAGCCCGCCTGCGACACGTTCGGGGGGAAGGGGATGCCCGTGGCGACGCCGCCCGGAGCCACCGCGTTGACGCGGATGCCCCTCGGGCCGTACATGAACGCGGCCGACTTCGTCATGCCGACCACGGCGTGCTTCGAGGTCGTGTAGGCGTTGCCCGATGCGTTGCCGCGGAGGCCGGCCTCGCTGGCGACGTTGAGGACGGCGCCGCGGCCGGCATCGATCATCGCCGGGAGCACGGCGCGGGTGAGCTTGAAGGCGCCCGTCACGTTCACGCCCATCACGCGCTCCCACGTCGCGTCGCTCGTCTCGTGCAACGGCGAGAAGTCGTCGTTGATGCCGGCGACGTTCGCGAGTCCGTCGATGCGCTGGCCGGCGGCCGCGACGATCTCGTCGACCGACTCCTGCTTCGTGATGTCGCCGGACACGACCGTGACGTCGGCCTCGGGGAGCGACGCCTGGAACTCGGCGAGGCGGTCGGCGGAGATGTCCACCGCGATGACCCGGCCGCCCTCGCGGGCGATGCGCGAGGCGGTGGCGCGGCCGATGCCGGATGCGGCGCCGGTGACGACGATCGTCTTACCCGCGAAGCGCTCGGGCGTGATGCGCTCCTGCCAGCCCGCGCTCGCCTCCTCCTCGGGAGCGATGCCGTCGTTGGCCTCGAGGACGAGTCCATCGATCACGCTCTGGGGCATCTGCCCCTGGCTGAGCGAGACGAGCTGCTGCAGCGGCAGGCCCCGGACGGGCGCGAGCGCCTCCGCCGAGCCGCCGGTCTGCGCGAGGAGCCCCTCGACGAGGGGGCCGCCGACGGGGCTGTCGAGCCACTCGCCGATGGTCGAGTTCGCAGTGAGTGCCATGCGTGTTCCTTTCGGGTGGGTTCAGCCGCAGGTGCGGCGGAAGAGCGGGGATGGCGCGGGTCGCGTCACGAGGCCACCCCGGCGAGATCGCGCTGGCGGAGGCGGGCGTCGTCGTCATCTCGCACGAGGACGTCGCTCATGTCTCCGGCTCGCCATTCTCGGAGAAGGCGATGAAAGTCGACGGGACCGGGGGAGTAGGTCAATCCCGTGATCGCCTGCGTGCCCTCGCCGTTGTAGTAGCCCGGTGTGCACTCCGCCTGGAACGCGGAAACGTCGCGGGCGGTCGCGAAAACCGTCTGCACCCATCCGGCCTCCGCCTCCGCTGTCGGCTCCACCCAGCGGGCGTCGTCGGCGTCGGCGCGCGCGATGATCGCGGCGATGTGCTCGGCCTGCTCCTGCAGGATGTGCACGAAGTTGACGGAGTTCGCGTTCTGCATCGGCCCGAGCTGGAAGAGGTTCGGGAAGCCGTGCGTGAAGAACCCGTGGAGGGTGCGCGGTCCGCGGCCCCACGCCTGCAGCAGCTGCACGCCATCGCGACCCGCGACGGGAAGCGTGCCGGAGACGACGCCCGAGACGCCGGTCTCGAATCCGGTGGCGAAGACGACGCAGTCGACCTCGTACGCGTCGTCTCCGACGAGCACCGCGTTCTCGGTCATGCCCGTGACGCCGTGGAAGTCGGCGGTGTCGACGAGCGTGACGTTCGGGCGGTTGAAGGCCTGCAGGTAGAGGTCGCTGAAGCCGGGCCGCTTGCACATGTAGCGGTACCAGGGCTTGAGAGCCTCGGCCGTGGCCGGATCCGTCACGATCTCATCCACGCGCGCGCGGATGCGCTCCATCGTCAGGGCGTCGTCGATCTCGTCCTGGCGCTCGCGCTCCTCGTCCGACACCCCCTGGTCGACCGAGCCGGAGAGGATGTGCCGCTGCAGGCTCGTCGTCTTCGTCCAGCCGTCAGTCACGAGCGACTCGTCGACGGGTTCGCCCGCCAGCACCTGGAGGAAGTTCTCCATCCGCTCGCGCTGCCATCCGGGCTGCAGGCTCGTCGCCCACTCCCAGTCGGTCGGACGGTTGTCGCGCACGTCGACGGTCGACGGTGTGCGCTGCAGGACGTACAGCTCCTTCGCGTGCTCGGCGAGGTGCGGGATGACCTGCAGCCCGGTCGCACCCGTCCCGATGACGGCGACGCGCTTGTCGTGCAGTCCGATCAGGTCTCCGTCCGCGCTGCCGCCCGTGTAGCCGTAGTCCCAGCGGCTCGTGTGGAAGGTGTGGCCGCGGAACGTCTCGATGCCCGGGATGCCCGGCAGCTTCGGCTGCGTGAGCGTTCCCGAGGAGGTGATGACGTAGCGGGCCCGGAAGCGATCGCCGCGGTCGGTCTCGACCTCCCACTCGGTCTCGTCCTCGTTCCAGACGAGGCTGGTGGCGCGAGTCTGGAAGAGCGTGTCGCGATAGAGGTCGTAATGGCGGGCGATGCGGATGGCGTGCTGTCGGATCTCCTCTCCCGTCGCGTAGCGCTCGGTGGGCATCGCGCCGGTCTCCTCGAGGAGCGGCATGTAGACGTAGGACTCGATGTCGCAGCGGACGCCCGGGTAGCGGTTCCAATACCAGGTGCCACCGACGTCGCCGGCCTCGTCCATCAGGCGGATCGACTCGACGCCCGCGTCGCGGAGGAACGCGCCGGTGAGCAGACCGCCGAAGCCGGCGCCGATCACGAGCGCCTCCACGCGGTCGGTCTTCGGCGCGCGCTCCTCCCGCTCCGTGTACGGATCGGTGGCGTAGTACCCGAACTCGCCGGCGGCACGGCGGTACTGGCCCGCACCATCCGGACGGATTCGGCGATCGCGCTCCTGCCGGTACTTCTCGCGGATCGCGTCGAGGTCGATCGAAGTGCTCTCGGTCATCGTGGTTCCTTCCCCCTCCATGAAGTTAGCCCAAAGCTAAGTTATTTCGGCTATGCCTTGGCTGGAAATCCGCCCCGGCGGTTACCGTGGGGAGATGGACGAGCGAGACGAGGTGCGGCGGAGCCTGGAGACGCTGACCGTCGCCCTCTCGGTCCGTTCCATTCCGCGGGTCGTGGGATCCCTGCATGAGACGACGCTCACCATCCAGCAGCTGAAGACGCTCGCCGCGGTGGTCGTGAACGAGAGCGCGACGGTCAGCGGGCTGAGCGACCTCTTCGGCGTCTCCCTCGCGACGATGTCGAAGCTGGTCGAGCGACTGGTCGAGCAGGGGCTGCTCGATCGGGTTCAGGATGGCGGTGATCAGCGGGTGCGTCGGCTCCGTCCCACGGATCGCGCACGGGCGGCGGTCCGGGAGATCCTGGGCGCACGTCCCGAGCTCGGGAAGGATGTGCTGGACGCGCTGTCGCTCGAGGAGCTGCGCGCGCTCGAGACCGGGATGCGCGCGATCAATCGCGAGCTGCAGAAGCGCGGCAGCTGACCCCTACCCACAACCCGCACGCAGGGTCAAGGGCGCGACAGCGGCCACGGCCATCCGACAGCATCTTCGGTGGACGCCTCTGACGGAGGCGCGAGCACGAGGAGACAGCATGACGCAGGACACCGCCCCCGACACCAAGCTGCGAAGGGGCATCACCGGCCCGCTGCTGTTCGCGTTCATCCTCGGCGACGTGCTCGGCGCCGGCATCTACGCCCTCATGGGCGTGCTGGCCGGCGACGTGGGCGGGGCGCTCTGGGCGCCGCTGCTGGTCGCCCTGCTGCTGGCCCTGCTCACCGCCGGGTCGTACGCGGAGCTCGTCACGAAGTACCCCAAGGCGGGCGGCGCGGCGGTGTTCGCCGAGCGCGCGTTCCGCAGCCCGATCGTGTCGTTCCTCGTCGGGTTCTCGATGCTCGCCGCGGGCGTCGTGAGTGCGGCCGGGCTCGCGCTCGCCTTCGCCGGCGACTACTTCAGCACCTTCATCGATCTGCCCGCACCGCTCGTGGCGGTCGTGTTCCTCGCGGTGGTCGCGGCTCTCAACGCCCGCGGCATCCGCGAGTCGATGGGCGCGAACCTCGTCATGACGATCATCGAGCTCAGCGGTCTCGTCATCGTCGTCGCGGCCGGCGCGCTGATCCTCGGCGGCGGCGCGGGCGACGTGTCGCGCGTGACGCAGCTGCCGGAGGGCACGTCGGCCGCGAGCGCGGTGCTCGCCGGCGCCATCGTGGCGTACTACTCGTTCGTCGGATTCGAGACGTCGGCCAACGTCATCGAGGAGGTCAAGAACCCCCGCCGCGACTACCCGCGCGCACTGTTCGGCTCGCTCCTCACCGCCGGCGTGGTCTACATCCTCGTCGGGCTCGCGAGCTCGATCGCCCTGCCCGCCGATGAGCTCACGAAGTCGAGCGGACCGCTCCTCGAGGTCGTCGAGGCGAGCGGCATGGCCATCCCGTCGTGGCTGTTCAGCCTCATCGCCCTCGTCGCCGTCGCGAACGGCGCGCTGCTCACGATGATCATGGCCAGCCGCCTCACCTACGGCATGGGCGAGCAGGGCCTCCTGCCGGCCGTGTTCGCGAAGGTGCTGCCCCAGCGCAAGACGCCGTGGGTGGCCATCCTCGTCACGACCCTCATCGCCATGCTGCTGACGCTGCTCGGTGACCTCGCGCTGCTGGCGGAGACCGTCGTGCTGCTGCTGCTGTTCGTCTTCCTGAGCGCCAACATCTCGGTGCTCGTGCTGCGCCGCGACAAGGTCGAGCACGAGCACTTCCGGGTCTGGACGTTCGTCCCCGTGCTGGGCATCGCGTCGTGCATCCTGCTCCTCACCCAGCAGGATGGCCGGGTCTGGCTGTTCGGCGCCATCGCGATCGCCGTCGGCGTGGTGCTGTTCTTCATCGCGCGCGCCACGAGCAAGCGCAGCTGAGGCTCGCCGGGCGCGGGCTTCGCACCCGCGCCCGGTAGGCTCGGTCGCTATGGCGATCGGCGCGATGATCCACACCTTCACGGTGCAGCTGGCCGACGTCGATCGCGGCGTCTACGACGAGCTGAACCTGCGCGTCGCGCGGCATCCGTCGGAGACCGACGCCTACATGCTGACCCGCGTGCTCGCGTACTGCCTCGAGTACGAGGAGGGGATCGCGTTCGGCGAGGGGATCTCGTCGACGGACGAGCCCGCCGTCATCGTCCGCGACCTCACCGGCGCGATCACCGCGTGGATCGAGGTCGGCGCTCCCGACGCCGAGCGCCTCCACTACGCGAGCAAGCTCGCTGAGCGCACCGCGGTCTACACACACCGCGACCCGGCGCGGCTGCTCGCCGCGTGGGCGGGAAAGACGATCCACCGCGCCGAGGACATCGTGCTGCGGAGCTTCGACCCCGGCTTCATCGACGACGCCACCGCGGCCATCGAGCGTCGCAATACGATGTCCGTCTCGGTGACCGAGGGCCATCTCTATCTCGAGCTGAACGGTGCGAACGTCAGCACGGCCATCCACGAGGTGCCGGCGCGCGCGAGCGACTGAGTCGAGGAGGTTTTGCCCGCGCCTCCCGTCGCCCCTAGGGTGGGCCCCATCGGCGGCGACCGCGCGGCTCCCCTCGAAAGGACGACGATGAGCTCTCCCGAGACGAACCCGGCTTCGAGCGCGACGACGGGCGGATGGGCCGTGCTCGGCCCGGGGCAGATCGCACGGCGGTTCCTGGCCGATCTCTCCTCGACCGGCGGCGGGATCGTCGCGGTCGGCAGCTCCGACCCGGGGCGGGCGCGCGTGTTCGCGGACGAGGCGGAGGCGAGCGGTGACGCCGACGTCTTCGCCGGCTCATACGAGGAGGCGCTCGCCGATCCGCGCGTGCGCGCGGTCTACGTCTCCGCCGTGCACACGGCCCATCCCGATCTCGTGAGCGCGGCCATCCGCGCCGGCAAGGCCGTGCTGTGCGAGAAGCCGCTGTCGGTGAACGAGGCCACCACCGCCGCCCTCGTCAGCGAGGCTCGCGGCGCGGCCGTGCCGCTCGTCGAGGCGTACATGTACCGGTTCCACCCGCAGACCCGCGCGGTGCTCGATCTCATCCGCGACGGCGCGATCGGGCGGGTGCTCCACATCGACGCGGCGTTCGCGTTCGCGATGCCCGAGCGCGAGGGGCGGCTGTTCGACCCCGCCGTGGCGGGCGGCGGCATTCTCGACGTCGGCGGCTACCCGGTGACGATGGCGGCGGCGATCGTCGACGCAGCGGAGGGCATGCATGCCGCGGAGCCGCTCGTCTTCTCGGCCGCCGGCGTCGTCGGCCCGACCGGGGTCGACGAATGGGCGGTCGCCCGCGCGACCTACCGCGGCGGCATCACCGCGACCCTCTCGACGGGCGTGCGCGTGAACGCGCCGAACGACGTGACGGTCCTCGGCGAGCAGGGGCGCATCCGCATCGCCGACCCGTGGACGCCGACGGGCGCGACGACCATCGAGGTCGCCACTGCGGATGACGGTGCCCAGGTCATCGAGATCGATCCGGCCCCCGCCTACGCCCTCGAGGCGCGCGCGGTGCTCGCCGCGCTGGCGGACGGCACCGGCGAGGCGGCCGAGATGACGCACGCGGAGACTCTCGCGACCGTGCGGACGCTCGACCGGTGGCGCTCGGCGCTCGGCGTGCGCTTCCCGTTCGAGACGGAGTAGGGCCGACCGTCAGTCGCCCTTCACGTTGACGAGCTGCCGCAGGGTGTGCCGCACGGTCACGAGGTCGGCCGCGTCGGCCATCACGCGGTCGATGGGCTTGTAGGCCTGCGGGATCTCGTCGAGGAACGCGTCGGTGTCGCGGTACTCGATGCCGGCCATCGCCTCGCGCAGCTGCTCGCGCGTGAAGGTGCGGCGGGCGGCGGATCGGGAGTACTCCCGTCCGGCGCCATGGGGCGAGGAGTTCAGCGACAGCGCGTTGCCCTTCCCCTCGACGATGTACGACGCCGTCCCCATCGAGCCGGGGATGAGCCCGGGGCGGCCCGCATCGGCGAGGATCGCGCCCTTCCGCGACACCCACACGCGCTCGCCGAAGTGCATCTCCGACTCCGTGAAGTTGTGGTGGCAGTTGATGCGCTCGAGCTCCTCGACCTCGGTGCCGAGGAAGCGCCCCAGCTGCTCGGCGACGCGGTCCATCATCTCCTCGCGGTTGAGCAGCGCGAAGCGCTGGGCCCACCGCAGCTCGCGGATGTACTGCGCGAACTCGTCGCTGCCCTCCTCGAGGTAGGCGAGGTCGCGGTTCGGCAGGTCGATCCGCGCGTCGCGGCACACGCGCTGCGCGATGGCGATGTGGTGCTGCGCGATGCGATTGCCCACGCCGCGCGAGCCGGAGTGCAGGAACATCCACACCGCGTCCGTCTCGTCGACGGACACCTCGATGAAGTGGTTGCCGCTGCCGAGGGAACCCAGCTGCAGGCGCCAGCCCTTCGCCCGTGCCGCGGGATCGAACCCCGCCTCGGCCGCCAGCCGCTCGAGCTCGGCGACGCGGGGCGCGGCGGTGGCGGTGACCTTGTGATTGGCGTGCCCGGCGGAGAGCGGAACCGCGCGCTCGATCCGTCGACGCAGGTCGCCGAGGTCGCGCCCGGTGAGATCGGCGCGCATGAACGGCGTGCGCACGGCGATCATGCCGCAGCCGATGTCGACGCCGACGGCGGCCGGCATGATGGCGCCGCGCGTGGGGATGACCGAGCCGACGGTCGCGCCGAGTCCGAGATGGGCGTCGGGCATGAGCGCCAGATGCGGGTGGATGAACGGCATCTGCGACGACGTGCGCGCCTGCGCGACGGTCTGCTCGTCGATCAGGCTCGCCCACGACAGCAGACGATCCGACAGCCTCTCCATGGTCTTCCCCTCTCCCTAGCCGCCGGTGGCCGCGCGGATCACGGCCTCGGGCGTGGCCGCCTGCCGCGGCAGCTCGGCGGTGATGCGCCCCTCGCGCATGACGAGCACGCGATCCGACATCCCGAGGATCTCCGGCAGCTCCGACGAGATCATGAGGATGGCCATCCCCTCGCCCGCGAGCCCGCCGAGGAGCCGGTGGATCTCGGCTTTCGAGGCCACGTCGATGCCGCGCGTGGGCTCGTCGACGATGAGCAGCCGCGGCCGGGTCGCAAGCGCGTTCGCCAGCACCACCCGCTGCTGGCCGCCGCCGCTGAGCGAGCCGGCGGGAGCGCTCAGCGAGGTGGCCTTGATGCGCAGGCGCTCGACCCACCCCCGCGCGGCCGCGCGCTCGGCCCTGCTGGAGAGCAGCCCGCGCCGCGCGAGCGACCGACGCGACGCCAGGGTCACGCTGCGGGAGATCGGCAGGCTCGGGATGAGCCCGTGCCGCAGGCGATCCGCGGGCACGAGGGCGATGCCGCATCGGATGGCCGCTGCCGGGCTCCCCGAGGGAACCCGCTCGCCGTCCACGAGCACGCGGCCCTCGTCGTACCGGTCGACGCCGAAGATGGCGCGCGCCAGGCCGCTGCGCCCCGAGCCGACGATGCCCGCGAGGCCGACGATCTCGCCCGCGCGCACCGTGAGCGACACGTCGTGGAACGCGCCGCGGCTCTCGAGCTCCATCACCTCGAGGACGGGCTCGCCGATCTCGACGTCCTGCTTGGGGAAGAGCTCGGTGACGTCGCGCCCGACCATCGCGGTCATGAGCTCGTCGACCGTGGTGTCGTCGATGTCCATGGTCTCGACGAAGGCGCCGTCGCGCAGCACGGTGATGGTGTCGCAGAGGTCGAAGACCTCGCGGAACCGGTGCGAGATGAACAGGATGGCCCTGCCCTCGTCGCGCAGGCTCCGCACGATCGCGAAGAGCCGCTCGATCTCGCGGACCGAGAGCGCGGAGGTCGGCTCGTCCATGATGAGGATGCGGGCGTCCTCGGTGAGCGCCTTCGCGATCTCGACGATCTGCCGATCGGCGATGGACAGCACGTCGGCGGGGAGATCGGGATCCATGTCGACGCCGAGGCGCCCGAGGATCCGCAGCAGCCGGTCCCGCATGCCGCGGCGGTCGATCGATCCGAGCGCCCCCCGCGGCTCGCGCCCGAGGTACACGTTCTCGATGACGGAGAGGTGCGGGAAGAGCGTCGGCTCCTGGTGGATGACGGCGATGCCCGCCTCCCGCGACTGCGCGGGGGAGGTGAAGTCGACGGCCTCACCGTCGATCTCGAAGCGCCCGGCGTCACGCCGGTAGACGCCGGCGATGATCTTCACGATCGTGGACTTGCCCGCGCCGTTCTCTCCGACGAGCGCGTGCACCGACCCGCTCTCCAGCCGCAGGCTCGCCGAGCGCAGCGCGAGCACGGCTCCGAAGGACTTCACCACGCGGCGCATCTCCAGGACGGGCAGCGCGTCGGGATCGCGCGCGGTCATGCTCGCCCTCCTCCACGCTGAGCCGGACTGAATCGATTCGATCGGTCGCGGGACTACTCTAGGCGTAGTCGCGAGCTGCCTGCATCGGTGCATCAGCCATCCTGCTCGCGCCCGAGGAGAGCCCGTGCCCGCCAGCATCCGCGACGTCGCGCAGCTCGCCGGGGTGTCCGTCGGGACGGTCTCCAACGTGCTGAACCGGCCCGACGAGGTCGCCGTCGACACGGTCGCGAAGGTGAACGCCGCCATCGAGCAGCTCGCCTACGTGCGCAACGACGCGGCCCGGCGCCTTCGCGCGGGCGTCAGCCACACGGTGGGCTTCGTCGTGCTCGACGGCCAGAACCCGTTCTTCAACGACGTCGTCCGCGGCGCCGAGGACGAGGCCTTCCGCAACGGCATCGCGCTGCTGCACGGCAACACCGATGAGGACATCTCGCGCGAGCGGATGTACCTCGAGCTCTTCGAGGAGCAGCAGGTGCGCGGCGTGCTCATCGCCCCGCACGGCGACGTGGCGTCGCAGCTGCAGCGGCTGCGCTCGCGCGGCATCCCCTCGGTGCTCATCGACCGCTTCAGCGGCGACGGGCGGTTCTCGTCGGTCTCCGTCGACTCCCTCGCCGGCGGGCGGATGGCCGCAGAGCACCTCATCGGCATCGGCCGGCGGCGGATCGCGGTGGTGGGCGGCCCGTTCGATCTGCGGCAGATGAACGACCGGCTCGCGGGCGCCCGGATCGCGGTCGACGAGGCCGACGAGGACGTCGAACTGGAGATCATCGCGACCGAGGCGATGACGGTCACCGAGGGCGCGAGGGCGGGGGAGCGGATCCTCGAGCGACCCCGACGCGATCGACCGGACGCCGTGTTCGCGGGCAACGACCTCCTCGCGCTCGGGCTCATGCAGTCGCTCGTCGTCTCCGGCCGCTCGCTCGTCCCCGAGCAGATCGCGCTCATCGGGTTCGACGACATCCCGTTCGCGGCCGCTGCGGCGGTGCCGCTGACCTCGCTGCGCCAGCCCAGCCGGATCATCGGCCGCACCGCGCTGCGGATCCTCCTGGAGGAGTCGAGCGACCCCGACGCCATCCCACGCCAGACGGTGTTCCAGCCGGAGCTCGTCGTCCGCGCCTCGGCGTGAGGTGAATCGGTTCAGGTCTCGGGATGGTCACGGCGGCTTCGTCGGCTTGACACGCGTTCCGCGGCGCTCCTACAGTGGCACGCATTGGGACTGAATCGATTCAGATTCGTCCTCGACGAAGAGGGCAGGAGCAGCCGATGGCGGAGTCGCCGGTGCTGGAGCTGCGTGACGTGGAGAAGGCCTTCGGCTCAGTGATCGCACTGCGCTCGGGCACCATCTCCGTGGACGCAGGCTCCATTCACGCGCTCGTGGGCGAGAACGGAGCGGGCAAGTCGACGCTCGTGAAGATCGTCGCGGGCCTGTATCAGCGGGATGGCGGCGTCTTCCGCCTCCGTGGCGAAGACGTGGACTTCACGTCCACCGCGCAGTCCAAGGCGGCCGGCGTGGCCGTCATCTACCAGGAGCCGACGCTCTTCCCCGACCTCTCGGTGACGGAGAACATCTTCATGGGCCGCCAGCCCACGACGCAGTTCGGCCGCATCGACCGCAAGGCGATGCGCCACGAGGTCGAGCGCCTCTTCACGCGCCTCGGCGTGACGATCGATCCCGACCGCCCCGCGGAGGGGCTGTCGATAGCCGATCAGCAGGTCATCGAGATCGCCAAGGCCGTCTCGCTCGACGCCTCGCTGCTGATCATGGACGAGCCGACCGCCGCCCTCTCCGGCGTCGAGGTCGAGCGCCTGTTCGCGATCGCGCGCAGTCTCCGCGACGAGGGACGCGGGCTGATCTTCATCTCGCACCGCTTCGACGAGGTGTTCTCGCTCTGCGACACCGTGACCGTCATGCGCGACGGCGCGTACATCGCCACCAGCAGCATCGCCGAGACCAGCGTCGACGAGATCGTCCACCAGATGGTCGGCCGCGAGGTCACCGAGCTCTTCCCGAAGCTCGAGGCCGAGAAGGGCGGGCCGCTGCTCGAGGTCGAGGGCCTCACCAGCCCCGGCGTCTTCTCCGACATCACCTTCACCGTGCACGCGGGCGAGATCGTGGGGCTCGCGGGCCTCGTGGGCGCCGGCCGCAGCGAGGTCGCTCGCGCCGTCTTCGGCGTCGACGACTACACCGCCGGCAGCGTGCGCATGGGCGGCTCGGTCGTCCCCAAGCGCAACCCCAACGCCGCCATGCGCGCGGGCCTCGCGCTCGTCCCCGAGGACCGGCGCAAGCAGGGGCTCGTCGTCGAGGCGGGCGTGGGCGAGAACATCACCCTGTCCATCCGCAACCGACTGGCCAAGCTCGGCCTCGTCACGACCGGCATCGAGAACCGCGCCGCCCGCGAGTGGGCGAGCCGGCTCGAGGTCAAGAGCAACGCCCTCGACACCGTCGCGGCCACGCTCTCCGGCGGCAACCAGCAGAAGGTCGTCCTGGCCAAGTGGCTCGCGACGAACCCGCGCGTGCTCCTCATCGACGAGCCGACCCGCGGCATCGACGTGGGCACCAAGTCCGAAGTGCACCGTCTCCTCTCGCAGCTCGCGCAGCAGGGGATGGGCATCCTCATGATCTCGTCGGAGCTCCCCGAGGTGCTCGGCATGGCCGACCGCGTGCTCGTCATGCGCGAAGGCCGGATCACCGCCGAGATCGACCGCGCGGTCGCCACGAGCGAGAACGTGATGCACGCCGCCACCCACTCCTCGGAGGCCGCAGCATGACCACTACCCAGGCGACCCGCGCCATCCCCGCCTCCGACGTCACGCGCCACATCGGCACGCTCGGCAAGGCGCGCGAGTTCGGCATCCTCCTCGCGCTCGTCATCGTCGTCGCCGCGGCGACGGTGAAGAACCCGACCTTCCTCTTCAGCCCCGACGGATGGCGCGACCTCCTCCTCACGCCGTCGATCCTCGTGCTCGTGGCCGTCGGCCAGGCGATCGTCCTCATCACGCGCAACGTCGACCTCTCCGTCGGATCCGTGATGGGCCTCTCCGCTTACCTGACCGGTCGGCTGTTCATCGACATCCCCGGCATCCCGATCGTCGTCGTGGTCGTCCTCGCCGTGCTGTTCGGCGCCGTCCTCGGCCTCATCAACGGCGCGCTCGTCGCGTTCGCGAAGGTGCCGGCGATGGTGATCACGCTGGGCACGCTGTACGCCTACCGCGGCATCAACGTGCTGTGGACCGGCAGCGACCGCGTCAACGCGTCGGACATGCCGAAGAGCTTCCTCGCGCTCGGCACCGGTCAGATTTTGACCATCCCGATCCTCACGATCGTCGCGGTCATCGTGCTCGCCATCGCCGCATGGTTCATGAAGAACACCCGCGGCGGCCGCGAGTACTACGCCATCGGGTCGGACCCGGCCGCGGCCGAGCTCTACGGTCTGCGCGTCACGCGCCGCGTGCTCACCGCGTTCGTCCTCTCCGGCGCGCTCGCCGGGCTCGGCGGCGTCTTCTACGCCGCTCGCTACGGCACCATCAACTCGCAGGCGGGCTCGGGCTGGGAGCTCGACGCCGTGGGCGCGGCCGTCATCGGCGGCGTCGCGATCGTCGGCGGCGTGGGCTCGGTGTGGGGTGCGGCGATCGGCGCGATGCTCCTCATGACCATCAACCGCGCCCTGCCGATCCTCGGCATCCCCGACTTCTGGCAGCGCGCGGTCGTCGGCCTGCTCATCATCAGCGCCATCGTGCTCGACCGCGTGCTCGCGGTGCGGCAGAAGCGTCGGCTCATCGAGGCGAGGGAACAGTCATGACCACAGCACCCGTCACGTCGTCGAATCGCGTCGCCCGCGACTTCGACCGCCCGCTCTGGAAGCGGCTCGTGCTGAGCCGCGAGACCGCGATCATCGCGCTGCTCGTCGTCGTCGCCCTCGTCGCGGCACTGACGGTGCGCGGCTTCGCGCAGCCGATCACGTTCACGTACCTCATCCTCGACGTCGCGCCGATCCTCCTCATCGCGCTGCCGATGACGCTCATCATGGTCACCGGCGAGATCGACCTGTCGGTCGGCAGCATGGTGGGGCTCTCCAGCGTGGTGACCGGCGTGCTCGTGCAGTCCGGCACCCCGTTCGAGCTGGCCGCGCTCGTCGCGCTCGTCGTCGGCGTGATCGGCGGCGCGTTCAACGGCTTCCTCGTGACCGTCGTCGGGCTCCCGTCGCTCGCCGTCACGATCGGCACGCTGGCGCTGTTCCGCGGCCTCGCGGTCGGCCTCCTCGGCACGACGGCCGTCACGAGCTTCCCGGAGACGTGGACCGATCTCGCGAAGGCCAAGTTCGCCGGCACCCCGATCCCAGCGATCATCGTGCCGTTCCTCGTCCTGCTGGTCGTGTTCGTCGTGCTGCTGCACTTCACCCCCTTCGGCCGGGGCATCTACGCCATCGGCCTGTCGAAGGAGGCCGCGCACTTCTCCGGCGTCCCCGTGGAGCGGACGAAGTTCGTGCTCTTCGTCCTCGCGGGCGTCGTCTCGGCCTTCGCCGGCATCTACTACACGCTCCGCTTCGGCAGCGCCCGCGGCGACAACGCCACCGGCCTCGAACTGCAGGTCATCGCGGCCGTCGTCCTGGGCGGCGTGTCCGTCTTCGGCGGCCGCGGCAAGATCCACGGCGTCATCGCCGCGGTCCTCCTCATCGGCATCCTCGCCAGCGCCCTGCGCCTGGCGAACGTGACGTCCGATGTCATCAACATCATCACGGGCGCCCTCCTGGTCGTCTCCGTGGTGGCCGCCAGCTTCCTGGCCTGGGTGCAGAAGGCACGCCGCAAGCCAGGAGGAAGGGTGCGGGCAGCGGCCTCCACAGCATGATGGGCTCGCTCGACACCTCCTACCCCACGAAAGGAAGAACAATGACGTTTGCACGCAAGGGTGCGGCTGCTGCCGCTCTCACCATGGGCATCGCCCTGGCGCTCTCCGGTTGCGCTCTCGACTCCGGCAACTCCGACTCGGGCTCCGGCTCCGAGGGCAGCAGCAGCGGCGGCGGCGACAGCAGCAACCTGACCGTCACGTTCCTGCCGAAGAACCTCGGCAACCCGTACTTCGACACCTCGTCGAAGGGCGGCGAGCGCGCGGTCGAGGAGTTCGGCGGCACGTTCGCCGAGGTCGGCCCCGCCGAGGCGACCCCCGACGCGCAGGTCAGCTACATCAACACCGCCACCCAGCAGGGCGTCGGCGCGCTCGTGGTCTCGGCCAACGACCCGCAGGCCATCTGCGACGCGCTCAACGAGGCACGCGACGCCGACGTGAAGGTCGTCACGTTCGACTCCGACACCAACCCCGAGTGCCGCGACATCTTCGTGAACCAGGCTGACGCCGAGGGCATCGCGAAGGTCCAGGCCGACCTCATCGCCGAGCAGATCGACGGCGACGGCGAGATCGCCATCCTGTCGGCCGCCGCCAACGCGACGAACCAGAACACCTGGATCGAGATGATGGAGGAGTACCTCGGCAGCGAGTACCCTGACATCAAGGTCGTCGAGACCGTCTACGGCGACGATGACGACCAGACCTCGTTCGACAAGACCGCGGCGCTGCTGCAGTCGCACCCGAAGCTCGAGGGCATCGTGTCGCCCACCACGGTCGGCATCGCCGCCGCGGCGCGCTACCTGCAGACCTCGGACTTCCAGGGCAAGGTCGCGCTGACCGGTCTCGGCACGCCGAACCAGATGCGGGAGTACGTCGAGGACGGCACCGTCGAGGCGTTCGCGCTGTGGAACCCGGAGGACCTCGGCTACCTCTCCGCCTACACCGCGCAGGCGCTGATCGCCGGCGACATCACCGGCGAGGAGGGCGACACCTTCGAGGCGGGCGACCTCGGCGAGTACACCGTCGGCGCCGACGGCGTCGTCCTGCTGGGCGACCCGTTCGTGTTCGACAAGGAGAACATCGGCGACTTCGACTTCTGAGTCGCCCCGCAGAACGCCCGGCCCGTGCATCGCACGGGCCGGGCGTTCTCGCTGTATCGGATCAGCTCGGGGTTGGCACCGCGAAGCGCAACACGGCGGCGAAGGGCCCGCCGTCGGTGAGCTCCTCGCGGCGCACGGCGCGCACCTGACCGCCCGACTGCAGCACGTGCGCGACGACGTCCTCCACGAGGGCCGAATCGTCGCTGTCGGCCACGACGCGGCCGAACTCGTCGATCTTCCCCGGCACGTCGGCACCCGCGTCGAAGCGCAGCTCCGAGATCGCCGCGGCGGCGGCGGCCGCGGCGACCTCCGATACCCGCGAGGTGGCGAGCCCCTGCGAGCGGAGCTCGCCGAAGTGCTCCTTCCACGTCTCCGTGGCCGCCTTCTTGCGCTCCTCGAGGATGGCGCAGGCCTCCTCGACGAGCCGGTTGTCGTCGAGCGAGTCCGGGTGGGCGGGAATGGCCGCATCCAGCAGCGCGTCGTGGGTCGAACGCGACCGGTAGGCGGCGGAGAGGTCCTCCGAGGTCGCGAGGATGAGCGGGGTGCCGCGCGGCACGATGCGCACCACCTCGTCCTGCACGATCTTGCAGTAGCGCTCGCGCTCGCTCTGGTCGCCGTCCGATCCGCGGGCCCGGTCGCGGTCGGCCTGACCGGCGTTCTCCGCGTGGATGAACGTGAACTCGATGTCGTCGGGCAGGACGAGCGGGTGCTCGACCAGCCGGCCGTCGGCCAGGAGCTCGGTGAGGCGCGCCTTCCGCTTCGACAGCTGGAGGACGAACGCGCAGTGGTGGTGGTGCGGCGCGCGCAGCAGCGCCCGCAGCGCGAACCGCGAGCCGATCGTCACGCGGTCCTCGACGTCGAACGGCAGGCGGAAGGCTTCCCTCCGGCCGGGGGCGGCCAGCAGCAGGATCGACTGCGACTGGTGCTCCCAGAACCCGTCGTCGTCGAGCGTCGCGCGCAGCTGCGAGACCACCTCCTTCTGCTCGTCCTTGGGGATGTCGGTCTGGGCCAGGCGCTCCGCGGCGTCGTCGATGGCGTCGCGCAGGGCGATGCGCACGCGCTCGTGATCGGTCGGTTTCGGCGAGGATCCGATCGCGATCGTGACGCTCGCCGGATGGCGGTGGGCGAGCAGGTCGAGGAGCTGGCCGTCTTCTGGGATGTCCACGGTGAGCATGTGCCGACGATAGGGCACTTCGGGCGGATGCGGAGGGGGTTGCATCCGCTTCTCGCGAGCGTTAGGCGGTCCTGGAATCCGCGCCCTGGCCATCCGCTCGCCGCGCGCGACGCGCCCGCACCTCGTAGGCCACCAGAAGGATGCCCACCCACACCGGGCCGACGATGACGGCGGTGCGGTACTGCGGGGAGAAGGCCATGAGCACGACGACCCCGGCGAGGAAGACGAGCACGATCCATGGCGTGACCTTCGCCCGCGGGAGGGGGAAGGCGAGGCGAGCCGCGCCATCCGCCCCGATGCGCCGACGGAACTTCAGCTGGGTGATCATGATCATGCCCCAGTTGATGATCGCGGCGATGAGCGCGATCGAGAGCAGGTACTGGAAGGCGAAGTCCGGCCACAGGAACACCACGACGACCGCGAGCACGGTGACGGCCGATGAGGCGAGGACGCCCGCGACCGGAGTTCCGCGGCGCGACAGGCGGCCGAGGAACGCGGGCGCGCTGCCCTGCTGGGCGAGGGAGTAGAGCATGCGCCCGTTGGAGTAGAGGCCAGAGTTGTAGACCGAGACCACGGCCGTCAGCACGACGAGGTTGAGGATGTGCGCGGCGCCCGGGATGCCGATGCGATCGAAGATCTGCACGAAGGGGCTGGTGCCGCCGTCGATGAGCGACCACGGCATCACCGCCATGATGACCGCGAGGGCGCCGATGTAGAAGATGAGGATCCGCAGGATGACCTGGTTGACCGCCTTCGGGATGGTGCGGCGCGGGTCCGCAGCCTCGCCGGCCGTGACGGCGACGAGCTCGGTGCCGCCGAACGAGAACGCGACGACGGCGAGGGATGCGATCGTGCCGCCGAGCCCGTGCGGGAAGAAGCCGCCGTCGTCGACGAGGTGCGCGAATGTCGGGTCGGGCAGGTCGGCGCTGTTGTTGATGCCGAAGGCCACCACGACGACGCCGAGCACGATCATCGCGATGACCGCGCCGACCTTCACGATGGCGAACCAGAACTCGAACTCGCCGAACGCGCGGACGCCGACGAGGTTGACGCCGGTGATGAGGACGAGCACGACGGCGGCCGACACCCACAGCGGCACCGCCGGCAGCCAGTAGTTCACGAAGGTGCCGACGACCGACAGCTCCACCATGGCCACGGCGATGTAGTTGAACCAGTAGTTCCAGCCGGAGACGAAGCCGGCCCGCGCACTCCAGTTGCGGTGGGCGAAGTGGCTGAAGGCGCCCGAGACCGGCTCATCGACCGACATCTCGCCGAGCGCGCGGATGATGAGGAAGATCACCGCGCCCACGACGAGGTACGCCAGCAGAACGGATGGCCCCGCCACGCCGATCGTGTCGGCCGAGCCGTAGAAGAGGCCGGTCCCGATCGCGCCGCCGAGCGCGATCATCTGGATGTGGCGGCTCTGCAGGGCGCGCTTCATGCGCGGGGCGTCGTCGCTCGCGGGCGCGGACGCGGGCGTCCCTCGGGTCGTCATCCCTCCATCCTCGCGGATGACGGGGCGGGGGAGTCGCCGCGCGCCCGCACGCGTGCCCGGTCCTCTACGGTTGTGGTCGACCCTGTCTCCCACGCGAAGGCTCCCGTGACCCCCGCCATCCGACAGCGCCGCAACGCGCTCTTCGTCATGTTCCTCCTGCCCGGCCTCGGCATCTCGTCGTGGGTGACGCGCACGCCCGACGTGCAGACGCTGCTGAGCGCGCGGATCGACCAGATGGGGTTCATCCTCTTCGGACTCTCGGTCGGCTCGATGATCGGCATCCTCTCGTCGGGTCCGCTCGTCGCACGCCTCGGCACGCGTCCGGTCATCGCCGTCGGCACGCTCGCCAGCGCGATCGGCGTCGCCGTCGTCGGCCTCGGCGCCGCGCTCGGGATGGCCCCGGTCGTCGCCCTCGGGCTCGCCCTGTTCGGCTTCGGGATGGGCTCCGGCGAGGTCGGCCTGAACGTCGAGGGCGCGGAGGTCGAGCAGGCGCTGGGCCGCTCGGTCATGCCCCTCATGCACGGCTTCTTCAGCCTGGGGACGGTCGTCGGCGCGATCGCGGGGATGCTGCTGACGGCGGCGGCCTTCCCGGTGGGGACGCACCTCGCCGTCGTCGGCGCGATCATCGTCGTGGGACTGGCGCTGGCCATCCGGAACGTGCCGGCAGGCGTCGGACGCCGCGCCGTCGTGCGCGATCGCGCGCGGGAGGCGCCGCGGGCGACGGCGGGCGCGCGGACGCCCGTCTGGAAGGACCCGAACCTGCTGCTCGTGGGCGGGATCATCCTCGCGCTCGCCATGGCCGAGGGGACCGCCAACGACTGGCTGCCGCTCGTCATGGTGGAAGGCCACGGGTTCGATGCGGCCCTCGGATCGGCCGTATACGCGATCTTCGCCGCGTCCATGACCGTCGGGCGCTTCGTCGGCGGCTGGTTCGTCGACCGGTTCGGTCGCGCCGCCGTCCTCGCGGCGAGCTCCCTCCTCGGTGCGCTGGGCCTCGCCGTCGTGATCTTCGTCGACAGCCAGATCGCGGCCGCCGCCGCGGTCGTGCTGTGGGGGCTCGGGGCATCCCTCGGGTTCCCCGTCGCGCTGTCGGCCGCCGGCGACTCCGGCGATGACACCGCAGCGCGCGTGTCGTTCGCGGCGACGATCGGCTACATCGCGTTCCTCGTCGGGCCGCCCGTGCTCGGGCTCCTCGGCGAGCAGTTCGGGCTGCGCTCGGCGCTCATCGTCGTGATGGCGCTCGTGGCGGTCGCGATCTTCCTCGCGCCCGGCGCGCGGACCCCAGCCGAGCGCGAGCTGAAGGCAGCGGAGCGCGAGGCGAAGGCGGCGGCGCGCGGCTGAAGGCAGCGGAGCGCGAGGCGAAGGCGGCGGCGCGCGGCTGAGCGCGGTTCGCCGCCGGTGGCGCCCACGCGGGATACTGACGGACGGAGCGCCGTGGGCGCCGAGAGGGAGAGAACATGACGCACACCGCCGACGTCTCGGGAACGCAGCACGTGCTGCGAGCCGGCGCATACGAGGCCGCCATCGCCAGCGTGGGCGCCACGCTGCGCACGCTCCGCTACGAGGGCCGCGATCTCGTCGTGCCGTTCGCGAGCGACGAGGTGCGCCCCGCCTACCGCGGCACGACGCTCGCACCGTGGCCGAACCGCGTGGTGGACGGGCGCTACACCTTCGACGGCGTCGAGTACCAGCTGGCACTGACCGAGCCGTCGCGCGGGCACGCGCTCCACGGGCTCGTGGCCTGGGCCGGGTTCGCCGTCGTCGATGAGAGCGAGACCCACGTGACGCTCGCCGCGACGATCGAGCCCCAGGACGCCTACCCCTGGCGCGTGACGGTGACGACGACGTTCGCGCTCGACGCCGACCACGGCCTCACGCAGACCGTGTCGGCGACGAACGCGAGCGCGTCTCGGGCGCCGTTCGGCACCGGCCCGCACCCGTACCTCGTGGCGGGGGAGGGCACGGTCGACGACTGGACGCTCGCGCTGCGTGCCGACAGCGTGCTCGGCGCGACCGAGGAGCGCCTCATCCCCACCGAGCTCGCGCCCGTCACCGACGACGCGGAGCGCTTCGACTACCGCGAGGCGCGGCAGATCGGCGCGACGGAGATCGACCACGCGTACACGGGCCTCTCCCGCGACGACTCCGGTCTGGCGGTGGCCGAGGTGACGGATGCCCGGGGCCGCGGGGTGCGGATGCTCTGGGACGAGCGCTGCCCGTGGGTGCAGGTGCACACCGCCGACCTTCCGCACCGCGGCGTCGGCCATCGCGCGGGGCTCGCCATCGAGCCGATGACCTGCCCGCCCGACGCCTTCAACTCGGGCACCGACCTCGTGCTGCTCGAGCCGGGCGCGACGGCCGACGTCGCGGCCTGGACCATCGCCGCGATCTGACGCGGGACGCGACGATGCCCCTTCCCGTGGTGGGAGGGGGCATCGTCGTCGTTCAGGAGGCTGCGCGCCTCAGACGTCGTCGCCCTCGGCCTGCGAGGGGTGCCCCGACTCCTCGGGGTCCGGCTCGACCGTGCTCATATCGGGGTCGATGCCCTCGGCCTGCGACGGGTGCGCGATCTCCGGGTCGGAGGGCCGCTGCTGGTCGTCGGGAGTGCTCATGTCGTACCTCTCTTCGTCGGAAGGTCTTCAGTCTCACGCGCGGACCGGGGTCGAGGGAGGGCCTTGACAGCGCGACGCCCCCTCCGACAGTGGAGGGGGCGTCGCAGCGCTTCATCGCGTCGAGGCTGCGGGGATCAGAAGTCCTCGCCCTCGGCCTGCGAGGGGTGGCGCTCGAACCACACGGGGGTGGCGAGGAAGTCGAAGGCGTCGGTGTCGTGGTCGGCGATGGTGGTGTTCATGGCGATCTCCTGGGGTGATGCGAATCTCGGGAGCGGCGAACCGCGTTGCATCAAGAATGCGCCGGGAGGAAGTGGTTCAGAGGAGGAATTGTGCGAGAAGAATCACGGTTCTTGCTGGTTTTCGCAACGAATCGCGTCTCTTGAGCAGTATTCCGACCGTGGGATAGCGCTCTCCCGCGATCGAGGTCGGTCTGCCCGGCTCAGCCGTCCCAGCGGCGGAGGAGCGCGGCGATCGCCTGCCCGCCGCCGATGCACAGCGTCACGACCGCGTGCTCCAGGTCTCGCCGCTGCAGATCGAGCGCGGCGCGCACGGTGAGGATGGCGCCGGTCGCGCCGACCGGGTGCCCGAGCGCGATCGCGCCGCCGTACGGGTTCGTGCGGGCGGGGTCGAGCCCGGCGTCGCGGATGACGGCGACGGCCTGGGCGGCGAACGCCTCGTTCACCTCGAACACGTCGACGGCATCGGGCGAGAGCCCCGTGCGATCCCAGAGCCGCTGCAGCGCGATGGCGGGCGCGTAGCCCATGAGCGCGGGGTCGATCCCGGCGGTCGTGACCGCCTCGATCGTCGCGAGTCCGGCGATGCCGCGAGCACGGGCATCCGATTCGCGCATGAGCACGGTCGCCGCGGCACCGTCGTTGATGCCCGATGCGTTGCCGGCGGTGACCGTGCCGCCCTCCTGGAAGACCGGGCGCAGGCGGGCGAGCGCGTCGAGCGTCGTGTCCGGGCGCGGATGCTGGTCGACCGTCACGGGAGCGTCCCCGACGACCACGGGCGTGATCTCCTCAGCGAAGGCGGCGCGTGCGGCATCGGTCGCCGCGCGGCGCTGGCTCTCGAGGGCGAACGCGTCCTGCTCCTCACGCGAGACGCCGTATCGCGCCGCGACGTTCTCGGCGGTCGTCCCCATGTGACGGCCGCTGAACGGGTCGGTGAGGATGGCCAAGGTCCCGTCGTGCAGGGAACGGTCGCCGAAGCGCTTGTTGCCGCGCAGACCGTAGGAGAGGAAGGGCGTGCGCGACATGCTCTCGTCGCCGCCCGCGACCACGACGTCGACGTCGCCCCACAGCAGCTCCTGTGCGCCCGACCAGATCGCCTGAACGCCCGAGCCGCACAGCCGGTTCACCGTGAGTGCGGGCACGCGCGGCTCGAGCCCCGCCGCCAGTGCGACGCGCCGCGCGTTGTACGCGTCGGGCCCGTACTGCGCGACGCAGCCCATGACGACCTCGCCGACCTCGGCGGGGTCGACGGCGGCTCGAGCGAGCGCCTCGCGCACGGCCACCGCGCCGAGCTCGTGCGCATCGACGTCGCGGAAGACGCCCGCGAACGAGCCCACGGGCGTGCGCGCGCCCGATGCGATCACGATCCGCTCGGCCATCCGAACCTCCTCGTCGCGGCCCGCTCGGGTCAGGCCGACTCCTCCGGGCGCTCGGCGATCTCCCGGTCGGTCTCGTCGGGCACGTACCCCTCGACATGGCGCTCGTCGGGGCCGACGTACGCCGACAGCGGCCGGATGAGCGCGTTCGACGCCGCCTGCTCCATGATGTGCGCGGTCCACCCCGTCACGCGCGCCGCGACGAACAGCGGCGTGAAGGTGAGGGTGTCGAAGCCGATGAGGCTGTACGCCGGACCCGACGGATAGTCGAGGTTCGGGTAGATGCCCTTGCGGCTCACGAACTCGTCTTCGAGCGTCGTGTACAGCTCGAGCACGTCGGGCCGGTCGTAGTGCTCGGCGAGCGTCTCCAGCGCCTTGCGCATGGTGGGCACGCGCGAGTCGCCGCGCTTGTACACCCGGTGCCCGAAGCCCATGATCTTGCGCTTGGCGGCGAGGGCCTCATCGAGCCAGGCCGGCACCCGCGAGGCGTCGCCGATCTCCTCGAAGATGTCGAGCACCGCCTCGTTCGCGCCGCCGTGCAGCGGCCCCTTCAGCGCGCCGATCGCGGCGGTGACCGCGGAGTAGAGGTCGCTGAGCGTGGAGGTCACCACGCGCGCGGTGAAGGTCGACGCGTTGAACGAGTGCTCCGCGTAGAGGATCATCGACCGGTTGAAGGCGTCGACGACGACCGGGTCGAACTCCTCGCCGAACGTCATCCACAGCAGGTTGGCCGCGTAGTCGAGGTCGTCGCGCGGCGGGATGGCCTCGAGACCGCGCCGACGACGCTGACCGTACGCGACGACGGCGGGGAGGGCGGCGAAGAGACGGATGGCTCGGGCCAGGTTCTCCTCGCGCGTTCCGCCCGCGTCGACCGCGCTCACGCCACCGAGTACGCGCGCGCCGAGCGCGCTGACGGCCGTCCGCACCTCGTCCATCGGGTGCGCGGAGGTCGGGAGCAGATCGATGACGGCCTTCACCTCGTCAGCGAGCACGCGATGACGGCGCTCCTCCGCACGCAGCTCGGCCAGCTCGTCGGCGCTCGGCAGCTCGCCGTGCCACAGCAGGTGCGCGACGGCCTCGAACGGCTGCGTGGCCGCGAGCTCCTGCACGGGATAGCCGCGGTAGAGCAGGCTGTTGCTCTCCGGGTCGACCTTCGAGATCGCCGTCTCGTCGACGACCACCCCCACGAGCCCCTTCCGGATGCCCTCGCTCATGCTCACTCCTTCGTGATCGTGAAGTCGTAGACGCCGGCGTCGAACCGGCTGTACCCCTGATAGTCGATGAGGTCGTAGAGGTCGGCGCGGTGCTGCATCGCACCGAGCTGCGAGACGAGGTTCCCCTCGCTCTCGAGAGCGTCGAGCGCGCGCTCGGCCGCGCCCATGGCCATCCGCAGCAGCGACACGGGCCAGATGACCATGCGCACGCCGGCGTCACGGAGCGCGTCGACGGTGAACAGCTCGCTCTTGCCGAACTCCGTCATGTTCGCCAGCACCGGCACGTCGAGGGCGGCGGCGACGGCCTCGAACTCCGACAGGTCGCGCATCGCCTCGGGGAAGATCGCGTCGGCGCCCGCATCGACGAGGGCCTTCGCGCGGTCGATCGCCGCGTCGAGGCCCGCGACGGCGCGGATGTCCGTGCGCGCCATGATGAGGAAGTTGTCGTCGCGACGCGCATCGACGGCGGCTCGCACGCGCCCCAGGGCGGTGGGCTCGTCGACGACCTCCTTGCCGTCGAGGTGTCCGCAGCGCTTCGGGTTGACCTGGTCCTCCACGTGCATGCCGGCGAGTCCCGCGTCCTCCAGCGTCTGCACGGTGCGGGCGACGTTCATCGGCTCGCCGAACCCCGTGTCGGCGTCGACGATGGCGGGGAGCTCCGTCATCCGCGCGATCTGGGCGGCGCGCTGTGCGACCTCGGTGAGCGTCGTGAGGCCGATGTCGGGGAGGCCGAGGTCGGCGGAGAGGACGGCGCCGGAGATGTAGACGCCGTCGAAGCCCTTGCGCTCGATGAGGCGGGCCGAGAGGGGGTTGAACGCGCCGGGGAAGCGGAGGAGCTCGCCCGATGCCAGCCGCTCGCGGAGCAGGCGGCGCTTCTCATGCGCGGGTGTGGTGGCGTACAGCATCAGAACAGGCCCTTCGGGAGCGGGGTCGCATCCAGCACGCCGGGGCGCGCGACGATCGACAGCTCCGCGACCTCCGCCGCCGTCAGCGTGGGCAGGCGCTCGGCGAGGTCGAGGAAGCGGTCGATCTCCTCCGGCGAGAGCACGGGCTCGGCCAGGAGCCGGAACTTCGCGATGTAGTCCGGCCGGGTGAACGGGCGCGCGCCGAGCGGGTGCGCGTCGGCGACGGCGATCTCGTCGACGAGGGTCGACCCGTCGGCGAGGGTGATCTCCACCCGCCCGCCGAAGGCCTTCTCGTCCGGGTCCTCCGAGTGGTATCGGCGCGTCCACTCCTCATCGAGCGCGGTGGTGACCTTCTGCCACAGCGCGACGGTGTCCGCACGCGCGGCGCGGTCGGGGGCGTACGAGTGGACGTGGTGCCAGCCGCCGTCCTGCAGCGCGACGGTGAAGATGTACGGGATCGAATGGTCGAGGGTCTCCCGCGACGCGGTGGGGTCGTACTTCTGCGGGTCGCCCGAGCCCGATCCGATCACGACGTGCGTGTGGTGCGAGGTGTGCAGCACGATCGAGCGGACGTTGGCCGGGTCGCGCAGCTCCGGGTGCGCAGCCCCCAGCCGGCGGGCGAGGTCGATCCACGCCTGCGCCTGGTACTCCGCCGAGTGCTCCTTCGTGTACGAGTCGAGGATGGCGCGCTTGGGCTCCCCGGGCGCGGGCAGCGGCACCTCGTAGCGGCCCTCCGGGCCATCCAGCAGCCAGGCGATGACGCCGTCCTCGCCCTCGTAGATCGGCGACGGCGACGTCTGCCCGCGCAGCGCCCGGTCGACGGCCTCGACGGCCATCTTCCCCGCGAACGCCGGGGCGTGCGCCTTCCACGTCGAGATCTCGCCCTTGCGGGACTGCCGCGTCGCGGTCGTCGTGTGCAGCGCCTGCGAGACGGCCTGGTAGATCACCTCCGGGTCCAGCCCGAGGAGCGTGCCGATGCCCGCCGCAGCGGACGGCCCGAGATGCGCCACGTGATCGATCTTGTGCTTGTGCAGGCTGATCGCCCGGACGAGATCCATCTGGATCTCGTACCCGGTCGCGATCCCGCGGACCAGGGCCGCACCATCCGCCCCGACATGCTGCGCCACCGCGAGGATCGGAGGGATGTTGTCACCCGGGTGCGAGTACTCCGCCGCGAGGAACGTGTCGTGGTAGTCCAGCTCCCGCACCGCCACGCCATTCGCCCACGCCGCCCACTCCGGACTCGTGCGCGCCTCGAGCGCGCAGCCGAACACCGTCCCACCCGCCCCGCCGCGAGAGACCGGGTGATCCAGCGCCTGCGCACGCGCCGAGACCACCGGTCCGCGCGTGAGCGATGCGGCCGCCACCGCCGCGTTGTCGATGACGCGGTTGATCACCATGTCCACGACGTCCTGCTCCACCGCGACCGGATCGGCGGCCACCTCCGCGATCTTCCACGCCAGCTGCTCCTCACGGGGAAGCGGCTCATCGCTGCGATACATGCGGACGGGGTGGACGACGGTCATCGCGGGCCTTCCGAAGGGGATGGGGATCTCGTCAGTGTAGGCACTGCCCTCAGCGCGGCGGCATGCGGATGGCTCCGTCCAATCGGATGGTCTCGCCGTTGAGCATGGGGTTCGCCACGATGTGCGCGGCGAGCGCGGCGAATTCCTCCGGATGGCCGAGGCGGGCGGGGTGCGGGACGGCCGCCGCGAGCGACGCGCGGACGTCTTCGGGCAGCGTCGCCAGCATCGGGGTCTCGAATGTGCCGGGCGCGATCGTCACGACGCGGATGAGCTTCGAGGCGAGGTCGCGGGCCGCGACGAGGGTCATCCCGACGACGCCCGCCTTCGACGCGGTGTAGGGGATCTGGCCGATCTGCCCCTCGAAGGCGGCGACCGACGCGGTGAGCACGCAGACGCCGCGCTCGCCGTCCTGCGGGGCGTTCCTCGCCATCCGCGCGGCCGCGAGGCGCAGCACGTTGAACGTGCCGACGAGGTTCACGCGCACGACCTGCTCGAAGGTCTCGAGCGACCCGGGGGAGCCGTCGCGCTCCACGAGGCGGACGGGCGAGATCCGGCCCGCGCAGTGCACCACCGCCCGCAGCGGCCCGTGCTGCTCCGCGACGTCCAGCGCGCGCTCGATGGCGGGGCCATCCGTCACGTCGGCCGGGGCGAACGACCCGTGGATGTGCCCGGCCGCCACCTCGCCCGGCGCGTGGGGGAGGTCCACGATGACGACGTGCGCGCCCGCGCCGGCCAGCTCGCGGGCGGTGGCGAGGCCGAGCCCCGACGCGCCGCCGGTGACGATCGCCGATCCGCCGGAGACGTCCATCGTCCCTCCCGTCCGCGCCTGCCGGCGCTCTCCTCCCGACGCTACCCGGGCCATCCGACATCGGGAAGGGATGCGCCGTCAGCCCTTCACGCCGCCGGCGACCACCCCCTCGACGATGTGGCGCTGCGCGACGAAGAACAGCACGATCATCGGCAGCGTCGTGATGACGCTGGCGGTCACGAGGATCTCCCAGTGCCACTCGCCGCCGAAGCCGAACGCGTCGACGAGGGCCTTGAGACCGCGGGGGATGGTGAAGGTCGACGCATCGCGGAGGTAGATGAGCGAGCGCATGAGATCGGTCCACACCGCCTGCACCTCGAACACCAGCGTCACGGCGATCGCGGGGCGCGACAGCGGCAGCGCGATGCGCCAGAACAGCTGCCAGGCGTTCGCGCCGTCGACGCGGGCGGCGTCGAACAGATCACGCGGCAGCGCCAGCATGAACTGCCGCAGCAGGAAGATGTAGAACGCGCTGCCGAAGAGGTTGTGCGCCCACATCGGGGTCAGCGAGCCGACCTGCCCGAGCGCGTTCCAGATGAGGAACGTGGGGATCATCGTGACCGCACCCGGCAGCATCATCGAACCCAGCACGAGCGCGAACAGCACGCCGCGGCCCCGGAACCGGTAGTACGAGAAGCCCCATGCCACCATCGCGCTGGAGATCGTCACCGCGCCGGCGGCGAGCACCGTGACGATCGCGGTGTTGAGCAGCCAGAGCGCGAGCGGCGCCTCCTGCCAGACCTGGACGTAGTTGTCCCACGTGAAGGTCTTCGGGATGAGCCGGTTGTCGAACACCTCGCCGCGCGGCTTGAACGAGGCGCTGATGAGCCACACGAACGGGTACGCGAACACGATGCCGGCGGCGACGAGCGCGATGCCGACCACCCAGCGCACGACGCGGCGGCGGGGTGACGTCGCGCGCCGGCGCGCCGGGCGGGCGACGGGCGGCTGCGGCCGGGGAGCCGCCGCGGGGACGACATCCACGTCGGCGCTCATCGCGACGCCCCCTCGTAATGCACCAGCCGGCGCGAGACGACCATCTGGATGGCGGTGACGATCATCACGATGAGGAAGAGCAGCCACGCCATCGCCGAGGCGTATCCCATGTGCAGGAACTCGAACGCCTGCTGGAAGAGGTAGATGACGTAGAACAGCGCGGCGTCGTTCGCGTACGTCGTGTTGCCCGCGCCGAAGAACGCCGTGTACGCCTCGTCGAAGGTCTGCAGGCCCGCGATGGTGTTCACGACGACGACGAAGAACAGCGCGGGGCTGATCATCGGCAGCGTCACGCTCGTCAGACGCCGCCAGGATCCTGCGCCGTCGATCTTCGCCGAGTCGTACAGCTCCTCCGGCACGCCGCGGAGAGCGGCGAGGAGGATGAGCACCGACGAGCCCACGGTCCACAGGCTCATGATGACGAGGCCGGGCTTCACCCACGACCCGTCGGTGGTCCACGAGGGGCCGTCGATGCCGACGACCCCGAGGGCGGCGTTGAAGAGCCCGCTCTGACCGTTGAACAGGAGCAGGAAGAGGATGCCCACGGCGACCGGCGGGGTCATCTTCGGCAGGAAGAAGACGGTCCGGAAGAACCCCGAGGCCCGCCCCGCTTGCTGCAGCAGCACCGCCAGCGCGAGCGACACGATGACGTACGCCGGCACCTGCACCGCGGTGAAGAACAGGGTGTTGCCGAGCGCGAGCGCCACCTTCGGGTCCGAGAACAGCCGCGCGTAGTTCTCGAAGCCGATGAACGCGGGGTCGTTGATGACGTCGTAGTCCGTCAGCGAGAGGTATCCGCTGTAGAGGATGGGCCAGGCGGTGAAGACGGCGAAGCCGACGATCCAGGGGCTGAGGAAGAGGAGGGCCGCGCGCGTGTCGCGCCGCTTCACGACCCCTCCTCGACCTTGGCCCACGCGTCGTCGAGCGCCTGCTGTGCGGTCTCCTGCGCCCGCGCGAGCGCATCGGCGGCCTCGGCGTCGCCCGACAGCACGTCGTTGATCGCGTCGTTCAGGGCGGCCTCGAACTCCGCATCGGCGGGGTTCGCGGGCAGCGAGAACGTGTGCTCGTTGACCTCGTACACGGCGGCGACGCCGCTGTCCCACGGCTCTCCGCCCGAGGTGGTCATGTCGTGGATCTGCTCGTCGGCCTCCGCATTGCCGGTGAGGATGCCCGTGAACGGCTTGCCCTCCTCCTCGCGCAGGTCGAGGCGCGCCTGAGCCGCGGCCAGCCAGGCGTCGACCGAGGTCATCGCGCGCGCCCAGCGGCACGCGGCCTGCGGGTTCTCGGCGCCCGAGGGGATGGCCCAGGCCGAGCCGGACGCGTACGCGATCGGCTCCCCGTCATGGTCGCGGACGGTGTCGAACGCGAGCGGCGCGTCGGGGGAGACGTCGTTGAGGACGTTCACGTACCACTGCTCCATCGGCATCGCGCCGAGGACGCCGCTGGCGAACTGGTTGCCCTCGCCGAAGAAGTCGGCCGAGTCGCGCAGCGCCTTCACGTCGCCGAACCCGCCCTGGGCGTCGTAGATGCCGACCGCCCATTCGAGCGCCGCCACCGCGGCGGGGTCGTCGAGGTGCGCCTCGCGCCCGTCCTCGCTGAGGAGGTCGGCGCCGTTCGCGCGCGCCCACAGCGGGAAGAACTCCGGCAGCTTGCTGTCCACGCCGATGACGGCGAGCGAGCCGCCGTCGCTGCGGGTGAGGGCCTCGTTCGCGGCCGCCATCGCGTCCCAGTCCGATCCGTTGACGTCCTCGATGGACAGGCCGGCGCCATCCAGCAGGTCGGCGTTCGCCATCGTGATCTGCACGGTGTTGAACTCCGGCACCCCGTAGATCTCGTCGTTCAGCGTCACCTGCGCGAGCGCGGGCTCCACGAACGCGTCGTCGTCGATGCCCTCGCCCTCGTAGCAGCGGTCGAGCGGCAGGATGGCCCCGCGCGCGGCGAGTGAGCCGATCTGGTCGCGGTTGGCGTAGATGAGGTCGGGCGGATCGCCGGTCGCGGCGGCCGACAGGAACTGCTGGAGGTCGAGCTCGCCCTCGGTGAGCTTCACCTCGACGCCGTCGCCGAGCTCCTGCTTCGCGAAGTCCATCCGGGTGGTCGCGACCTCGTCGACGCCCGAGAACCCCATGACCGACAGCTCGCCCTCGAGCGTCGTGTCGGAGGAGTACTCGGCGCCGGAGTCGTCGCCGCCCCCGGTGCCGACCGCGCAGCCCGTGAGGGCCAGCAGCGACGCCGCGCCGACGGCGGTCGAGATGGCGAGCGGATGGTGGTGCCCTGGTGTGCGCATGACCTGCTCCTTTCGAGAGGGTCACCGGGAGGTCCTCCCGACGGCCTGATGGGGCCGAAGGTAGGACTGCGCGGCACTGCTCGGGAGGCGCTTGACAGAAGCGCTTCTCCGTCGCCGTCAGAGCTCGCGGACGCTTCCCGCCTCGACGCTCCAGCGCCGCTCGGTGCGCACGTTCTCCAGCATGCGGCGGTCGTGCGTGACGAGAAGCAGCGTGCCCTCGTAGCTCTCGAGCGCCTGCTCGAGCTGCTCGATCGCGACGACGTCGAGGTGATTCGTCGGCTCGTCGAGCACGAGGAGGTTCACGCCCGTGGCCTGCAGCACCGCGAGGCCCGCGCGCGTGCGCTCTCCGGGCGAGAGCTCGCCGACGGGCCGCCCGACGTGCTCGGCCTTGAGCCCGAACTTCGCCAGCAGCGTGCGCACCTCGGCCGGCGGCAGGTCGGGCACGATCTCCTCGAAGCGTCTCGCGAGCGGCTCGTCGCCCACGAGCAGCGAGCGCGCCTGGTCGATCTCGCCGATGCGCACGCTGGCGCCGAGGCTCGCGATGCCCTCGTCGGGGGCGCGACGCCCGAGGAGAGCGGCGAGCAGGGTGGACTTGCCGGCGCCGTTCGGCCCGGTGATCCCGATGCGGTCGCCGACGTTCACCTGCAGCGAGACCGGCCCGAGGGTGAAGCCGCCCTGCCGGATGACGGCGCCCGACAGCGTGGACACGACCGTGCTCGAGCGCGGGGCGGCGCCGATCGTGAACTGCAGCTGCCACTCCTTGCGGGGCTCCTCGACCTCGTCGAGGCGCGCGATGCGGCTCTCCATCTGACGCACCTTCTGCGCCTGCTTCTCCGACGACTCGGTCGCGGCCTTCCGTCGGATCTTGTCGCTGTCGGGGGACTTCCGCATCGCGTTGCGCACACCCTGACTCGACCACTCGCGCTGGGTGCGGGCGCGGGACACGAGGTCGGCCTTCTTGTCGGCGAACTCGTCGTACGCCTCGCGCGCGTGCCGTCGTGCGGTCGCGCGCTCCTCGAGGTACGCCTCGTAGCCGCCGCCGTAGACGCGGTTGGACGACTGCGCGAGGTCGAGCTCCAGCACGCGCGTGACGCAGCGTGCGAGGAACTCGCGGTCGTGGCTCACGAGCACGACGCCGCCGCGCACGCCGCGGACGAACGCCTCCAGGCGCTCGAGCCCGTCGAGGTCCAGGTCGTTGGTCGGCTCATCGAGGAGCGCGATGTCGAAGCGCGACAGCAGCAGCGCCGCGAGGCCCACGCGCGCCGCCTGCCCGCCCGACAGCGACGTCATCATCGTCTGCTCGGCGCCCGCGGTGTCGAGATCGAGACCGAGGTCGGCGAGCACCGCCGGGATGCGCTCCTCGAGGTCGGCTGCTCCGCTGGCGAGCCACCGGTCGAGAGCCCGCGCGTAGAGGTCGTCGGCGCCCACTCCCTCGGGAGCGAGGGAGGGGTCCGCGAGCGCGGCCGCCGCGACGTCGAGGTCGGCGCTCGCCGCGACGCACCCGGTCCGCCGTGCGATGTAGGCGGCGACGCTCTCGCCGGCGACGCGCTCGTGCTCCTGCGGCAGGTAGCCGACGAACGCATCGGATGGCGCGAGCGAGACCGTGCCATCCTGCGGGTCGAGCACGCCGCCGAGGATGCGCAGGAGGGTGGACTTGCCGGCGCCGTTCGCGCCGACGACGCCCACGACGTCGCCGGGGGAGACGGTGAGGTCCACCGATGAGAAGAGCGTGCGGTGGCCGTATCCGCCGGCGAGACCGCCGGCCACGAGGGTCGCGGTCATCCCGACATCCTCTCAGACCGCGTCCGAGCGGAGCCGGGGAGGGGTGCTCAGTCGGACTCGACCGCGGTCTCCGCGTGCGGGAGCCCCACCGGCTTCGACTCCGCCGATCCGCGCTGGCGCAGATAGATGGAGAACGCGACCATGCAGCCCACCGCGAGGAACTCCGACTGCCAGTTCTGCAGCGTGCGATTCCAGAACTCCGGGCTCGCGACGTATCCGAGCCACGTCTCCGCCGCCTCCCCGTGCTGTGCGGCCTCGTCGTTCGCGACCACGAGCCCGGCCAGGGACTGCGCGAACCACGACAGGACGAAGATCGCACCCATCCAGATGAGGAGGGAGTTCCCGTAGAGCGAGCGCCGCCATCCGCTCGCCCGCGCCCAGCGCGGCGAATCGGGGCGGGCGTAGGCGCCGACGAGCTGATCCTCGTCGTCACCGCGTCCCTCGTCGCCGGGCTGCTTGGACTCGGGCGATCCCCGCTGCACGAGCCACACCGTGGCGAGGATGAAGACGAAGAACTGCAGGAACTCGCTCTGCCAGTTCTCCGCGACGTCCACCACGAACGCGGACGACGTCACGAACTCGCCGAGCGAGATGACGGCCTGGTCGTGACGCCGCAGCTCCTCGTTGTTGTCGGCATGCCCGACGAAGGCCTGCGCGACGAGGGTGGCGAGGAAGATGCCGAGGAAGACCAGCGAGAGGGCGTTGTCTCGGAGGAACGTGCGCATGAGGATCTGCCCGCCTCAGCGTCCCGTGAGCGGCAGGACGATCATCACCGCGAGGCCGATGCCGACGAGCGCGGTCCAGGACCAGAACATCACGCTCATGCCGACGGTCTCGTCGTCGTCGGATGCGGAGCGGGGCTTCGCGGACATGCCGCCAGGCTAGGTCGGACCCTGCTGTCGGCGCCGAGGTCTTGACGCATCGCCGTCCCGAAGAGTAGGTGTCACGCACCCATGCGGTTACAGGGTGACGTTCCGTCCGTCAACCCGTGTACTCCGGAGGAAGGCTTGCCTACCGTAGCCGCAGGCGGGGTCGACTCGTCGAGACCCGCAGGAGGGAAATCGCCATGGTCACGTCGCTCGTTGCCGAGATCGAGGTCGACGCGCCCATCGCCGAGGTCTATCAGCAGTGGACGCAGGTGGAGAGCTTCCCCGAGTACCTCGGCGCGGTGTGGTCGGTGCTTCCGATCGATCGCGTCCGATCCCGCTGGGCGGTGAATCTCGACGGCTTCACCGAGGAGTTCTACGCCGACATCGTCGAGCAGACTCCCGAACGTCGCATCGAATGGCAGAGCACCGACGGCGTCTTCCATCGCGGGCTCGTCGAGCTCGCGGAGTCGGGGGACAGCACGCGCGTCACCCTGCGGATGGAGTGGGAGCCGGAGGGGATGCTCGAGTCGTTCGGCGCGTCGGTGGGAGTGGACCCTCGGCAGGCCGAGCAGGACCTCCAGCGGTTCAAGCAGTTCATGGAGGCGCGGCGCTCGTCGGTGACGTGACGAGACGGCCACTGCGCTACACCTGTTCGGCGGGCATTGCGGCTAAGCTCGGCCCGTGGGCAAATTCATCTACGGACTCGGCGGCGACTCGGTCGAACTCGACGATCGCACGCTTGCGCATCTGCGCATCGTCGTCATGAACAAGCTCCGCCGGTCTGAGCCCTTCATGTTCGACGCTTCGCTCGGCGAGGGCACCGGACGCCGCAGCTTCTGGCTGCACCCGGCCGTGCCGCTCCAGTTCCAGTTCTCCGGCGGGCGCTCGCCGCGCCTCAACCGCCTGTGGCTCGACGAGCTCATGAAGGCGGCCAGCGGACCCTCCGGCCTGACGATCATGCCCGAGCCGACGGAGCCCGTCGAGGCGCCCGCGGCCGACCCGGTCTGACCCGACACGCGGGCGATTCGAGGCCCGTCTCCGACGATCGTCGGAAGAATCACGCCGTCTCGTCGTCCTCCACCTGCTCCTTCACGAGCGTGATCCCGCCGAGGGCGTTGGCAGACTGAGCCAGCTCCTCGAGCCACGCGCGGTTGAGGGCAGGCGCCTCCTCGGTCTCGAAGACGAACCGCAGCGGGATCGCCGGATGCACCCACAGGGTGGTGCGCCCGTGCGCATGGCACCACGAGACGGAGAAGCTCTCGCCGCGGCGGAGCTTGCTGATGATGACGACCTTCAGGTGCGCCAGCGCGCGGTCCTCGATGTGTACCGCCGTGGCAGCCGCGCCGTAGTGGAGAGTGCCCATGGCGCTCACAGTAGCCCGGAAGCGCCGCTCTCACAGGAGCCCCATAGCGCCTTCTCCTAGCGTGAGGGGCATGAGCTCGATCCCCGTCGACGACGACATGCTCGAGCAGGCGCGGGCGATGCGCGACGAGATGCAGCGATTCCTCAACGAATACCGCTTCGGCATGCGCGAGATCGAGACGAAGCTCTCCATCCTGCGCGAGGACTTCGAGCAGCAGCACTCCTACAACCCGATCGAGCACGTCTCCAGCCGGCTGAAGACGCTCGACAGCATCGCCGAGAAGGCGGATCGCAAGGGCATCGAGCCGACGATCGAGGCCATCCGCTCGCAGCTGCTCGACATCGCCGGCGTCCGCGTCACGTGCAGCTTCGTCACCGACGCCTACCGGCTGTTCCATCTGCTCGCCGGTCAGGACGACGTGACCGTCGTCCAGGTGAAGGACTACATCGCGCACCCGAAGCCGAACGGCTACAAGAGCCTGCACGCGATCGTCGAGGTGCCGGTGTTCCTCTCCACGGGAACGGTGCCGGTGCCCGTGGAGGTGCAGTTCCGCACCATCGCCATGGACTTCTGGGCCAGCCTCGAGCACAAGATCTACTACAAGTACGCCAGCCAGGTGCCCGCTCGGCTCACCGACAGCCTGCGTGACGCCGCGCTCACCGCGGCCGAGCTCGATGACCGGATGGAGCGGCTCCACCGGGAGCTGCACGGCGAGCGCCCCGCGCCGATCGCTCCGCTGCAGCTGCTGGCGCGCACAGACGACGACAGCCCGACCCCGGCGTAGCGCCGCGTCGTAGGGTGGGCCCGTGGACGATCTGCACGGGCTGCTGGCCGACGCGCGCTCGCGCCTGGTCGCTCGACCGCGCGAGGGGCTCGGCGAGCTGCGTCGCCCCGGGCGCCTGCGCAGCGCGCTCGGCGGGCGGCCCCGCATCGTCCGGGTCGGGGAGGCGTGGCACCTGGGCGTGCTCCTGCTGACGGACGACGCGCTCCTCGCGACCGGGACCATCCTGCGCGCGGCCGAGGAGGTGCGCCGCGGCTACGCGGCGGAGTCGCAGCGGCAGCGGGCCGAGGTGCGGGCAGCGGCGTTCCGCGGCGGCTTCGCGGAGGGCGAGACGCTGCACGTCGACTGGACGCCCGTCGATGTCGATGCGGTCGCCCGCGGCGCGGCGGATGGCCCGCTCTCCTGGCAGGACGGCGCCCTGATGGTGAGGTGGTCGTCGGCCGGTTTCCTGCGGCCGCTCGCGCCCTACCTCGCGGAGCAGATCGAGCTCCTGGGCGGCTAGCGATCTCGCCGGGGGCCTCTGTCAACCCCCGGATTCCAGGCCCGCGCCGAAGTTAGCGTGGGCGCATGGACACGACGCGGAAGGCGGGAGGGCGGGACATCCTGCGGCAGGTCGCCGTGATCTCGGCCACCTGCTTCATGCTCGTCGCGGCCATGGTCGGCGTGGGCCTCTTCGGCGGCACGGCCGTGCAGGACCTGCAGGGCGGCGCGCTCGACGCCGACGCCTCGTATCTCGCTCCCGCTCGTCCCGCCTTCTCCATCTGGACCCCGATCTACATCGGCCTCGTGCTGTACGCGGTCTGGCAGGCGCTGCCGGGGCAGCGCGTCAACCCCCGGCAGCGTGCGATCGGATGGTGGATCGCCGCCTCCGAGGTGCTCAACGGCTGCTGGCTGCTCGCCGCGCAGTTCCTGAACCTCCCCGCCACCGTGGCGGTCATCTTCGCGCTCGCCGCCGTGCTCGCCGTCACCTTCCGGGTCGCCGTCCGCGCGCCGGGCGACGGCGTCGTCTCGGCGGTGCTCGTCGACGGTGTCACCGGTCTGCACCTCGGCTGGGTGACGCTCGCGACGGTGGCGAACACCGCCGCCTGGCTCACCCAGACGGCGCCCGCTGACTGGGCCGACGCCGCCGCCGTGTTCGGCATCGCCGTGCTCGCGGTGGTCGCGCTGATCGGCGTGGCCCTCGGATGGCGGGGGCGCGGCCGACTGGCGCCCGCTCTCGCGCTCGCGTGGGGGCTCTCGTGGCTCGCGGTGGGGCGGCTGTCGGACGAGCCCGCGAGCGCGGCCATCGGCGTCACCGCGGTCACGGTGGCCGTCATCGTGCTCGTCGCGGCCGTGGTGTTCCGTCTGAGCCGGGGAGCGCGGCGCGCATGAACGCCTCAGCGCGAGGAGTTCGCCGTCCGACCGCGGAGGATGCCCACGAAGTCCTGCACGTCGTCGGAGTCGCGGTCGCGCAGCCAGGCGAAGGCGACCGCGGAGACCGGCCCGCCGACGAGCGGACGGTACGTGACGTCGCGCCGGTGATGCAGCCGGGCGAGCGACATGGGAACGACGGTCACGCCGACGCCGGTGGCGACCGTCGCGATCGCGTCCTCGGTGGTGCCCGGCGCCTCGAAGACCGGCGGGATGGTGCCGGCCAGGTCGAGCGGCCCGAGGACGTCGTCCTTCGGGACGATGAGCACCGATCCCGCGAGGTCGGACGCCTCGAGCTCGTCGACGACCGTGAGGTCGGAATCGCTCGCGACGACCACGACGGGCAGCTCGTCGTACATCGCGATGACGTGGAGGCCGTCCTCCTCGAGCGGACGGCGCACGATCGCGGCGTCGACGCGGCCCTCGTCGAGAGCGGAGCGCTGCTCGGCGACGGCGAGCGGCACGAGCTCGAGATGCACGTGCGGCTTCCGCTCGTGCCATCGATCCACCCAGCGGCCCGGCGTCGCGCCCGGGATCACGCCCAGACGGAAGGTGCGCGGATCCTCGACGGGTGCGGGAGCGGGGCGCTGGACGTCCGCGCGTCTCGGCGTCGCGCTGCGCGTCGTCTTCCGCGGCTGCCGCGCGCCCCCACCGCGGGGTGCAGATGCCTTGCGGTGCGCCATCCCGTCAGCCTACGCGCGCGGGCGCCCGCGGGTGATCCGCCCAACCGAAACCGCCGATAACAACCAGAACGCCCCCGTCGAGACGGGGACACCGAGCAGCAGCGAGATTGTTCATTCACGGGAATACCTTCCGCGGGTGACGCGTTGTCTCAGGTGTCCGGCCTCGCCCGGGGCCGCAGAAGGGCATCGTGGGTAAGAACTACATCGACATCGAGAATGACCACGGCGAACAGCTGCGCTATCGCAAGCATGTGAACGGACGTGGACTGATCGCCACCGGTGCGAAGGTCCATCCCGACGCGCGTGTGGAAGCGGGCGCTTATGTCGAACCGGGGGCGCGGATCTCCGCGGGAGCGCGCGTCGCGAGCGGCGCGTGGATCGACTCCAACGCGCTCATCGGGCCGAAGGCGACGATCGAAGCGGGGGCCCACATCGGCCCCGGCGCCATGATCGGCGCGAGCGCTCACATCGGAGTCCGCACCAACGTGGGGGAGGGCGCGCGCGTCGCACCCGGATCCCGCATCGGCGACGACGAGACCATCCGCGAGGGCATGGCTGTCACCACCGACCGCAAGGGCTTCCTGCTCGCAGCGTGAAGCCTCGACGGCCCCGGCACCGCCGGGGCCGTCGTTCTGTCTCGGGTGGGCGAGCGCGTGAGAGCCTGAGCGCCTCAGGGCGTGCTCCGGCTCAGCTCTGGCAGACCGGACACCAGAAGGCGAGCCGCTCCTTCGTGGGGTCCGCGCCCAGATGCGTCATCCGGATCGGCGTGCCGCAGCGCCGGCAGGGCTTCCGCTCGCGTCCGTAGACCCACATCCCCTGGCCGGGGCGCGCGTCGCCCGTGAAGGTGCGCTTGCGCTCCTCCACATTGCGGCGGATGGTCCGCGCGCCCAGGGCGACGAGCGCCGCCGTGTCCACCTCCGCCATCGGGCGCGTGGGCAGCACGCCGCGGAGGAACAGGATCTCGTTCACGAAGACCGTGCCGAATCCCGCGACGTTCCGCTGATCGAGCAGCGCCACGTGCGCGGCGCGGGTGTCGGCGGCCAGGCGCCGCGCGGCCTCGTCCGGGTCCCAGTCGGGCCCGAGGGGATCGGGGCCGAGGTAGCCCACGGCCTGCTCCTCGTCGCGCGTGCGCAGCAGCTCGACGACGCCGAGCTCGAAGCCCACCGCCTCCACGCGCTCGACCGCGACGATCGCGCGCGCCTGGTACGCGGGACGGCGCCAGCGCGCGCCGTCGACGTACACGTGCCACTCGCCCTCCATGCGCAGGTGCGTGTGGAGGGTGTACTCGCCGATGCGGTGCAGGAGGTGCTTGCCGCGCGCGACGACGTCATGCACGGTCTCGCCGCGGAGGTCGGCCGTCGCCGCCTGCGGCACCCGCAGGTCGAAGCGCGTGACGACCCGACCGGCGAGCGCGGTGTTCAGCCGGCGTGCGGCGCGGTGGACGGTATCGCCCTCGGGCACGTCAGCTCCGTTCCTTGCGCAGCGTGAGGCCCTTCGTCGTCTCCACGAAGCCCGCCACCCGCAGCGCGCGCCCGAGGGCGGTGCCGAAGACGAACTCGCCGTTGACCTGCTCCACCGTCAGCGTCTCCAGGCGTCGAGCGCGGGCGGTGGCGACGAGGTCCGCGCAGGCGGCGGCGAGGCGCTCCTCGTCGTCGACGAACTGCAGCACGGTCCGGCCGCCGCGCTCGAGATACAGGATGAGCTCGCCGTCGATGAGCACGACCAGGCCGCCCGCCTTGCGTCCCGGGCGATGCTTGACCTGCTCGAGTGCCGGCCATCCGAGAGCCGCCCCGTAGGGGTTGGCGGGGTCGGTCGCGGCCAGGGTGAGGGGGCGCAGGGGCGCGGGGTCCGGCACGGACGCGAACTGCCGCAGGCGGTCGATCGTGGCCGAGGCGGCGAACTGCGCGGCGCCCAGCTGCTCGATGAGGTAGCCGCGTCGGCAGTGCCCGGCCTGCTCGAAGCCGGCGAGGATCCGGTACACCTGCGCGAACCCGCCTGGCACCTGCTCGCTCTGCACGGAGCCCCGCGTGACGACGCCGTACCGGTCGAGGAGGAGCGATGCGCTCGCTGTCGCGCGGACCGACGCGTCGGGTTCGGGCGCCGGGAGGAGGGACCACCGTCCGCCGAGCGCGGGCGGACGAGGCGGCGCGGCCATGGCCGTCGGCCGCAGGGCCACGCCGCGGTACATCCGCGCGCGCGGGGTGCGCCGTGCGACCTTGTGGCTCTGCGAGCCGCCGCCGAGCAGCGTCCGCAGCGGCGCGAACGTGTCGTTCGTCACGCGCCCCGACCAGACGAGATTCCACAGCGCCGCGACGACGGCCTGCTCGTTCTCGGCGCCGGTGGCCTCCCGCAGCTGGCTGGCGAAGTACGCGCCGCCGCCGGTCAGCGCCGCGACCAGCTGCGCCTCGAGCGACCCCTCGGCGAGCTCGCCCTCGGGGTCGGGTGCGGTGAACGGCACGGCGTCTGCCGGATGCAGCGCGACCCAGCCGTCGCGCCCCGGCAGCGAGCCGTGACCGGACCACACGACCTCGCCCGTCGCCGTCAGCTCGTCGAGCATCGCCGGCGTGTAATCGCGCACGCGGGAGGGGAGGACGAGCGACTCCCACGCGCTCGCGGGGATCGGCACGCCGGCGAGCTGGTCGATGACCGCGGCGACGCCGTCGATGCCCTCGAGCGGACGCGTCACGTGCTGCCAATCGGGCAGGAAGCGCGCGAACGCGTCGGGTGGCACCGGCTCGACGCTGCCGCGGAGCGCGGCGAGCGAGCGCATGCGGATGCGGCGCAGCGCCTCCGCGTCGCACCACTCCACCTCGTCGGACAGCGGCACGCCGTCGCGCTCGGGGAGGAAGAAGCCGCTCGAGAGCCGCCCCTGCGCCTCGAGCCGCTGCAGCGTGTGCCGGGCGACGGCCGCGCCGATGCCGAGCCGTGTCGCGACGGCGTCGGTGGTGAAGGGGCCGTGCGTGCGGGCGTAGCGCGAGACGAGGTCGGCGAGCGGGTCGGCGAGCGGCTCGAGGAACGCCACCGGCACGCCGACGGGAAGCGCCGTGCCGAGCGCATCGCGCAGGCGTCCGGCATCCTCGATCGCGGCGAACCGATCGGCTCCCGCGAACGAGACGCGGATGGCGCGGCGCGCGTCGACGAGGGCCGCCAGGTGACCGGAGGCGGCCGCCTCCAGAGCCGCGGAGTCTCGAACGGCATCGTCGCTCGCGCCATCCGGTGCCTCGAGGCGCTCGGCGACCTCGGCGACGCTGAGCGGTCCGAGGACGCGGAGGAGGTCGGCGACGCCCTCGAGCCCGCGTGCGTGGCGCTCGGGATCGAGTCGCTGGACCTCGCGCTCGTACTGGGCGAGGACATCCGGATCGAGGAGCTCGCGCATCTCGACCTTGCCCAGCAGCTCGCTGAGGAGCGCGGGGTCGACGGAGAGCGCGGCCGCGCGACGCTCGGCGAGGGGCGAGTCGCCCTCGTACATGAACGCGCCGACGTAGCCGAAGAGCAGCTCGCGGGCGAAGGGCGACGGCTGCGACGGCTCGGTCTCGATGAGGCGGATGCGGCGCTCGCCGATGCCGCGCGCGACGCGGAGGAGGGCGGGGAGGTCGTAGACGTCCTGGAGGACCTCGCGCAGCGTCTCGAGGATGATCGGGAAGGTCGGATGGCGCTTGGCCACCTCGAGGAGGGCTGCCGATCGCTGGCGCTGCTGCCACAGGGGCATGCGCTTGCCGGGGTTGAGGCGCGGCATGAGGAGGGCCCGCGCGGCGCACTCGCGGAAGCGCGAGGCGAACAGGGCCGACCCGCCGACCTCGTCGGTGACGATCTGCTCGAGCTCGTCGGGGTCGAAGACGAACAGCTCGGCGCCCGGCGGCTCGGCCTCGGTGTCGGGGATGCGCGCGATGATGCCGTCGTCGCTAGCGACCGCCGACCCCTCGACGCCCAGACGCTCGCGGATGCGCGCGTTGACCGCCAGCGCCCACGGCGAGTGCACGTGCATGCCGTAGGGGGAATGCAGGATGATGCGCCAGTCGCCGACCTCGTCGCGCCCGCGCTCGACGGTGAGGGTCCGGTCGGTCGGCAGCGTGCCGGTGGACTCGCGCTGCTCGGAGAGGTACGCGACGAGGTTCGCGCGGGCCTTGTCGTCGAGGCCGGCGTCGATCAGCCGCTGCTCGGCCTTCTCAGGGGCGCCGCTCGTGAGCTCGCGCGAGAACCTGCCCAGCGCCTCGCCGAGCTCGGCGGGGCGACCCAGGCCATCCCCGTGCCAGAACGGCACCTTGCCGGGCTGCCCGAAGGCGGGCAGCACGTTGACGCGGTCGTGGGTGATCTCGACGATGCGCCAGCTCGTCGTGCCGAGGGTGAAGACGTCGTTGACGCGCGACTCGTAGACCATCTCCTCGTCGAGCTCGCCGACGCGCGCGTTGGAGGTCTCGCCGGCCACGAAGACGCCGAAGAGGCCGCGGTCGGGGATGGTCCCTCCGCTCGTCACGGCGAGGCGCTGCGAGCCGGGGCGGCCGGTGAGGGTGCCGGCGTCGCGGTCCCACACGAGGCGCGGGCGGAGCTCGGCGAACTCGTCCGAGGGGTAGCGGCCGGCGAGCAGGTCGAGTGTGGCCTCGAACGCGCTGCGGGGGAGGGTGCGGAAGGGCGCGCTGCGGCGCACCGTCTCGTACCAGCGCTCGACCTCGATCTCGCCGAGTGCGGACGCCGCGACCGTCTGCTGGGCGAGGATGTCGAGCGGGTTCTGCGGCACGGCGATTGCCTCGATCTGGCCGTGCAGCATCCGCTCGGTGACGATGGCGGTGTGCAGCACGTCGCCGCGGTGCTTGGGGAAGAGCGCGGCGCGGCTGATCTCGCCGACCTGGTGCCCCGCGCGGCCTACGCGCTGCAGGCCGCTGGCGGCGCTCGGCGGCGCCTCGACCTGGATGACCAGGTCGACCGCGCCCATGTCGATGCCGAGCTCGAGGCTGCTCGTCGCGACCACGCAGCGGAGGACGCCGGACTTCAGCTCCTCCTCGACGATGGCGCGCTGGTCCTTCGAGACCGAGCCGTGGTGCGCCTTGGCGAGCACGGGCTCCGTGCCCGACGTCTGCCCGGCCTGCGCCATCATCGCGGCGGGGATGGACGGCTCAGGAGGGGCCATCCCCAGTCGCTCGGCGTAGATCTCGTTGAGGCGGCCGGTGAGGCGCTCGGCGAGGCGACGCGAGTTCGCGAAGACGATCGTGGAGCGGCGCTCGAGGACGCGGTCGACGATGGCCTCTTCGACGTGCGGCCAGATCGATCCCGTGATCTCGGTCGTCTCGGGAAGGAACCAGCCCTCGCCATCCTCGTCGTCTCCGGGCGGCGGGGGAGCCGCGGGGCCGACGGGAGGCGGGTTCTGCATGTCGTCGATCGGCACCGTGACGGTGAGCTCGAACGTCTTCGAGGCCTTGGGCGCCACGATCTCGACGGGCGCGGAGCCGCCGAGGAAACGCGCGACCTCGTCGATGGGGCGGACGGTCGCGGAGAGCCCGATGCGCTGCGCGGGCTCGTCGAGGAGGTCGTCGAGACGCTCGAGACTGACGGCGAGGTGCGCGCCGCGTTTGGTGGCGGCCACCGCGTGCACCTCGTCGACGATGACGGTGCGCACGCCGCGCAGCGTCTCGCGGGCCTGGCTCGTGAGCATGAGGTAGAGCGACTCGGGCGTCGTGATGAGCACGTCCGGCGGATGGCGGACGAGGCGCTGCCGGTCGGACGAGGGGGTGTCGCCCGAGCGGACCCCGACGCTGACATCCGGTGCGGCGACGCCGAGGCGGCGCGCGGCCTGGTTGATGCCGACGAGGGGCGAGCGGAGGTTGCGCTCGACGTCGACGCCGAGAGCCTTGAGCGGCGAGATGTAGAGGATGCGCGTGCGCTCGCCCTCCTCCTGCGCCTTCTCGCGGAACACCTGGTCGATGGCCCAGAGGAACGCCGACAGGGTCTTGCCGGATCCGGTGGGCGCCACGACGAGCGCGTGCCGCCCCTTCGAGATCGCGTCCCACGCGCCGCGCTGCGCGTCGGTGGGTGCGGCGAACGCGCCGCGGAACCACTCCCGCGTCGCCTCTCCGAATCGGTCCAGGACATCCACGTGACCATCCTCTCCCGCACCACCGACATCCGGCTCGGCTGTGGGCGGGTTCGCGGCTGGGTTCGAGGGTGGTGTCGGCCGGCCGGCAGGGGGGAGGAGATGTGCATTCGGGAGGAGAGGGTCGGAGATTCCTCCCTCCTGAGGGCACATCTCCTCCCGAATAACCGGTGCAACCGGAATTGCGGCTGTCGGTGGTGACGGCTATGAGTGAAGAGCACCCATGCACGAGAAGAGGCCAGCATGACCACCGAAGACGACGGAACGCGCGGCGACACCGCCGGACAGCGTCCGCCCGCCCCAACCCCTGATGCTGCGAGGGAGTACACGGTGCCGCCGCCGCCCGGCCAGGGAGCCGCGCCCGGCGCCACGGTGCCGCTGCCCGGTGCGACCATGCCGCTGCCCGACGCACCCGCGTTCGCAGCGGGCGCGCCCATGCCGCCTGCCCCGCGCCCGGTGCAGCTGCCGCGCGCGCTCATCCTCGGCGCGCTTACGACCGCCGGCGTCGCGCTCGCGGCGACCGTCGTCATGGGCCTGATCCTCGCGCTCGCGGCGGCAGCGCCGCTCGCGCAGGCGATGGAGTCGCTGGGCTCGGAGTACGGTGCCGGCTCGGGCCTCCCGTCCGAAGGCGCAGACGTCGGCGCCCTCCTCGGCATCGTGCTCGTCTTCGCGGGGATGGTGCTGGGCGGGGAGGTCTCCGTTGCCGCGAGCGGGTCGTCGGGATTCTTCTCCATCGCGGGCAGCGGCGCGCTGTGGCTCCTTCCGCTGCTGCCGGTTGCGATCGTCCTCGCGCTGACCGCGTGGTGGTCGTGGCGCAGCGAGCGGCGCGCGCCGCAGGCGTCGGTGTGGCATCGACTCATCGCGAGCGTCGCAGCGGGCCTCGTCGCGTCGCTCGTGCTGCTCCTGCTCATCGTCCTGCTCGCTCCGCGCACGGAGGAGGAGACCGGCGGTTTCGCCGTGACGAGTGCGGGCTTCCGGCTCGCGGCGGTCGGCACGCTGCTCATCGCGGCGGCGAGTCTCGCCGGCCGTGAGATCGCGCGGCGCACCGCCCCGGGCGAGGGTCTGCGCATCGGGTTCCGCCGGAGCCGCCGCGCCCTCCCGTCCTTCATCCGGGAGCTGCTCGCGCTCGCCGCGATCTTCACGGCGGTCTTCGCACCGCTCGTGATCGTGGGCGGCACCGTCGCGCTCATCCGCGAGGACGCGGCCTCGGCCAGCCCTCTGCTCATCCTGCTCTCGCTCAACATCGTCGCCCTGGTCGTCGTGCTCGCGCAGTTCGGGGGCGTGCAGGTGAGCGCCGGCACGACCGGCTTCAGCGGCGTCGACGAGCTGACCACCGTCTTCTCGGCCGGACAGTGGTGGCTGTGGCTGGCCGTTCTCGTCGCGCTCCTGACGGCGGCGTTCGCGGCGGTCTGGATCGGAACGCGTCGACCCCGACGCACGGGCCTCGACCTGACCCGCGCCTGGCGGCTGCCGCTCGCGGTGCTGGTGGGATGGATTCTGTTCGCGCTGCTCCTCTTCGGCGCGTCCACGGCGGCGTCCGGCAACGTCGTGCTGTTCTCCGGCGACGTCCACGCGAGCATCTCGATGGCGCTGTGGTCGCCGCTCGTGCTGCTGCTCTGGGCCGCCGTGATCGAGCTGGGCGCGCAGACCCTGCCCGCCCTCGTGTACGGCGTCTCGCCGAGGGCGCTGGAGCGCCTCGCGGGGCGCGACGCTGCGACGGAGTGGGTCGCGGGACCGCGTCCGGCGGCGCCGTTGGCGGCGGATGGCTCGGTGCCGGCGGGTGGGTCGGTCGCGGGTGCTCCCGGCTGGGGCGGACCTGGCGCGACCGGACCGGGAAGGGCCGCACCGGTCGACGGCGACACCGCGGCGTACGCTGCGGCTCCGGCTCGCCCGCTCAGCCCGCGCGCCAAGCGCACCCTCCTGTGGACGGGCGCCGGAGTGGGAGTCCTGGCGATCCTCGGGATCGGCGGCGCGATCGTGCTGTCGGCGCTGAACGGGGCGCGAGGCCCGGTGGCCGCGGCGGAGGAGTATGTCGCGCTCATCGCGGATGGTCGTGCCGAGGCCGCGAGCGAGCTCGTCGACCCGAACGTCGCGAACGCCGAGCGCGGACTCCTCACGGACGACGTGCTGGGCGCGGCGACGGAGCGAATCGAAGACGTGCGCGTCTCCGAGGGCACGGGGGATGGCGACACCCGGCTCGTGAACGTCGAGTACCGTCTCGATGGGGTCACGCAGACCGCGTCGCTCGAGGTCGAGCGCCTCGACAACGAGTGGCTGTTCCTCGAGCGGTGGCGCGTCGCCACGCCGCTGGTCGCCGAGGCTGCGGTGTTCGCCCCGGATAACCGTGGCGCCCGCATCGGAGAGACCGAGCTGCCGTTCGAGCAGGGCGGGCAGGCGTACGTGCACCTCTATCCGGCGGTGTACGAGGTCGAGGGAGCGGAGTCGGAGTTCTTCGAGGCTGACCCTGCGCGCCTCGTGGCGTCCACTTCACCGTCGGTCGACAGCGGGATGGCGCAGCTCGAGTACCGCCCCACCGATGCGCTCCAGGCGGAGGTCGAGGAGCAGGTGAAGACGCTCATCGACGGCTGCGCGGAGCAGACGGTCGGACAGCCCGAGGACTGCCCGTTCGGCGTGTACGTCTACCCCGACGACACCTCGGTCGCATGGAAGGTCACGGCGTACCCGAAAGTGGAGATCGCCGACGATGGGCAGTACTTCCAAGCCGACGGCGGCACCGCCGAGGCGACCTATGTCGACACCGGCTTCTTCTCGGATGACGAGGAGGTGACGGACGAGCAGAACATCTCGTTCTCGGGAGGAATCACGATCGACGGCGACGAGGTGACGATCACCGACGGCGGGTTCTGGTGGTGAGCACTCGGTGACGGCCGCCCCCTCGGGGAGGGGGCGCGCCATCCGCACCGCCGACACCCGGCTCGGCTGCGGGCGGGTTCGCGGCTGGGTTCGGCCGGCATCGGCCGACAGGGGGGAGGAGATGTGCATTCGGGAGGAGAGGCACGGAGATTCCTCCCTCCCGAGGGCACATCTCCTCCCGAGCGCACGGACGCACAGCCGGGCAGGGCGGGTGCCCAGCTCAGTGCGCGGGCACGCGCTCCGACAGGGCGCCGTCGCGCAGCTCGAGCTCGAGGTCCGGCGCGAGCCGAGCGAGGAACGCCTCGTCGTGACTCACGACGAGCACGGCACCGCGGTAGGCCCGCAGTGCCTCGAGCAGCTGCTCGGCGGTGTCGATGTCGAGGTTGTTCGTCGGCTCGTCGAGGATGAGCAGCTGCGGCGGCGGGTCGGCGAGCAGCAGGCGGGCCAGGGCGACGCGGAAGCGCTCACCTCCGGAGAGCGTGCGCACCGGTCGGTCGACCGTCGCGCCGCGCAGCAGGAACCGCGCGAGCCGGTTGCGGAGCTCGCGATCCGGCGTGTGCGGCGCGGCGGCCCGCACGACCTCGAGCACGGTGGCGTCCTCGTCGAGTCCGTCCACCCGCTGCGGCAGGTAGCCGACGTGCTCGACGTGCAGCTCCGCGGCGGGCTCCTGCCCGGGCACGTCCCCCGGCCCATGCCCGCGTCCGTCCCCCATCCCGAGCAGCGCGCGCAGCAGCGTCGACTTGCCGGCTCCGTTCGGGCCGGTGAGGGCCACGCGCTCCGCGCCCTGGATCACCCACGCGCGCTCGCCGCTGCGGAGCGTCGCGATCCGCCGCCCGGACGAGACGCCCGGGTCCGGCAGATCAATCCGCACCGCGTCGTCGTCGCGGAGGCGGCTCCCGGCAGTCTCCCGAGCCTCACGGGCCGCAGCCTCCTTCTCGCGCATCTCGGTGCTGAGGCGGCCCGCGGACACCTCCGCGGCCATCCGCCGGCCGTGCGCGACGATCTTCGGCACGCGTTTCTCGGCCTCGGCCTTGCGTGCCGTGCGGGCGCGCCGAGCGAGCTTCACCTCGGCCTCCACGCGCTGGCGCTTCTCCTTCTTCAGCGCCCTGTCCGCGTCGCGCTCGGCCTGCGCGGCGGCCTCCTGCTCGCCGTCGAGCCATGCCCGCCACTGCGAGTACGGCCCGCCGAACACCGTGAGCTCGCTGCCGTAGAGCTCGGCGGTGTCGTCCATGAGCTCCAGCAGCGCGAGGTCGTGCGAGACGACGACGAGCGCACCGCGCCACGCCCGCACCATCTCGTGCAGGCTCAGCCGGGCGTCGCGGTCGAGGTTGTTCGTCGGCTCGTCGAGCAGGGTGATCGCCGCCGCGCGCAGCCGGATGCCCGCGACCGCCACGAGCACCGCCTCGCCGCCGGAGAGCGTGCCGACGGTGCGGTCGAGCGCGTCGGGCGGAAGGCCGGCCTCGGCGAGGGCGACGTGCGCCCGGGCCTCGACGTCCCAGCCGTCGCCGACGGCGTCGAAGTGCGCGGGGTCGACGTCGCCGGATTCGATGGCCCGCAGCGCCGTGAGCGCGCGGCCGACGCCGAGCAGATCGGCGACGGGACGGTCGACGTCCAGCGTGAGCCGCTGCGGCAGGTACGCGACATCGCCGTCGCGCGCGATGTGCCCGGCGGTCGGCGCGAGTTCGCCGGCCGCCAGGCGCATCAGCGTGGACTTGCCCGATCCGTTGCGGCCGACGAGCCCGGTGCGACCGGCGCCGAACGTGCCGCTGACGCCGGACAGCGCGGCGGAGCCATCCGGCCAGGTGAAGGAGAGGTGATCGAAAGTGAGCGCGGGCATGGTGCCTCCGGTGTGCGAGTGGGGATGCACTGACACCGGACGCTCGCCGGTTACGGCGGGCGGCTCGTGGCGGGTCTGCGATCAGACCGGCCGGACTGCTCCGAGGGGAAGCGGCGAGCGTCGACGGTTCAGCGCGTGAGCGCGTGAGCGTCGATCAGCTTCAACGGCTTCTCCAGACCTCGGGAACAGGACGTCGACCACTGTACCCGGATGGCCGTGGCCGGGGAAGGGGGATGGCCGGCACGGCCGGATGGCCGATTCCCGGATCCGGGAAGGGGTGGCTGTCAGGCCTCGTCGCGAGTGCCTGCCTGCCGCCGCCCCGCGGTGCGGCCGCCCCACCACGACACGAGCGACAGCACGGCGGCGGCGGCAGCGAGCCAGAGACGAGGGCGAGCCGCCCCCGCCCGGACGAGGCCGTCGTGCATGCGGGCGTCCAGCGCCTCGCCGAGTTCTGCGAACCCGAGCACGGCGCCCGCCGCACCGGTGGTGATCCCCACGCGTGCGCCGGGCGAGACAGCGACATCGTCCTCACGAAGCGCGGTCCAGGCGACCCATGCCGTCAGAGCGGCGATCGCACCCCGGTAGGCGGCACGCCGCCCCGCCGTGAGCTTTCGCGGGTCGATGAGCGTGAGTCCTGCGGTCGCCGCCGTCGACACGAGTCCGTTCGCGACGCTGTTCACGTCGTTCAGCTGTGCCAGCACTCCGCGAATCCTCATGACTCCACGCTACCGATCCGGGGCGCCGATCGAGGCGCGTCCTGGAGAGCACCTGGCGCGCTCTTCTCCTCCGCCTGCTTCGTCAGGAACATCGACAGGTCGTCGAGCTCGCCGGGCGACACGGCGTGCCCGAGCCCCGGGTAGATCCGCCCCACGAGGTCGGCATGGCGGGGCAGCCAGTCGGTCGTGTGCACGACGAGCGCCTCGGGGATCACGGTGTCGACCGTGCCGCGCCCCCAGAACACGGACGGGCGCCGCTCGGCGAGCGACGCGTCGCCCTCGAGCTCGCCCGGCGTCGCGTACCCGGAGAGGTTGGCGCAGAACGCGAACCGCTCGGGTTCGAGCCGCATGGCCTGCAGCGCGACGGCCCCGCCCTGCGAGAATCCGATGAGGCCCACGGTCTGGTCCTCGCCGACCGCCTGCGCGAGCCACTCCAGGAACCGGCGCGCGCCATCCGTCGTTCTCGCGGCATCGCGGCTCTCGAGCCCCTCGATGGGATACCAGGCGTACCCCGGCTGCGGCCATGGCATGCCGAGCGGCGCGCGCACCGCGGCGTAGAGGAAGGCGTCGGGCAGCTGCCGCGCGAGGGCGAAGAGGTCGCGCTCGTCGGAGCCGTATCCGTGCAGCAGCACGACGACCGGGCGCCCGTCGCGGGGGCCGGTCCAGCGCACGGCGGCATCGTCCAGGGGAGGCGTCGCTTCCATGCCTCCATCGTGGCGCACACCACGGACATCCGCCTCGGCCAGCCCCGCCGTGCGGGGATTCCGCGGGGGAGGGGGTAGAAAGGACGCATGCCGGTCCGCACGCCTGACCCCGATCCCGAAGAGCTCCCCGACGAGCCGCGGCTGCCATCCGACCTGGGTGCCAGCGGCATCGGAGCGGTGCCCGGCGGGTCGTCGAACCCCGGATGGCTCAGCGAGTTCGAGCTCGAGTCCGTCCGCCGCCGGCTGCCGATGCTGTACGTCGAGGCGGTTCCGGTGCGCACGGATGGCGTGGGTCAGGTGACCGACGTCGGCATCCTGCTGCGCTCGACGAGCATGGGCGACCTCAAGCGCACGATCGTCTCCGGCCGGGTGCGGTACGGCGAGACCGTGCGAGATGCGCTCTTCCGCCACCTCGAGAACGACCTCGGGCCGATGGCGTTCCCGCTGCTGCCGCCGCAGCCCACGCCGTTCACGGTCGCGGAGTACTTCCCGATCCCGGGTGTGACGGCGTTCCACGACGACCGGCAGCACGCGGTGTCACTCGCGTTCGTCGTGCCGGTGACCGGCACGTGCGAGCCGCGTCAGGACGCGCTCGAGGTGACGTGGATGCCGCCCGAGGAGGCCGCATCCGACACGCTCGCCGCCGAGATGGAGGGCGGCCGTGGCTCCCTCATCCGGATGGCGCTGGCCTCGGTCGGCGCGCTGCGGTAGCGGGGGCCGCGCGGGCTTCGCGGTCGGCTTCGGGCGTCCGCGGGGCGGTTTCGGGGCGGTTGCACGCGGCGAGTGTTTCCTCGCGTGACAAGGTGTTTCGTCGCGTGTCGCGCGATGACGGACAGGACGTAACGTCTTACCGCGGCGGGGCCATCCGCCCCTAGCGTCGTCGGCATGCAGACACTCGTCCTCCTCGCCCTGATCGGCTTCGCAGCGCAGCTCGTCGACGGGGCGCTGGGGATGGCGTACGGCGTGACGTCGACGACGCTGCTGCTGACGGTGGGCGCCGCGCCCGCGGCGGCCAGCGCGTCCGTGCATCTCGCGGAGATCGGGACCACGCTCGCGTCGGGCATCGCGCACTGGCGATTCGGCAATGTCGACTGGCGCACGGTGCTGAAGATCGGGGTGCCCGGGGCAGTCGGGGCGTTCGCCGGCGCGACGTTCCTGTCGGGGCTGTCGACGGAGGCGGCGGCGCCGATCACGTCGGGGATCCTCCTCGCGCTGGGGTCGTACATCCTCGTGCGGTTCACGGTGCGCGGACTGCCGCGTCGGCGCGGGGACAAGCCGCTGCCGCTGGCGTTCCTCGCGCCGCTGGGCCTGGTCGGCGGCTTCCTCGATGCGTCGGGCGGCGGCGGATGGGGCCCGGTCGGCACGCCGGCGCTCCTCTCGAGCGGGCGCCTGGAGCCACGGAAGGTCATCGGGACGATCGACACGAGCGAGTTCCTCGTCGCGATCGCGGCGTCGGCCGGGTTCCTCGTGGGGCTCGGCACGGGCGGCTTCGACCTCGGCTGGGTGCTGACGCTGCTGATCGGCGGGGTGGCGGCGGCGCCGCTCGCGGCCTGGCTCGTGCGGAAGCTCCCCGCCCGCATCCTCGGCTCGCTGGTGGGCGGCCTCATCGTGCTCACCAACACGCGGACGCTGCTGCGCGCGACGGATGTCGACGCCGTGGTCGTCGGCTGGTCGCTCGTCGCGATCGCCCTGGTGTGGATCGCCGCGGTCGGATGGTCGCTGCGGGCGCACCGCGCGGAGCGTCGCGCGTCCGCGGCGCCGGCCGTGCAGCCCGCGCTCGTGGGGGAGTAGGGCGGGCCGGGCCCCGGCCGCGGGGTGCGGGCCCGTCGAGTGCGCCCGCCGCATCCCGCGAGACCTCGCGCCGGGTGCGAGACCTCCGTCGTCGGACGCGGTGTCGCGGCGGGGATGAGGTCTCGCGGTGCGGGGGCGGCGCGGGGCTAGCGTTCGTCGTCGACGCTAGTGCCGGGAGCGCTAGTCTCGCCGACCGGCGCTAGGGCTAGTGCTCGGAACGCTAGGGCTAGTGCTCCGAGCGCTGGTCCGGATGGCCGGAGCACGCCGCTCCCGTTCGCTCCGGTCTCGCGGCAGCGGACGGACACCCCTGCCGTAGGTGGTGGAGCGCGGTGAGGCTAGCGTTCGGAGCGCTCGTTCCGCGTGAGGCTAGTGCTCGTCGTCGAGGCTAGTGCGGGGAGCGCTAGTCTCGACGCCGAGCGCTAGGGCTAGCGCTCCGAGCGCTAGTCCGGATGGCCGGAGCACGCCGCTCCGTGGGGTTCCGGCTGCGAGAGGGCGGAGGAAACCGAACCCCCGCCCCCGCCCGGCCCTCGTGCCTCCGCCCGGCGCTCGTGCCCCCGCCCCGGGCACGCCCCGCGCCGTGCCCCCCGCGCCGCGCCCGGCACCCCCGGGCACGACGAAGGCCCCGGGCTGGAGAGCCCGGGGCCTACGTCGTGCTTCGCGAGACCTCACCCCGTGCGCGAGACCTCGGCCACACCCCGAGGTCTCGCGCCGGGGATGAGGTCTCGCGGGAAGCGGGCGAAGGAAAGACCCCCGCGCCTACTCGCCCTGCGGGGGCAGCGACGCCACCACCGGGTGGTCCTTAGCGATCACGCCGACCTTCGACGCGCCGCCGGGGGATCCGATGTCGTCGAAGAACTCCACGTTCGCCTTGTAGTAGTCCTGCCACTCGTCGGGCAGGTCGTCTTCGTAGTAGATCGCCTCGACCGGGCACACCGGCTCGCAGGCGCCGCAGTCCACGCACTCGTCGGGGTGGATGTACAGCGACCGCTCGCCCTCGTAGATGCAGTCCACCGGGCACTCATCGATGCAGGCGCGGTCCTTGACGTCCACGCACGGGAGCGCGATGACGTACGTCACGAGCGGGCGAGCGCGTCGGCGCGCGAGATCTCGACCTGGTCCTCGCGCGGCACGACCTTCACGCGCTCGCGCTGGTGCCGGTGCGTCTCGCCGAGGCCGCGCTCGTGCGCGTCGAGAGCGAGCCAGCCATCCCAGGTCGTGTACGCCACATCGCGCTCATCGAGCAGCGCGACGACGTCCGCGGTCGCAGGGGTCGGCAGCGCGCCGGCGGCAGCGTCCTCGACGAGGTGCTGCACGGTCTCCATCGCGTCGGACTTGGTGTGCCCGATGAGCCCGACGGGTCCGCGCTTGATCCACCCGGTCGCGTAGAGGCCCGGCTGCACGCGTCCCTCCACGTTCGGGATCACGCCGCGGGCGGCGTCGAACGGCGCGCCCTCGACGCGCGTGCCGTAGTACCCGACCGCGCGGTAGACCGCCTGCAGCGGGTAGTCCGCGAACTCCCCGGTGCCCACGACGCGGCCGTCTTCGAGGCGCGTGCGCTCGAAGCGCATCCCCTCGACGTGCTCGTCGCCGAGCACCTCCACCGGCGCGTGCCAGAAGTGCAGGTGCAGCCGGCGGAAGGCTCCGGTCGACTCGCGGCCGAGCCACGACGTCATGGTCCGCAGCATGATCTTCATCTGGTTGTTCGGCGCGGCCGCGGGGTCGACGCCCTCGAAGTCGGCCTCGTCGAGCACGATGTCGACGCCGCGCACCTCGCCGAGCTCGCGCAGCTCGATGGGCGTGAACTTGATGTCGGCGGGGCCGCGGCGTCCGAAGACGTGCACGTCGGTGACGGCCGAGCCCTCGAGGCCCTCGAGCACGTTGTCGGGCACCTCGGTCGAGCGGAGGTCCTCGGGTAGCTTCGCGAGCACGCGGGCGACGTCGAGCGCGACGTTGCCGTTGCCGATCACGGCGACCTGCTGCGCATCGAGCGGCCACGTGCGCGGCACGTCGGGGTGCCCGTCGAACCAGGCCACGAAGTCGGCCGCGCCGTACGAGCCCGCCTTCTCGATCCCCGGGATGGCCAGGGCCGCGTCCCGGATGGCCCCGGTCGCCAGGATGACGGCGTGGTACCGCTCCTGCAGCTCGTCGAGCGACACGTCGCGGCCGACCTCGACGTTGCCGATGAAGCGGATGCGGCCCGAGTCGAGCATCTCGTGCAGCGAGTTGACGATGCCCTTGATGCGCGGATGGTCGGGGGCGACTCCGTAGCGGATGAGCCCGTAGGGCGCGGGGAGCGACTCGAGCAGGTCGATCGAGACCGATCCTCCGGCCTCCTCCACGGCGTTCGCGAGGAGGTTGCCGGCGTAGATCCCGGCGGGGCCGGCGCCGACGATCGCGACGCGCAGGTTGTCGAGGCTCACAGGGCTGCCTTTCGTTCGGAGTCGTCGTGCAGGGCGTCGACGAGCTCGGCTGGTGCATAGGGGCTCACGGTCACCACGTCGCCGATCACGACGACGGCCGGGTTGCGCACCTTGCGCTCCGCCGCCTGGTACGCGATGGTCTGCAGGGTGCCGAAGGTGACGCGCTGACGGGGCCCATAACCATCCTCCACGATCGCCACGGGGCAGTCGCCGCCGCGGCGGCCGGCTCCCAGGACATGCGCGGAATGCGCGAGGGTGCCCACGCCCATGAGCAGCACGACGGTGTGGTCGCGGCCGCCGCCGACGTCGGCGATCTGGTCGTGTCCGGAGACGACCGTGAACGACGCGGCGAGCCCGCGCTGTGTGAGCGGGATGCTCGCGATGGCGGGCACGGATGTCGCGCTCGTCACCCCGGGGACGACCTCCACCTGCAGACCGGCGGCTCGGCAGCGGAGGAGCTCCTCGCCGCCGCGCCCGAAGATGAACGGGTCGCCGCCCTTCAGCCGCACGACGTCGCGCCCGGCGAGGGCGAGCTCCACGAGCAGCTCCGAGATCGCGTCCTGCGGGACCGGGTGGTGACCGGGGGTCTTTCCGACGTCGATGATCTCCGCGCGGATGGTCACGCCGTCGGCGACGAGGCCGTCGAGCACGCCGCGCGCGCCCAGCCGGTCGGCGACGATGACGTCGGCGCTCTCGATCGCACGGAGGCCGCGCAGCGTGAGCAGGCCCGCATCACCGGGGCCGGCGCCGACGAGGGTGACGATGCCCTCGCGGCCATCCGCCTCACTCATCGACGGTCCCGGCGGCGATGGTGTGGCCATCCGTCGGCCGGATGACGAGGAAAGAGCCGGACTGCCGCGAGACGCGGTACGGCTCGAGCGGCAGCGCCTCGGCGAGACGGATGCGCGCGCGGCCGATCTCGTTGGCGTTCAGCCGGTCGGCGGGCACGTGCGCGAGCGAGTCGAGGTCGCGGCGCTCGAGGATCTCGTCGACGATCGCCTGAACCGTCTTCGTGCCGTGCTTGACGAGCACGCGGGCGCCCTGGACGAGCGGGCGCTCGTCGAGGAGGAACAGCTGCGCGTCGATCTCGCGGGCGAGCTCGGGTGCTGCATCCTCCGCGACGAGCACGCTGCCGCGGGCGGCGTCGACGTCGTCGGCGAGGCGGATGGCCACGGACTGTCCGGCCGACGCCTCGAAGACCTCGGTGCCGGCGATCTCCACGGCCGTGACGGTCGTCGAGATGTCCGCCGGCAGCACGCGCACCCGGTCGCCCGGACGGACGACGCCGGACGCGATCCGTCCGGCCGACGCACGGTAGTCGCGCAGGCGCTCCACCGCGTCGGGGTCGGCCGCGACGACGTCGGGCGACAGGCCGCCCTGCGGACGCAGCACGAGCTGCACGGGGAGGCGGAACGGCTCGAGCTCGCGCTCCTCCGCGTCGGCTCCCGGGAGCTCCTCGAGGAGCTGCAGCAGCGACGGACCGGTGTACCAGGGCGTGCGCGGCGAGCGCTCGACGATGTTGTCGCCCTCGAGCGCCGACACCGGCAGCACGTGCACGTCGACGATGCCGAGCTCGGCGGTCACCTCGCGCACCTGCCGCTCGACGGGCGCGAACGACTCCTCCGCGTAGTCGAGGAGGTCGATCTTGTTCACCGCGACGATGACGTGCGGCACCCGCAGGAGCGCCGTCACCGCGAGGTGGCGCCGCGTCTGCTCGAGCACGCCCTTGCGGCCGTCGATGAGCACGACGACGGCGTCGGCGGTCGTCGCGCCGGTGACCATGTTGCGCGTGTACTGCACGTGCCCGGGGCAGTCCGCGAGGATGAAGCTGCGCTCGGCCGTCGCGAAGTAGCGGTACGCGACGTCGATCGTGATGCCCTGCTCGCGCTCGGCGCGCAGGCCGTCGGTCAGCAGCGCGAAGTCGATGCCCTCGGCGCCCGCGAAGCCGCGCTCGCGGGAGGTGCGCGCGACCTGCTCGAGCTGGTCCGCGAGGATGGCCTTGGAATCGTGGAGAAGTCGGCCCACGAGGGTGGACTTCCCGTCATCCACGGATCCCGCGGTGGCGAACCGGAACAGGGTCGAGGGGGCGAGCGCGGTGCGCGCGGCGAGCTCTTTCGTGTCGAGCTCTGTGGGGTCGAGCGCTGTGCTCATCAGAAGTATCCGTTCTTCTTGCGGTCTTCCATGGCCGCTTCGCTGATCCGGTCGTCGGCGCGCGTGGCGCCGCGCTCGGTGAGGGTGGACACGGCGACCTCGGCGACGATGTCGGAGATGCCGGCGGAGGCGGATTCGACGGCGCCCGTGCAGCTCATGTCGCCCACCGTGCGGTAGCGGACGGTTCGACGCTCCACGGTCTCGTCGGGACGCGGCTCCGAGAACGGGCCCACGGCCATCCACATGCCGTCGCGGCGATACACCTCGCGCTCGTGCGCGAAGTAGAGGGGCGGGAGGGCGATGCCCTCGCGCTCGATGTAGCGCCAGATGTCGAGCTCGGTCCAGTTCGAGATCGGGAAGACCCGCACGTGCTGGCCTGGGGTGTGGCGGCCGTTGTAGAGGCTCCAGAGCTCGGGGCGCTGGTTGCGCGGGTCCCACTGGCCGAACTCGTCGCGCAGGGAGAAGATGCGCTCCTTCGCCCGGGCCTTGTCCTCGTCGCGGCGTGCGCCGCCGAAGACCGCGTCGTGGCGGCCCGCGGCGATCGCGTCGAGGAGCGGCTGCGTCTGCAGCGGGTTGCGCGTGCCATCCGCCCGCTCGAGGAGCCGCCCGTCGTCGAGGTAGTCCTGCACGCGCGCGACCTCGAGGTGGAGGCCGAGGCGCGCGACGGTCTCGTCGCGGAAGCGGATGACCTCGGGGAAGTTGTGCCCCGTGTCGACGTGCAGCACCGAGAACGGCACGCGGCCGGGCAGGAACGCCTTGGCCGCGAGGTGCAGCACGACGACCGAGTCCTTGCCGCCGGAGAAGAGCAGCACGGGGCGCTCGAACTCCGCGACGACCTCGCGGATGACGTGGATGGCCTCGGCCTCGAGCAGGTCGAGGGTCGACAGGCGGGCGGATGGCTGGGGTGCCGTCAGGATGTCGCTCATGTGTGGAGTCCGCATTCGGTCTTGTCGAGTCCGGCCCAGCGGCCGGAGCGGGGATCTTCGCCCGGGGCGACGGGCTTCGTGCAGGGGCGGCATCCGATGGACGGGTAGCCGAAGTCGAGCAGCAGGTTCATGGGCACGTCGTGCAGCGACGCATACGCGCGCAGGTCCTCCCACGACCAGGCCGCCACCGGGTTCACCTTGACGAGACCGTTCTTCGCGTCCCACGTGACGAGCGGGGTGCCCGTGCGCGTGGGGGCCTCGTCGCGGCGGACGCCCGTGAACCACACCTCGTATCCCTGCAGGGCGTCGTGGAGTGGGGCGACCTTCCGCAGCGCGCAGCAGCGGGCGGCGTCGCGCGCGAAGAGGTCGGCGCCCAGCGTCGCCTCCTGCTCCGCGATGGTCTGCTCGGGCAGCACGTCTACGATGCGCACGTCGAGGCGGCGGGCCACCTCGTCGCGCGTGGCGACGGTCTCGACGAAGTGGTAGCCGGTGTCGAGGAACAGCACGTCGACACCGGGGAGATGCTCGGCGACGAGATGCGGCAGGGCCGCATCCGCCATCGAGCAGGCGACCGCAGCGGCCCCGGTGTCGAAGGTGCGCGCGACCCACTCCACGACGGCGGCGGGCGTGGCCTCGCGCTCGGTGAGGCTGCCGAGCTCGGCGGCGCCGGCCTCCGCGATGGCCTGCAGCTCGGCGGCCGAGCGGCGCGTCTGCACGCGCGGGGCGAGGCTGACGGTCATCGCAGCACCTCCTCGTCCACCCGGTGCGCCCACTGCGCGAAGCTCTCCTCGCCGACGCGGTCGGCGGCGAACCGGCTCGCGACGCGCTCGACGTAGTCCGCGATGCCGGTGGCCGAGACCTTCAGGCCGCGCACGGTGCGGCCGAGGCCGGCCTCGTCGCGCTCGTTCGAAGCCAGCCCGCCGCCGAGGTGCACCTGGTAGCCGGGCACCTTGTTGCCCTCGTCGTCGGTGATGATCTGACCCTTCAGCCCGATGTCGGCCGTCTGGATGCGCGCGCAGGAGTTCGGGCAGCCGTTGACGTGCAGGCTGAGCGGCGCGTCGAGGTCGAGGTCCGCGAGGCGCTCCTCGAGTTCGAGCACGGCCTTCCGCGCGTTCTCCTTGGTCTCGACGATCGCGAGCTTGCAGAACTCGATGCCGGTGCAGGCGATGGTGCCGCGGCGGATGAGGCTCGGTCGCACGCTCAGCCCGAGGGCGTCGAGCCCCGCGATGAGCGGCTCCACACGGTCCTCCTCGATGTCGAGGAAGACGAACTTCTGGTGCGGGGTCGTGCGCAGGCGCGTCGACCCGTGCGCCTCGAGCAGATCGGCGAGCGCGGTCAGCTGCTCACCCGAGGTGCGCCCGACGATCGGCGTCGCGCCGACGTACCTCCGGCCATCCTTCTGCCGATGCACGCCGACGTGGTCGCCGATTGTGAGCGGCTTCGGAGCGGCGGGGCCGTCGGCGAGGCGGTACCCGAGGTACTCGGTCTCGAGCACGTCGCGGAACTTCTCGATGCCCCAGTCCGCGATCAGGAACTTCAGCCGCGCCTTATTGCGCAGGCGCCGGTAGCCGTAGTCGCGGAAGATGCTGGCGACGCCGTGCCAGACCTCGGCGACCTGATCGGGAGCGGCCCACGCGCCGAGGCGCTCGCCCAGGCGCGGGACGGCCGCGAGCGCACCGCCCACCCACACGTCGTAGCCGATGCCGAGCTCGGGGTGCGTGACGCCGACGAAGGCGACGTCGTTGATCTCGTGGACGACGTCCTGGCTCGGGTGCCCCGTGATCGCGGTCTTGAACTTGCGGGGGAGGTTGGCCAGCTCGGGGTCGCCGATGAAGCGGCTGGTGATCTCGTCGATCTGCGGCGTCGGGTCGATGAGCTCGTCGGCGGCGATGCCCGCCACGGGGGAGCCGAGCACGACGCGCGGCACGTCGCCGCAGGCCTCGGTGGTCGAGAGCCCGACGGCCTCGAGGCGGCGCCAGATCTCCGGCACGTCCTCGACGCGCACCCAGTGCAGCTGGATGTTCTGCCGATCGGTGAGATCCGCGGTGTCGCGGGCGAAGTCCGTCGAGATGCCGCCGATCGTGCGCAGCTGCTCGGTCGTCAGCTGCCCGCCGTCGATCCGGACCCGCAGCATGAAGTACTCGTCCTCGAGCTCGTGCGGCTCGAGGGTGGCGGTCTTCCCGCCGTCGATGCCGGGCTTCCGCTGGGTGTAGAGGCCCCACCAGCGGAAGCGCCCGTGCAGGTCCGTCGGGTCGATGGAGGCGAACCCGCCCTGCGCGTACACGTTCTCGATGCGCTCGCGCACGTTCAGGCCGTTGTCGTCCTGCTTGAACTGCTCGTTCGCGTTGAGCGGCTCGGTGCCGTCGACCTTCCACTGGCCGTTCGGCTTGTCGGATGGCCGGGGCGGGCGGATGCGCGCACCGCGCGCCGGTGCCGCGGCCGGGGCCCGCGTCTCGGTCTCGCTCAGGGTCATGCTCGTCTCCGCTCGCTGAATGTGGATCGAGCCTAGGGAGCGCGTCCGGAGCGGCCGAGGGGTGTCGCAACACCCCGTCACACGTTCCGACACATGCCGTCACACGCCGTCACGGAAGTACATCTAGGGGTGCTCTCGCCCCCGTCCGGACGTTGAGCGACCGAGCGCCAGCGAGGGAGACGAAACGGGGTGGGCCGTTGTCGAGAACCGGTTGCGGCGTTTCGTCTCGCTTCGCTCGCTCAACGTCCGGGGTGGTCGTGGCCCCGTCCATCCGGACCGGGCGCGACTCGGACCGGCCAGGTGGGAGGCGCATCGAGTCGGTCGGCCCGCGCGAAGGCGTGCTGACGCCCGAGGGCGACGGAGCCGCCGGCGAGGGCGATCGTCACCAGACCCAGCGTCGTGAACGTGAGACCGAAGCCGTGGTTCAGAGCATCGAACAGGCGAACGGCGGCGAAGCCGACCGCGAGGCCGTAGAGGGCGAAGACGGCGAGGTGGATCCAGCGCGCGCGGACCCCGCGGAGGGCGAAGCCGATGAGGGCCGCGAGCGGCGTGCCGACGACGGCGGCGCCGAGGGAGAACGGCACGGAGTAGATCAGCGCGAACACCGCGGCGGCCTGCATGGTCAGTGCGTAGAAGAGGGTCGAGGAGCCGAGGAACCAGAGGACCGCGCGCAGGGCTCCGAACAGCAGCTCGCCGCGGGTGAAGGCGGCGGGGTGCTCGGGCGTGCGCGGCGACGGCATACCGCGAGCGTATCGGGCGGGATACATCCGCAGACGGATGTCCGGCGCCGCTGCTCCTCGTAACGTGGACATGATGGACGAGCTGCAGACGGACACCCCGCGAGCCCGCTTCCGCGGACTCTTCCGCCGCGTGTCGACGGCGCAGTGGATCGTCGACGGATTCGTGGGGGCGTTCTTCCTGCTCGGATCGGCCGTCCTTCTGCCGACCTACTACGAGGGCTTCCTGATCGCCACCGGGGTCATGACGTTGACGTTCATGACCGTGGCGCTCATGCTCAGCCGCTGCTCCCCGCCTCTCGCGCTCACGGTCGCATGGTTCGGGGCGGTCGCGCAGATGGCGACCGGCCAGCAGCCGATGGCGGCGAATCTCGCGATCTTCGTGGTGCTCTTCGCGACCGCGGCGTACGGGTCCCGGTTCGTGTTCTGGGCCGGCTTCGCGTCGGCGTTCCTCGGGGCGCTCCTCATCGCGCTGTATCTGTTCCTGCTGGCACCGGGGCTGTCGGGCGTCGGCATCGTCACCCCCGATGTCTGGACGCAGGACTCGACCTTCGCGTTCCTGTTCTCGATCGCGCTCGTCTTCGGGTTCTCGGTGTTCAGCCTGCTGCTGGCGTGGACGTTCGGCGCGCTGTTCCGCGTCGTCATCCGCAACCGCGAGACGCGCCGCGCGCAGCTCGTGGCCGAGGAGCGGGCGACCGCGGAGGAGGAGCGCGGCCGCATCGCGCGCGACATGCACGACGTCGTCGCGCACTCGCTCGCGGTCGTCATCGCGCAGGCCGACGGCGCGCGGTATGCCGCGGCGGCCGATCCGGATGCGGCTGCCGCGGCGTTGAAGACGATCAGCCAGACCGCGCGCTCGGCGCTGTCGGATGTCCGGATGCTGCTCACGCAGATGCGTCACAGTCAGGCGGAGGGTCCGCAGCCGACCATCGCCGACCTCGAGGAGCTGTACGCGCAGGTGCGGGCGGCCGGCGTCGACCTGCGCGTGACGGTGGACCCCGTGCCGCCGGCGGAGCCGCCGGCGTCGGTGCAGCTCGCGGTGTACCGGATCCTGCAGGAGGCCACCACGAACGCCCTCCGTCACGGCGACGGCGGTCCCGTCGACGTGAACCTCGCGTGGCTGCCCGATCACGTCGCGCTGCAGGTGCGGAACGGCCGCGCCGCCGCCGAGCCCCGGCCCCTCGTCGGCGCTCGCACGGGGGTGCTGCACGCGCCGCCCGCGACGACGGGGCACGGGCTCATCGGCATGCGCGAGCGGGCCGATCTCGTCGGCGGTCGCCTCGAGGCGGGTCCGGATGGCGAGGGCTGGCTCGTGCGCGCGACTCTCCCGGTGTGAGGCGGGCTGGCAGGGTGGAAGGCGAAGCGTGAGGGAAGAGGAGACCGGATGATCAGGGTCGTGCTCGTGGATGATCAGGCGCTGTTCCGCGCGGGCATCCGGATGGTCGTGGCCTCGCAGCCCGACCTCGAGGTCGTGGGCGAGGCGGGCGACGGGCAGGAGGCCATCGCCGTCGTGCGCGCGACGCGTCCGGACGTCGTGCTCATGGACATCCGCATGCCGGTCATGGATGGCCTCGCCGCGACCTCGCGCATCCTCACGGAGCCGAATCCGCCGAAGGTGGTCATGCTCACCACCTTCGACCTCGACGAGGCCGCAGCGCGGGCCATCCGGGAGGGGGCGAGCGGATTCCTGCTGAAGGACGCCGATCCGGAGTTCCTGCTCGCGGCCATCCGCACCGTGCACGCGGGGTCGTCGGTGATCGCGGCGTCGGCCACACGCGAGCTCTTCGCGCACTTCGCCGAGGCGCCGCAGCCCGCGCCCCCCGCCTTCGCCGACCTCACCGAGCGCGAGAAGGAGATCTTCGCGCTCGCCGCTCGGGGGCTCAGCAATGCCGAGATCGCGCAGCGCGAGTTTCTCAGCGAGGCGACCGTGAAGACGCACATCAGCCGCATCCTGTCGAAGCTCGCGCTGCGCGACCGCGTGCAGCTCGTCGTCTTCGCGTTCGAGCACGGGCTGGCCTGAGGCGCGCATCACGTTCGCGTGACGACCCTTCCGAGGCCGTGAGCCGCGGAGTATCTTCATCCGCACGACGGAGGTGGAGCGATGCCCGAACGCTCGAAGGTCCTCCGAGGGGTCGTGGCGCTCGCCGCGGTGCTCTCGGTCGTCACCGGCTGTGCCGCGGAGACGCGACCCGAGGCGAGTGCGAGCAGCGCGCCCCCGTCCGCCGCCCCGAGCGCGACGCCGACGGCGGTCCCGACTCCGACCACCGACCCGGCCGCGCCCGCCACCGAGCCGCCCGCGCCGGACCCGTCCACCGCCCCGGTCGCGCCCGACCCGTCCACCCCCGAGACCGCGCCGTCCGCTCCCTCCACCCCGCCCCCGCCATCCGACCCCGGCGCCTGCGGCACGCTGACCCGTGACGAGGCCGCCGCGGTCGCCGCGCAGCGCCTGCCCCCGCCGCTCGGCGACGACTACTTCACGTGGGACACGACCGCCACGGCCGCCGACCCCGGCTACGACCCGTGTGCGGCGCTGTCGTGGATCGTCTTCCCGCTCGCGGGCGGCACCGGCTCGTCGCCGAACGCCATCGCCCTGTTCCACGAGGGCGAGTACGTCGGCCCGGCCACCGAGGAGCAGTACGGCTTCCGGCCGGCGGTGGAGCGGCTCTCCGACGACAGCATCCGCGTGACGTACCCGTACCTGCTCGACGGCGACGCCAACGCGGACCCGCAGGGGCAGGCGGTTGCGCGGTTCACGTGGGATGCCGAGACGCAGTCCGTGCAGATGGACGGCAACCCGCCGCCATCCGGAGGCGGCGTCACGGCGGCGATGAACGAGGTGACCGAGACGAGCGGGGCGCCCGAGATCATCCTTGCGATGTAGGCGGATGAGCCCGGCGGGCGACGCGCGCACCCACCCCGGATCCATACCGTCGGAAGCATGGACATCACGACCACCGATCTGGGCCTCGCCGCCCGCGTGCAGCAGCTCACCAAGCAGTACGGGGGCGGGGAGAACACCGTCCGCGCGCTCGACGGCGTGAGCGTCGGCATCCGGCGCGGGCAGTTCACCGCGATCATGGGCCCGTCGGGCTCGGGCAAGTCGACGCTCATGCACATCATGGCCGGGCTCGACGCGCCCACGAGCGGACGCGTCTGGATCGGCGACAGCGAGGTCACCGGCATGCGCGACGAGCAGCTCACCCTGCTGCGCCGCCGGCGCGTGGGCTTCGTGTTCCAGGCGTTCAACCTCGTGCCGACCCTCGACGTGCAGGCGAACATCCTGCTGCCCTTCGACCTGGATGGCCGCACGCCGACGCCCGCGGAGCGCTCGCGCATCGACGGCCTCATCGAGACCCTCGGGCTCACCGCGCGCCTGCGGCACCGGCCCCACCAGCTGAGCGGCGGGCAGCAGCAGCGCGTCGCCATCGCCCGCGCGCTCGCCACCGCGCCCGACCTCCTCTTCGCCGACGAGCCGACCGGCAACCTCGACTCGCGCACCGGACGCGAGGTGCTCGCCCTCCTCGCGGCGGCCAGCCGCGAGCACGGCCAGAGCATCGCCATGGTCACGCACGACCCGTTCGCCGCGAGCTACGCCGACCGCGTGCTCTTCCTCGGCGACGGGCGCCTCGTCGCCGACAAGCCGCGCCAGACGCCCGAGCAGATCTCCGCGCACATGCTGACGGCCGAGGGGGCGGATGGCCGTGGTGCCGCGCGCGCGGATGGCGCGGGTCGGGTCGATCCCGCCCGCGGTCCGGTCGACACCGGCACCCACCCCGCCGGCCGCGGCCTCGTCGAGGAGGTCGGGCGATGACCGCCCTCGAGACCGCGCCGTCCCGGCCATCCGCCAGCAGGCCATCCGCTCGACCCGCACCCCGGCCATCCGCTCGGCTCGCGTTTCTGCGTGAGCGCGGGATGGGCGCGAGCGTGCTCGTCGCCGCGCTGTCGGCCGCGTTCGGGGTGACGCTCGTGTCGACGACCAGGTACATCGCGGCGGTGCTGCAGGCGGATCCGTACCTCGGCGACTCCGCGACGCTCGCGTTCGTCGTGAGCATCCTCAGCGTGCTGCTCACCGCCGTCGCGATGTACGTCGCGGCGATCGTCACCGCCAACACGTTCTCGACGATCGTCGCCGGGCGCGTGCGCCAGATCGCGCTGCTGCGGCTGATCGGCGCGTCCGCCCGCTCGCAGCGGGTCGAGGTCGCACGGCAGGGGCTCGTGGTTGGCGCGATCGGCGCGGTCATCGGGCTGATCGTCGGGCTGGGGCTGTCATATGCCGGGACGGCTATCGGCGATGAGCTGCTGGGCGTGAGCGGGCATGGCTACGTCGTGGCGCAGCCCGTGCTGCTTCTGCCGGCGGCGATCGTCGTGCTCACGACGTGGGCCGCCGCGTGGATCGGCGCGCGCCCGGTGCTGGACGTGACGCCGCTGCAGGCGCTGGGCGGGTCCGTCGAGCGCGGGCACGGCGAGGTCGCACGGCGACCGGCGCGGAACATCCTCGCGCTCGTGCTGTTCCTCGTGGGCGCCGCGCTGCTGGGGCTCGGGGTGGTCGCCGGTGTCATCACGCCGGGCGCGATCCTGCCCGCGTTCGCCGGCGGCCTGGTCTCGTTCACGGGACTCGTGCTCGGTGCGACCGCGTTCATGCCGCCCGTTCTGCGGATGGTCGGGCGCTGGTTCGGACGCTCGGCGACCGCCCGCCTCGCGGCGGAGAACGCCCTGCGCCACCCGGAGCGCTCGAGCCGCATGTCGATCGGCGTGGTGATGGGCGTGACGCTCGTGACGATGTTCGCCGTCGCGACCGAGACGGCGAAGGCCGTGTTCACCGCGAACGCCGGCGGCGAGCTGAACGACGACTTCGCGATGATCCTCGACACCTTCGCGCAGATCATGGTGGCGCTCGTGGCGGTCTCGGCCGTGATCGCCGCCGTCGGGCTCGTGAACCTGCTCACGATCGGCGTGGTGCAGCGGCGCCGCGAGCTCGGGCTGCTGCGTGCGCTCGGACTGTCCAGCGGTCAGGTGCGGCGGATGGTGCTGCTCGAAGCCGCGCACATCACCGTGGCGTCGCTCGTCACCGGACTCGTGCTCGGCATCGCATACGGGTGGGCGGGCGCGCAGTCGCTCCTCGGATCCGTGCCGACCGAGCCGGGCGGGAGCGCGGGATCCTTCGTCCTCCCCGCCGTGCCGTGGGTGCCGGTGCTGCTCCTCGCCCTGGCGATGGCGGTGCTGACGGTCGTCGCGGCCGTCACCCCGACACGCCTCGCGACGAGCATCGCCCCGGTCGAGGCGCTCGCCGCGGACTGAGAGCGCGGGCGGGGGCGGGCCCGGGGCGGGGCGCGGGCGACACGGACCACACCGCAGGAGATCCGCGGCCTCCGGGTGCGGCCGGCCGCGCGATTCCGCGGCGCGACCGGACGGCGTACCTCGGATCACCTGCGGTGTGTCCGCCGGTGCGTCGTCACGGCGACCGGATGCCGCGTGAGGGAATGGCGTCAGTCCGCTTCGCGAGGCTGCGCGGTCGGCTCCGTCGGCTCCACCGCGTCGTGCCCGTCGGCCCCCTCGGCCGTCTCATCCGCGGGCTTTCGCAGCTCGGGGTCGAAGGCCCACGAGCGCGCGAGGCGGCGCAGGCGCACGGCGCGCGCCTGCCACATCGCCCAGAGCGGGAGCCAGAGCAGGGGAGCCGTCCGCCCGCCGATCGTGAGGCGCTCTCGCCACAGCGTGCGGCCATCCGCTGTCGCCGAGACCGCCATCTGGTGGTCCCAGACGTCGAGCGAGGCGAGCGGGCCGGTCAGCGGCATTCCGACGTCGCGCAGGATGCGGACCGAGCCGCCGTTCTTCTCGCGGTCGACGGTGGCGATCAGCTGCGTGCCGAGCGAGATCGAACCGGTGTCGAGTTGCACCGCGGCGTCCGCGCCGGACTCCCACTCGAGCGGGAGCGGGTCGGCGCCGAGCGGGCGCATCCGCACGAGCGGTCCGTAGAGCTCGGCGAGGACGGCGGGCGAGTGCAGCGCGCGCCAGGCGGCGTCGACGTCGCAGTCGAGGACGAGTTTCTGCAGGATCCGCATGGGCCTATCGTGCCCTGCCCGCGGGAGCTGACCCAGCCCTTGACTATCCGGCGGCGTTCCCGAGTGCGCGAGCGGAGCCATCCGTCGCGGTCGCCGGAGTCTGCACGGGGCGGCTCATGCGCAGCTCGTTCATCGGCGTGCCGTCGGCCGCCTGCTGGACCTTCTCGACGCCGTCGAGGGCGAAGCCGTTCTTCTCGTAGAAGCGGATGGCCCGGGCGTTGCCCTTGAGGACCCACAGGTAGGCCGCAGCGTTCTCGACCGAGTGCTCGAGCAGGCTGACGCCGACGCCGGTGCCGTGCTTGTCGGGGTCGACGTAGAGCGAGTAGAGCTCGAGCCCGGCGGGCGCGTCGCGGTCGCGGGCGGGTCCGGAGGAGGTGAAGCCGATGGCGCGCGCTCCGTCGAACGCCGCCCACGTGGGCTCGGTGCCCTCGTGCAGGAGCTGCGCCCAGCGCCGCGCGCGGGCCGACACCGAGAGCCGCGCGAGGGTGGCCTCGGGCAGGAGCCCCGCGTACGAGATGCGCCATGTGCGGATGTGCACCTCCGCGAGCCCTCGCGCATCGGCGGGGGTCGCTCGCCGGATCTCCACCATGCCGTCTCCTCGCGTCGTCGTCCTCTCAGCACGATACGCGCGGGGGCGGACACCGGGGCGGGCCGCGGGCCGGCGGGGATCGAGGCCGGGACACTCCGCAGGAGATCCGACGCGCAACGAGCTCCGGACGGGGTTTCTCGGCTTTCCCGGGAGCGGATCTCCTGCGCTGTGCCCGGCATCGGCGAGAATCGAGGGATGGCCTCTCCGCTCGACCAGTCCTTCTTCCAGGTGCGCTTCGATTGGGGCGTCGACGGTCTCCGACGCCTCGCCGACAGCGACGTCGTCATCGTCGTCGATGTGATCGGCTTCGGCTTCGAGGCGCTCGCAGCAGGGGAGCGGGGCGAGTCCCTCGCGCTGGGTGACGCGGCGGATGGCGGTGCCGCGGTCGCGCGAGCGGCTGCCGCTGCCGAGCATGGTCCGGTCGTCTACGCCGGCGGGTTCCGGAATGCCGCGGCCGTCGCGCAGGCGGTCATGGCCGAGCAGGGGCGGCGCGGCGTGCGGACGAGCATCGCCGTCATCGCCGCGGGGGAGCCGGACGGCCCCGGGCTGCGCTTCGCCGTCGAGGATCTGCTCGGCGCGGGCGCCGTCATCGCCGCGCTGTCGGACCTCGGCATCGACCACTCCTCACCGGAGGCCGTCGCGACGGCGGAGTCGTTCCGCGCCCTGCGTCGTGCGGTGAAGCACCTCCTCACCGCGAGCGGATCCGGTCGTCAGCTCGACGGTCATCCGCGCCTCGCCGAGGTGAAGGCCGCTGCCGTGATCGACGACCTCGACGCGGTGCCGGTGCTGCAGGACGGGGTCTTCACCGCCTCCTGACCCTCTTGCGCCTCCTGACCCTCCGGGGACTCAGCGGGGCGTCATCGCGGCGGCACGGTCCGCGGGCGTGATCTCGCGCCGCTGCCACGTGAAGAGGAACCGCGCGTCGAACGTCCGGGAGCAGTTCACGCACGACGACGGACGCGACGGCCGCCGATGCCGATACACCACGTGCCCCGACGGGCACGTCCCGACCCACGGCGCGAGCTCCACGGCGGTCTCGCCGTCGTGCGTGCGGCCGCCGGTGTACCCGAGCCCGCGCGCCGTGCGCAGCCAGGCCGCGCCATGCGCTGCGCGACGCCCCGCCAGCGCGTGCGCGACCTCATGCAGCAGCGTCTGCCGATTCGTCTCGTCGTCGTAGCGCGCGGTGAGGTACCGCGACATCGAGATGCGCTTGCGCGAGTAATCGCACTGCCCGGCGCGACGCTTGGCGTGGTCGTAGGCGAAGGTCCACCCGTCGTCTAGGTGCTGGGCGATGAGCGCCTCAGCCCACTGGGTCACCTGCTGCAGATCCGACACGCTTCGACGCTACGGGCGACCACGGACATCCGGGCTCAGCCCGCGACGACCGCCGCGGACGAGCGAGGACGACGCCGCTCGACCGCCTCGACGGCCGCCATGGCGGCCTCGATCTGGTCGTCGGGCGCGTTCATCTCCTGGCGCAGCGACAGCAGGCGCTTGAAGTCGCGCCGGGCGCCCTCGTAGTCGCCCGCGTCGTACCGGGTCTTGCCGCGGTGCTGCAGGGCGAACGCGGTGATGCTCGTCCACTCCTGGCCGTCGGACTCCTCGATGCACGTCGAGAGCTCCTGATCGGCCGCCGCGAAGGCGCCCCGGTACTGCTGCACGGTGGCGTGGAGCACGCGCGCACGCAGCAGGTCCTTGCGGGTGCCGGCCATGCGCGCCACGCGCACGGCCTGCTCCGAGATGGTCAGAGCCTCGTCGAGTTCGCCCAGGACCTTCAGCAGCCACACGCGCTCGAGAAGCGCGGGCAGGCTCCGCTGCGGTCCGATCTCCGCGAGCCGATAACGGCATTCGGCGGGATCGACAACCTCACGAAGGGTCTCTGGGTCGTATCCGTGGATGTAGCTCATTCCCGATCCCTTCCGCGCAGTCGCTTCTCTATTCTGCGACCTCCGGCTGTGTCCCACGTCCAGGCACACCGCACGCCGACGGATCGGCGGCGATTCAGCGCTCGAACATGGCCGCGGATGGCCGGGGCGAAGCGGTCGCATCGCCGTCGGTCGCGGGGAGGGCATCGCGGATGAACGCATCGATCTCGGCGCCCTCGGCGACCTTCGCGGGGTGGGGGCCCGCGGCCATGAGGCGCGGCAGCCACTCGGTCGGCAGGGGCGCGGCCGAGGCGGCGACGACGAGGTTGCCGAACCGGCGCCCCTTCAGCACCTGCACCTCGGCGAGGACGACGACGTGCGGCAGCACTTCCCGGATCGTCGCGACCTGACGCCGCGCGAAGGCGAGACCCGCGCCATCCGCCACGTTGACGAGCAGCACCCCGCCCGGCGCGAGGAGCTTCGCCGCCTCGCGGTAGAACTCGACGGTCGTGAGGTGCGCGGGCGTCTGCGCCCCGGAGTAGACGTCGGAGACGAGGAGGTCGACCTTGCCCGTCATCGAGTCGGGGAGGCGCCCGAGCCCTTCGCGCGCGTCGCCGATGCGGATGCGGATGGCCGCGCCGCGGGGGAGCGGGAGGTGCTCGCGCACGAGGTCGACGAGCGCCTGCTCGAGTTCGACGACCTGCTGGCGCGACCCGGGGCGCGTGGCCTCGACGTAGCGGGGGATGGTGAGGCCGCCGGCGCCGAGATGGATGGCCGTGAGCGGCCCCGCCGGGAGCTGGTCGATGACGGCGCCCATCCGCGTGACGTACTCGAAGTGCAGGTGCGTGGGGTCGTCGAGGTCGACGTGGGACTGCGGGGTGCCGTCGACGACGACCTCCCAGCCGCCGCCGAACTCGCCCGGCGCGATGCGCGCGATCGATCCGTCCGAGAGGCGGGCCTGCGGGTCCTCGCGCTCGTGGTTCCGCTGGCGTCCCATGGGGCCATCCTCTCGCGGATGTCCGACATCTTCCGGTTCGCCAGTGCGGGCGACGCATTCTCGGCGTCGAAAGCGTGTCGCCCGCACTGGCGAGTCAGGACGGGCTGTCGAGTCAGGACGGGCGGCGGGCCTCCGCGAGCCAGCGCGTGTACGTCCGCCAGGGGTCGGCGCCGCCCGCGAGCGCAGCCGCGTGCGCGACCAGCGCCGGCACGGCCGTGAACCACTCGCCGCCCTCGCGCACGTCGGCGAACTCCGCATGGCGGGCCTGCTCGAGCGCGCGGCCGCCGCGCTCGAACGCGAGCAGCTCCTCATGGCGGATGGCCGCGAGTCGGCGACGAGGGTGGGCGGATGTCCCGATCTTGATCCGGTCCGCATAGCGCAGGTAGTAGACCACCTCCACGAAGGGCGGCGGCAGGTCGGGATCCGGCGCATCGCCGACGAACCAGCCGCACACGGCGCAGCGGCGACGGCCATCCGCTCGCTCGAACTCGAGCGCGCCGCAGAAGACGCAGCGCTCGTTCATGACCGAGCTGAGGAGCGCGCCCGCGGGTTTATACCCGAGAGGCCGAAAGAGGTCAAGGATTCCGCTTGCCTTGGCGCGTCAGAGCGCGTATAGTTGACATTTGCGCTCTTATGGGTCATCCATGCCTTCATATGGTGGTCGGCTGGCTCCCGTGACTCCCCGCAGATAGCGGCGTGTGAATCACAGGATAGACCCGAAGCGCACCTCACCTGTCGACAAGGAATCTAGCGGCCCCGCACGCGGGGCTCATGGAGGTTTTCCCCTTGGCTGCTGCGCGCAACGCATCCACCACCACCCCGAAGAACGGACGCGGAGCATCCCGCCTCTCGTTCGCCAAGATCTCCGACACGCTCACGGTCCCCGACCTGCTGGCGCTGCAGACCGAGTCGTTCGACTGGCTCGTCGGCAACGAGGCATGGAAGGCCCGCGTCGCCGACGCGAAGGCCACCGGCCGCACCGACGTCCCCGAGCGAAGCGGTCTGGATGAGATCTTCGAGGAGATCTCTCCCATCGAGGACCTGAGCGAGACCATGCAGCTCTCGTTCACGAACCCCTACCTCGAGCCCGAGAAGTACACGATCGAGGAGTGCAAGGACCGCGGCAAGACCTACGCGGCCCCGCTCTACGTCGAGGCCGAGTTCATGAACCACCAGACCGGTGAGATCAAGACTCAGACCGTCTTCATGGGCGACTTCCCCCTGCAGACCGACAAGGGCACGTTCATCATCAACGGCACCGAGCGTGTCGTCGTGTCCCAGCTCGTCCGCTCGCCCGGCGTCTACTTCGACAAGACGCCCGACAAGACCTCCGACAAGGACATCGTCTCGTCGCGCATCATCCCCAGCCGCGGCGCCTGGCTCGAGTTCGAGATCGACAAGCGCGACCAGGTCGGCGTCCGCATCGACCGCAAGCGCAAGCAGTCGGTGACGGTGTTCCTGAAGGCTCTCGGCCTCTCGAGCGACGACATCCTCTCCGAGTTCGCCGGCATCGCCTCCATCGAGGAGACCCTCGCGAAGGACACGATCCTCACGCAGGAAGAGGCCCTCCGCGACATCTACCGCAAGCTCCGTCCGGGCGAGCAGGTCGCCGCCGAGGCCGCGCGCTCGCTGCTCGACAACTTCTACTTCAACGCCAAGCGCTACGACCTCGCCAAGGTCGGCCGCTACAAGCTGAACCAGAAGCTCGGCCTCGACAAGCCGCTGTCCGACTCGGTGCTGACCGTCGAGGACATCGTCGCGACCATCAAGTACCTCGTCCGCCTGCACCGCGGCGACGAGACGTTCGAGGGCGTCCGCAAGGGCGGCGAGATCGTCGACCTCCGCATCGAGACCGACGACATCGACAACTTCGGCAACCGTCGCATCCGCGCGGTGGGCGAGCTCATCCAGAACCAGGTCCGCACCGGGCTGTCGCGCATGGAGCGCGTCGTCCGCGAGCGCATGACCACGCAGGACATCGAGGCGATCACGCCGCAGACCCTGATCAACGTGCGCCCCGTCGTCGCCGCGATCAAGGAGTTCTTCGGAACCTCGCAGCTGTCGCAGTTCATGGACCAGAACAACCCGCTCGCGGGTCTGACCCACAAGCGCCGCCTCTCGGCGCTCGGCCCCGGCGGCCTCTCGCGCGACCGCGCGGGCGTCGAGGTCCGCGACGTGCACCCCTCGCACTACGGCCGCATGTGCCCCATCGAGACCCCGGAAGGCCCGAACATCGGCCTGATCGGCTCGCTGGCGTCGTTCGCGCGCATCAACGCGTTCGGCTTCATCGAGACGCCCTACCGCCGCGTCACCGGCGGCAAGGTCTCGAACGACATCGACTACCTCACGGCCGCCGAGGAGACGCGCTTCAACGTCGCCCAGGCGAACGCGGTGCTCCAGAACGACGGAACCTTCGCGGATGAGCGCGTCCTCGCGCGTCAGCGCGGCGGCTCCGGCGAGGTCGACCTGATCTCGGCCGACGAGATCGACTACATGGACGTCTCGCCCCGCCAGATGGTGTCGGTCGGCACGTCGCTCATCCCGTTCCTCGAGCACGACGACGCGAACCGCGCCCTCATGGGTGCGAACATGCAGCGTCAGGCCGTGCCGCTCCTCGTCGCCGACTCGCCGCTCGTCGGCACCGGCATGGAGGGCTACGCCGCGGTCGACGCCGGCGACTCGATCATCGCCGACAAGGCCGGTGTGGTCACCGACGTCACGAGCGACTACGTCTCCGTCCAGCTGGACGAGGGCGGCCGCCGCGACTACTTCCTGCGGAAGTTCGACCGCTCGAACCAGGGCAACTGCTACAACCAGCGTGCGATCGTCACCGCCGGTGAGCGCGTCGAGGTCGGCGAGGTCATCGCGGATGGCCCCGCCACGCAGAACGGCGAGCTCGCGCTGGGCAAGAACCTGCTCGTCGGGTTCATGTCGTGGGAGGGTCACAACTTCGAGGACGCGATCATCCTCAGCCAGAACCTCGTGAAGGACGACACCCTCACCTCGATCCACATCGAGGAGTACGAGGTCGACGCCCGCGACACGAAGCTCGGCAAGGAGGAGATCACCCGCGACCTCCCCAACGTGAGCCCCGAGCTCCTGAAGGACCTGGACGAGCGCGGCATCATCCGCATCGGCGCCGAGGTCCGCCCCGGCGACATCCTCGTCGGCAAGGTCACGCCCAAGGGCGAGACCGAGCTCTCGGCCGAGGAGCGCCTGCTCCGCGCGATCTTCAACGAGAAGAGCCGCGAGGTCCGCGACACGTCGCTGAAGGTTCCCCACGGCGAGCAGGGCACGATCATCGCCGTCAAGGAGTTCGACGCCGAGGAGGGCGACGACGAGCTCGGCTCGGGCGTCAACCGCCGCGTCGTCGTCTACATCGCCCAGAAGCGCAAGATCACCGAGGGCGACAAGCTCGCCGGTCGCCACGGCAACAAGGGCGTCATCGCGAAGATCCTCCCCGTCGAGGACATGCCGTTCCTCGCGGACGGCACGCCGCTCGACGTCGTGCTGAACCCGATGGGCATCCCCGGTCGAATGAACTTCGGCCAGGTTCTCGAGACGCACCTCGGCTGGATCGCCAAGCAGGGCTGGAAGATCGAGGGCGAGCCCGAGTGGGCTCTGCACATCCCGGAGGACGCCCGCGAGGTCGCTCCCGGCACCAAGGTCGCCACGCCGGTGTTCGACGGCGCGTACGAGTCGGAGATCTCGGGCCTGCTCGAGTCCACCAACCCGACGCGCGACGGCGAGCGCCTCATCGGCGCCTCGGGCAAGGCCCAGCTGTTCGACGGCCGCACCGGCGAGCCCTACCCGGCTCCGATCTCGGTCGGCTACATGTACATCCTGAAGCTGCACCACCTCGTCGACGACAAGATCCACGCACGTTCCACGGGTCCCTACTCGATGATCACCCAGCAGCCGCTCGGTGGTAAGGCGCAGTTCGGTGGACAGCGCTTCGGCGAGATGGAGGTGTGGGCGCTCGAGGCTTACGGTGCCGCCTACGCGCTCCAGGAGCTCCTCACCGTCAAGTCGGACGACATCCTCGGCCGCGTGAAGGTGTACGAGGCCATCGTCAAGGGCGAGAACATCCCCGAGCCCGGCATCCCCGAGTCCTTCAAGGTGCTCATGAAGGAGATGCAGTCGCTCTGCCTGAACGTCGAGGTCCTCTCGTCCGACGGCACGGCGGTCAACCTCCGCGACACCGACGACGAGGCCTTCCGCGCAGCGGAGGAGCTCGGCATCAACATCTCCAGCCGATTCGAGTCCGCCTCGATCGACGAGATCTGATCCGGCCAGCCGATTTAGAGATTTCCGAATACAGGAGAACTAGTGCTCGACGCAACAACTTTCGATGAGCTTCGCATCGGCCTGGCCACCGCCGACGACATCCGTCGTTGGTCCTTCGGTGAGGTCAAGAAGCCCGAGACCATCAACTACCGCACGCTGAAGCCGGAGAAGGACGGCCTCTTCGGCGAGCAGATCTTCGGTCCCAGCCGGGACTGGGAGTGCGCCTGCGGCAAGTACAAGCGCGTCCGCTTCAAGGGCATCGTCTGCGAGCGCTGCGGCGTGGAGGTCACCAAGAGCTCCGTCCGCCGCGAGCGCATGGGCCACATCGAGCTCGCCGCCCCCGTGACGCACATCTGGTACTTCAAGGGCGTGCCCTCGCGCCTCGGGTACCTGCTCGACATGGCGCCGAAGGACCTCGAGAAGGTCATCTACTTCGCCGCCTACATGGTCATCTCGGTCGACGAGGAGGCGCGTCACCGCGACATGCCGACTCACGAGAACAACCTGCGTCTCGAGATCAAGAACCTGAACGACCGTCGTGACTCGCGCATCGCGGCTCGCCTCCAGAAGCTGGAGGAGGAGCTCGCCGCTCTCGAGGCCGAGGACGCCAAGGCAGACCAGAAGAAGAAGGTCCGCGACGCCGCCGAGAAGGAGATGGCGACCATCCGCAAGCGTGCGGATGAGTCCATCGCCAAGCTCGAGCGCATGTGGGAGGAGTTCCGCTCCCTCAAGGTCGGCGAGCTCAAGGCGGAGGACGACGTCTTCCAGGAGCTCCAGGACCGCTTCGGCCAGTACTTCGACGCGCACATGGGCGCCGAGGCCATCCAGCGCCGTCTGGCGGAGTTCGACCTCCCCGCGGAGGCCGAGTCGCTGCGCAACCAGATCGCCGAGGGCAAGGGCCAGCGCAAGATCCGTGCGATCAAGCGCCTGAAGGTCGTCCAGTCCTTCATCACGACCGGCATGTCGCCGGCCGCGATGGTGCTCGACGTCGTCCCGGTCATCCCGCCGGAGCTGCGCCCGATGGTGCAGCTCGACGGTGGCCGCTTCGCAACGAGCGACCTGAACGACCTCTACCGTCGTGTGATCAACCGCAACAACCGTCTGCGCCGCCTTCTCGACCTCGGGGCTCCCGAGATCATCGTGAACAACGAGAAGCGCATGCTGCAGGAGGCCGTCGACGCGCTGTTCGACAACGGCCGCCGCGGTCGTCCCGTCACGGGCACCGGCAACCGCGCCCTGAAGTCCCTGAGCGACATGCTCAAGGGAAAGCAGGGTCGCTTCCGCCAGAACCTGCTCGGCAAGCGCGTGGACTACTCGGGCCGTTCGGTCATCGTCGTAGGTCCGCAGCTCAAGCTGCACCAGTGCGGTCTGCCCAAGCAGATGGCGCTGGAGCTGTTCAAGCCGTTCGTCATCAAGCGCCTGATCGACCTCGGTCACTCGCAGAACATCAAGGCCGCGAAGCGCTCCGTCGAGCGCACGCGTCCCGAGGTGTGGGACGTGCTCGAGGAGATCATCCGCGAGCGTCCGGTTCTGCTGAACCGTGCGCCCACGCTGCACCGTCTGGGCATCCAGGCGTTCGAGCCGCAGCTCGTCGAGGGCAAGGCCATCCAGCTCCACCCGCTCGTCTGCGCGGCGTTCAACGCCGACTTCGACGGTGACCAGATGGCCGTGCACCTTCCGCTGTCGGTCGAGGCTCAGGCTGAGGCGCGCGTGCTCATGCTCGCGTCGAACAACATCCTGAAGCCGTCGGACGGCCGTCCGGTGACCCTGCCCTCGCAGGACATGATCATCGGTCTGCACCACATCACGACGCTGAAGGACGGCGCCAAGGGTGAGGGCCGCGTGTTCGGCTCGGTGTGGGAGGCGCAGCTCGCCAAGGAAGAGGGCACCCTCGACCTGCAGGCGAAGGTCCGCATCCGCGTTCCCGGCCTCACGTTCCTCGAGGGCCAGGCGCCCGAGGGCTACGAGAAGCACGGCCTCGTCGACACCTCGCTCGGCCAGGCGATCTTCAACGACCAGCTGCCGAAGGGCTACCCCTTCGTGCGCGAGCAGGCCGACAAGGGCAAGCTCTCGCAGATCGTGAACAAGCTGGCCGAGGAGTACCCCAAGGTCGTCGTGGCGGAGACGCTCGACAAGATCAAGGACGCCGGCTTCCACTGGGCCACCCGCTCGGGTGTCACGGTCGCCCTGTCCGACGTGCTCACGCCCCCGAACAAGGGCGAGATCGTCGCTCGCTACGAGCAGCAGGCCGCCAAGGTCACCGCTCAGTACGAGAAGGGCCTCACCACTGACGACGAGCGTCGTACCGAGCTCGTCCGCATCTGGACCGAGGCCACGGACGAGATCCAGAAGGAGATGCGCGCCAACTTCCCGGAGGACAACACCATCAACCGCATGGTGTCGTCCGGTGCCCGTGGTAACTGGCTGCAGATCCGGAACATCGCGGGTATCCGCGGTCTGGTGAACAACCCGAAGGGTGAGATCATCCCTCGCCCGATCATCTCCTCGTACCGCGAGGGTCTGTCGGTGGCGGAGTACTTCATCGCCACGCACGGTGCCCGCAAGGGCCTCGCCGACACGGCTCTGCGTACGGCCGACTCGGGTTACCTCACCCGTCGTCTCGTGGACGTCTCGCAGGATGTCATCATCCGCGAGGAGGACTGCGGCACGTCGAAGGGCCTCGAGTACCCGATCGCCGAGGCCGACGCCAACGGCGTGCTGGTGCGCGACGCGAACGTCGAGAACTCGGTGTTCGCCCGCAGCCTGGCCGTCGACGTGGTGGCGGAGGACGGCACCGTCCTCGCGCAGGCCGGTCAGGACGTCGGCGACGTGCTCATCGACTCGCTCGTCGAGGCGGGCGTCACCTCCATCAAGGTGCGCTCGGTCCTCACGTGCGACTCGGCGGTCGGCGTCTGCGCCCGCTGCTACGGTCGCTCGCTGGCGACGGGCAACCTCGTCGACATCGGCGAGGCCGTCGGCATCATCGCGGCCCAGTCGATCGGTGAGCCCGGCACGCAGCTGACGATGCGCACCTTCCACACCGGTGGTTCCGCTTCGGCAGACGACATCACGCAGGGTCTTCCCCGCGTGCAGGAGCTGTTCGAGGCCCGCACCCCGAAGGGCGCGTCGCCCATCGCCGAGGCGGACGGTCGCATCACCATCGAGGAGACCGAGAAGCAGAAGAAGGTCATCCTCACGCCCGACAGCGGCGACGAGCAGGTCGTGTACCCGGTGCTGAAGCGTGCGACGCTTCTCGTCGAGGACGGCCAGCACGTCAAGGTGGGTGACTCCATCCAGGTCGGAACGCTCGACCCGAAGGAGATCATGCGCGTGCAGGGCGCCCGCGAGGTGCAGAAGTACCTCGTCGGCGGCGTGCAGGGCGTGTACCGCTCGCAGGGTGTGCCGATCCACGACAAGCACATCGAGGTCATCGTGCGCCAGATGCTGCGGAAGGTCACCGTGGTCGACCACGGCGAGACCGACCTGCTGCCTGGCGAGATGGTCGACATGCGCCGTTACCAGGACATCAACCGCGCGGCGATCGCCGAGGGGAAGCGTCCTGCGTCGGGTCGTCCGGAGCTGATGGGTATCACGAAGGCGTCGCTCGCGACGGAGTCGTGGCTGTCGGCCGCGTCGTTCCAGGAGACGACGCGCGTCCTCACCGAGGCCGCCATGCAGGGCAAGCGCGATCCGCTGATCGGTCTCAAGGAGAACGTCATCATCGGAAAGCTCATCCCCGCGGGCACCGGCCTGTCGAAGTACCGCGATGTCGTGGTCGAGGCGACGGAGGAGGCGAAGACCGAGCGGTACCCCAACCGCATCTTCGCGTCCGACGGCGCGTACGCGGAGGGCGACTACTCGTTCGTCGACTTCGACGCGTTCACGACCGACGACTTCACGCCCGGGACGTACAACTGATCCGGCTGTGAAGAAGTGAGAGAGGCCTCGGGGTTCGCCCCGGGGCCTCTCTCCGTCCCCGGCGGCGGGCGGCGCAGCCCGCGGGCGGCGCCGGGCGCGGGTGGCGGCGGGCGGTGCCGGGCGCGGGGTGGCGCGGGGTGCCGCGGTGGCAGCGCCGGCGTCCACCTCCGCCAGACGATGTCGCCTCGCCGACGCGACACGGAAAGACGCCGAATACGGTGTCGCCTCGGTGAGACGACATCGTCTGGCGGCCAGGGGAACCCGAGCGCGCCCACGTACCCTGGAGACATGGCGATCGGCGGACGCAACCTCGCGGCGACGTGGATCGGCGGCGTCGTCATCCTCGCCGTCGTCGCGGGCATCGGATGGGCCGCGCTCCCGTTCCTGCCGGTCGTCGGCGACTGGGTCGTCGGCGTCGTGAACTTCTTCTTCGACTGGCTCCGCTCCATCACGCCGACACGCGCGTAGCCGCGACATTCCGCGGCGAGGCTCCGGCCGCGCGCCTTCTGCCGCAGGTATTCTCGCGGCAGGGGAGAGTCCCCGTCGTGAGGAGCACTTCTGATGAGCGACCCCCGCAGTTCGACCGGCGGACCGCTGAACGGCGACCCCGACGACTCGGCCGCCGCTGACGCACAGGGCGGACGCGTGACCGACGCCCGCGATGACGCCGACCGGGATGGCCAGAACGGCTACGCCGCCGGCGACGAGAACGCGACGGATGGCCAGAGCCCGGCATCGACGGATGGTCACGACGGTCTCGGCACCGACGAGCACGACGGATCTCCCGCGACCGGGGGAGACGGCTTCGCCGCCGGCGACCGCGACCCCTTCGCCACGGCCGACCGCGAGGTCTTCCACGACGACGACCGCGACCCCTTCACGCACGGCGAGCCCGAGATCTTCACGTCGGGCAGCCGCAGCCTCTTCGCCGATGCCGACGAGCGCGACGCCGCCGGCTTCGACAGCGCGACGACGGCCGACGACGACACCGCCACGCGCGCCATGCCCGAGGTCGCGGAGGAGCGCCCGGCCGCGGTGGCCTTCGAGCCGTTCGGCCGCAGCGACGACGTCGACGGCGAATCCGCTGATGCGTCCGACTCGCAGCACGACGAGCGCCCTGCTGCCGTCGCCTTCGCGCCCGGCGCCGACGCGGCAGAGCGTGCCACGGCGGGCGCAGACGACGAGCCCGTTGCCGACATGCCCTCCTTCGCTCCGGCAGATGCGGACGCGGAGGACCGCCGCGACGCCGACGACGTGAACGCGGCCCACGACGCGAACAACGCCGACGCATCCGCGACCGACGCCGCGAACGCCGACGCCGGCGACGCCGACGACGCGAACGCCGACCCCCACGCCCGCCCCGCGGCCGTGGCGTTCGACCCGGATGCGCCGTCGCTGACGCGCGCGTCGGAGGAGGCAGACGCGTCGGCCGGGCGCGTGCCGCCGATCGACAACGACCGTGACGGCGAGCCCGACTTCGCCGCCCTGGCGGCCGAGCTCGAGGAGTTCGAGCGTCGCTCCGCCGACCCGAGCGACTCGCTCGCCGCTCCCGCGCACACGCGTGATGACGACGACCGCACCTCCCCGTGGTTCGAGCCCGCGAAGACCGACACGTTCACCTCGTCCGAGCCGCAGCCGCAGCCCCAGCCCGAGCCCGAGCAGGACCGCCCGGCGGCGGTCACGGCGTCGGAGCCCGCCCCGCACACGACCGCCGCGCCGGAGACGACCGCCGCGCCGCAGCCGATCTTCGTGCGGGCTCCCGAGCGGCCGAAGATGCGCGGCAACCGCGGCGCCGCGGGGCTCATCGGCCTCGTCGCCGCGGTGCTGTTCGCCGTGCTGTTCTTCGCCGCGACGCTCGGCTCGCGCCTGATCGCGGGCGACGCGGACTTCGCGAACATCGCCGACCAGGCCCTCCAGATCGCGACGAGCTTCGCGTTCTGGGTGCCGGTCGTCGTCTTCTGGCTCGGCTTCTGGCTGCTCGGCGTGTTCGTCAACCGCGCACGCTGGGGCAAGTGGGTCGTCTTCGGCCTGCTCGTCGGCGTGATCTCCTACGGCGGGTACATCCTCGGCCAGCTCTTCGAGGCCCCGTTCTGGATGCTCACCGCCTCCGAGGGCGGCGGCCTCGTCGCCGACAGCCTCCTGCACCCGCTCGCGATCGTGGCGTTCATCCTCGGCCGCGAGATCACCATCTGGTTCGGAGCCTGGGCCGCTCGCCGCGGCGCACGCGTCTCCGAGCGCAACGCAGAGGCCCAGGCCGAGTACGAGCGCACGCTCGAGGCCGGTCCGCAGCTGGCGCAGTGACCACAGCACCACGACGCGAAGGCGAGGGGCTTCCCGCAGGGATGCTCCTCGCCTTCGCCGTCGCGGGGTACGGCGCCCTCGCCGTATGCGGGCTCGGCTTCGGCAGCCTGTTCACCGAGTCCGACGTCATCGAGACCCCGGGCGTCGGCATCGTGCCCGCCGCTCTCGCCGTCGTCGTGAGCGTGGGCGCCTTCGCGCTCGCGCTGTGGCCGGCGATCCGCCCCGATCACCCGCGCTTCACCTCGGTGATCGGCGTGGTCTTCGCCACCGCCGCGATCTACGCGCTGGCGCTGTGGCTGCTCGCGCTCGTCTTCGGTGCGGGCCTCGGTACCGCGACGGGCGCTGTCGTCGAGGTGGTGATCGGATGGCCGGTGCCGGTTCTCGCCGGAGCCGCCGCGATCGCGTCGTGGTGCGCGATCGCCGTCCGCCGCACGCGCGCGCAGCGGCCGCTGTGGCCGTGGGAGCGCCCCGATGCGCGATAGTCCGCTCGGCACCCTGCCGCAGGCGCCCGCGCCCCCTACCCTGTAAGTCATGGAGCGGACGCTCGACGCGCAGGTGGCTCAGGCGGTGGACGCCTGGCTGCGCTGGCTGCCGCGCTGGCAGCCCGCCACGCATCGCGGTCGTGCCGCTCCGTGCCGCCGCTGCTTCGGGTCACCGCTGCTCTCGGCTGCCGGCCTCGGCGCGGACGTGCCGCACGGCGTGCAGCACGGACTCTCCACGCGCATGAAGACCATCGTCGACCACGCGGTCGCCGAGTACACCGCACGCAACCTGCCGTTGCTGCAGGCCGAGCTCGACCAGCAGGCGGCCCGCAATCGCGCGCGCTCCTACCGGCCGGGGGAGGACCTCGCGCCGGAGTACGAGGGACTGCCGCTCGACCCCGATCCCGTGCCCGGCGCCCCGTTCCTCTTCACGATCGAGCAGCTGGCGAACGAGGCCGAGGCCGACGTGCCGAGCCTCCCGCCGCTGTCCGCGGAGGCGAAGGCGGCCCTGCGCCGCGAGGTCTCCCTCGCCGACGAGTACGCGAACCTCGTCGGTCGCGAGATCTGCTCGGTGCTCCTCGGGCACCGCCTGCGCATCCAGGCCGCCATCGTGGAGTTCGTGGAACCGCAGGTCGAGGCCATGCTCGCTGAGCTCACGCAGTCGCTCGACACTCCCTTCGGCCCCGGGGACTTCCTGTCGGGGCCGGGCGCGACCCCCTGAAACCAGACATCCCCGCCTCGATGAGGCGGGGATGCGAGCGGATGGCCGCAGCGACCATCCGAGATCAGCTCTCGCGTGCGAGCGATCCGAGCAGCTCTCCCGAGGCGTCGTAGACCTCGAGGGTCGACTCGCCGACCGTGATCGATTTCAGCTTCGACAGCCAAGTGTCGACGCCCGGGCAACCGCGCACGTTCGCCGCGACGAAGGTCACGGACACCGTGTCGCCGTCCTGCTCATAGCGGCCCGACATCCCGTTGCAGCCGTCGTTCCCGCGGAACTTCCCATCGTCGGAGAAGGTGAGGTACGGCTCGCTGTCCTCGCTGCTCTGCCACTTTCCGACGACCGATGCCACGTCCGCTCCTCCCGCGTTCGATGCGCATCCTGCCAGCGCGAGACCGGCAGCGATGAGCGCGCCGACCCTCCAGATCCGTTCCCTGGACATGTCTTCCCCCGTTCATGTCGGCGAATGCGGACTTGCCTTCCATCGTAGGTGTGCGTCTAGTCTGTAAACGCTGAGTCTCTCCCGAGAGAGATCAGAGCTTCCGGGGGCCTGGGTCAGCAGTGATTCGCCCCCGTGTGAAGAAGTGCACGCAACGAAGAACCGGGGGAACCGAGTTTGAAGCCTTCAATCACGCGCGCAGCGCGTCTGGGAGCGCTGGGTGTCGCGTCGGCGCTGGCGTTCGGCGGTGTGGCCGCTACGTCCGCATCCGCGGCAGAGGCGCCGGTGGCGCCGACCGAGGGCGAGGCGTTCAAGACGCTCGCACTCGAGCTGTTCCAGGATGAGTCCGTCACGGGCGTCCTGCACGACGGCAACGGCCAGATCATCGTTCAGCAGCTGGACGGCGAGGGCGCGGGTGCCGCGGCCAAGCGCATCCAGGCGTCGGCGAGCGCTGCCGAGGTCGCCAACGCCTACGGCAACGTGAAGATCGTCACGGTCACCGAGGACGAGCTGGCGAAGCCCACGGCCTCGACCGACGTCGTGGGCGGCTACGGCATCGCGCTGCTCAACGGTGAGGGCTCGGGCGGAACCTGCTCCGTCGGCTTCCCCGCGTGGAGCCCCCAGGGTGAGCCGGCCGTGCTGACCGCCGGTCACTGCACCCTCGGCGGTGCGACCGACGTCTTCCTGACCGACCCCAAGGGCGACCAGGCCGGCGGCGGCAACGACGACACGATCGCCCTCGCACACGAGCTTGGCACGGTCGCCTTCACCCAGTTCGGCGGCGCCGGCGACACCGACGGCACCCCCGGTGACGCGCTCGACATCACGGCGGTCGACGTCACCAACGACGACCTGTCGCTGATCCCCGCGATGACCGACTGGAAGAACACCGACGACCTGTCGGCGTCGCTCGCGTCGAACATCACGAGCGTCGGCACGGCGGAGATCGGCGCGACGGTTCAGCGGTCCGGTCGCACGACCGGCTACTCCACCGGTCCGGTGGACACCGATCAGATCAACCCCTACGTCGACTACGAGGGCTACCTCGAGGTCGACGGTCGCCTCGTGCAGGGCTTCTCCGCGGCGACGAAGGTCATCCCCGGTGACTCGGGCGGGACCATCCTGCAGGGGAGCGCGGCTGTCGGCATCGTCTCGGCGACGTTCCAGTTCGACGGCGTCGAGCACATGTGGGGCGCGGACCTGCAGACGAACCTCGCCGCCACCGGCGGCTACAGCGTCATGCTCGACATCCCCGAGGCCCAGGTCACCTCGCTGAAGTCCGGCGACGCAATCGAGTGGAACGCGGCGATCACCGGCACCGCCGGCGCGGGCGCCGAGGTCGAGTACGCCTTCCTGCCGAAGGGCGCCAAGGCCTCGTTCGAGAGCAGCGCGAAGACCACCGCCGACGCGAACGGCAACTGGACCTTCAACGGCCCGGAGACCCCCGGCGACTACACCGTCGCCCTGCGCGCGAAGAGCGGCTACAACGTCTCCGACGTCACCAAGTTCGACGTGCAGGTCGTGCCGAGCGCGCCCGGCATCACCTCGCCGGAGAACGGCCAGGCCTTCACGGAGGCCGTCACGGAGATCGCCGGCAGCGCGGCGCCGAACACCGAGGTCACGCTGTCCGGCGACGTCACCGGGAAGGTCACCTCCGACGCCGACGGCAACTGGTCTCACCCGGTCGAGCTCGGCGAGGGCAGCTACTCCGTCAGCGCCAAGCAGACGATCAACGGGAAGACCTCCAACGCGACCACCGTCGAGTTCACGGTCGGCGCCGCTGCTCCGAGCCCGGCACCCGAGCCCGAGCAGCCCGCTGCGCCCGAGGCTCCTGAGTTCATCAACCCCGTCGACGGCGGCTCGTACGTCGAAGGCCAGGCTCCGACCACCATCACCGGTGCGGGCGTCAACGGCGCCACCGTCGAGCTGCGCGTGAACGACGAGCTCGCTGGCTCCGCCACGGTCGAGGCCAACGTTTGGAGCATCCAGGTGGGCGCCCTGCCCGTCGGCGAGCACACGCTCGCCATCCGTCAGATCGTCGACGGCGTCGCGAGCGCCGACGCCGCGATCACGGTGACGATCACGGCCGCTGCGGGCCCGCAGGACCCGCAGCCGGAGGAGCCGCAGGAGGCTCCCGAGGACCAGCAGCCCCAGGACGAGCAGGACCAGCCGCAGCAGCCGCAGCGTGAGGGTCAGCTCGAGCCGACCGGTGCCGAGTTCAACCCGGCCGCACCGCTCGCGATCGGCTTCGGCCTCGTCGCTGCAGCCGGCGGTCTGCTCGTGGCCGCGCGTCGCCGTCAGCTGAAGTCGGAGCGCTGATCCCGCTCCTGAGCTGAGAGCTCGCATCGAAAGGGCGTCCCGGAAGGGGCGCCCTTTTGTGCGCTCGCGGCAGGTGCAGGTCGTCGTTTGACCGGGTGTCGTAGAAGGCCCTATCATGGAAGCAGTGTGCGTGCACGCGTCTGCGTGCGTGCGCACTTACGGGACGGGCCTGCGAACAGGTCACCCCCACGGCATATCCACCTGAAGTCTCTCGCCTTTCGGCGCGGGGGTGGGTTTCGTGAAACATCACGCGCTGTCACCGTGCAGCAACGAACAAGGAGAAACGTGCCAACTATTCAGCAGTTGGTTCGCAAGGGCCGTTCGCCGAAGGTCTCGAAGACCAAGGCGCCCGCCCTGAAGGCGAACCCGCAGCAGGCGGGTGTCTGCACCCGCGTCTACACGACCACCCCCAAGAAGCCGAACTCGGCTATGCGGAAGGTCGCTCGTGTCAAGCTGCGCAACGGCACCGAGGTCACGGCCTACATCCCCGGTGAGGGCCACAACCTCCAGGAGCACTCGCTCGTGCTCGTCCGCGGCGGTCGTGTGAAGGACCTCCCCGGTGTGCGCTACAAGATCGTCCGCGGTGCGCTCGACACCCAGGCTGTCAAGAACCGTAAGCAGGCTCGCAGCCGCTACGGCGCGAAGAAGGGTTGAGTTAGATGCCTCGTAAGGGTCCGGCCCCCAAGCGCCCCGTCGTCAACGATCCGGTTTACGGCGCTCCGATCGTCACGCAGCTGGTCAACAAGATCCTCGTGGATGGCAAGAAGTCCATCGCCGAGAACATCGTCTACACCGCTCTCGAGGGTGTGGCCGCGAAGAATGGCCAGGACGCTGTCGCCACGCTGAAGAAGGCGCTCGACAACGTGCGCCCGACGCTCGAGGTCCGCAGCCGCCGCGTCGGCGGTTCGACCTACCAGGTTCCGGTCGAGGTCAAGCCTCACCGTGCCAACACGCTCGCTCTCCGCTGGCTGGTGAGCTACGCGAAGGGCCGTCGTGAGAAGACGATGACCGAGCGTCTCATGAACGAGATCCTCGACGCGTCGAACGGTCTGGGTGCAGCGGTCAAGCGCCGCGAGGACACCCACAAGATGGCCGAGTCGAACCGCGCCTTCGCGCACTACCGCTGGTAGGAAGCGCCCCGAGCCGGTCCCGGATGGCCCCGGGCCATCCGGGACCGGCCTCCTGCTTTTCTCTCTCCACACGTAAGGAAGAACGCTAGTGGCACAAGACGTGCTCACCGACCTCAAGAAGGTCCGCAACATCGGCATCATGGCGCACATCGATGCTGGTAAGACCACGACGACCGAGCGCATCCTGTTCTACACGGGCGTCAACCACAAGATCGGCGAGACCCACGACGGCGGTGCGACCACCGACTGGATGGAGCAGGAGCAGGAGCGTGGTATCACCATCACCTCCGCCGCCGTGACGTGCTTCTGGGACAAGAACCAGATCAACATCATCGACACCCCCGGTCACGTGGACTTCACCGTCGAGGTGGAGCGCTCGCTCCGCGTCCTCGATGGCGCTGTCGCCGTCTTCGACGGCAAGGAGGGCGTCGAGCCCCAGTCCGAGACCGTGTGGCGTCAGGCTGACAAGTACAACGTCCCCCGCATCTGCTTCGTCAACAAGATGGACAAGCTCGGCGCGGACTTCTACTTCACGGTCGACACGATCATCAACCGCCTGAAGGCGAAGCCGCTCGTGCTGCAGCTTCCCATCGGTGCGGAGAACGACTTCGTCGGCGTCATCGACCTCGTCGAGATGCGTGCCCTCACGTGGCCCGGCGACGCCAAGGGTGACGTGACCATGGGCGCCAAGTACGAGACCGGCGACATCCCCGCCGAGCTCGCCGACAAGGCTGCCGAGTACCGCGAGAAGCTCCTCGAGACCGTCGCCGAGTCCGACGACGTGCTCCTCGAGAAGTACTTCGGCGGCGAGGAGCTGTCGATCGAAGAGGTCAAGGGCGCCATCCGCAAGATGACGATCGCCTCCGAGGTCTACCCGGTTCTCTGTGGTTCGGCCTTCAAGAACCGCGGCGTGCAGCCGATGCTCGACGCGGTCGTCGACTACCTCCCTTCGCCCCTCGACGTGCCGGCCATCGAGGCCCACGACCCGAAGAACGAAGAGACGATCATCGAGCGTCACGCCGACCGCGAGGAGCCGTTCGCTGCTCTCGCGTTCAAGGTCGTCACGCACCCCTTCTTCGGTCGTCTGACCTACATCCGCGTCTACTCGGGTCACCTCGACTCCGGTGCGCAGGTCGTCAACTCGACCAAGGGCAAGAAGGAGCGCATCGGGAAGATCTTCCAGATGCACGCCAACAAGGAGAACCCGGTCGACTCGGTCACCGCGGGCCACATCTACGCGGTCATCGGTCTGAAGGACACCACCACCGGTGACACCCTCTCCGACCCGGCGAACCAGGTCGTCCTCGAGTCGATGACGTTCCCGGAGCCGGTCATCGAGGTCGCGATCGAGCCGAAGACGAAGGCCGACCAGGAGAAGCTCGGCCTGGCCATCCAGAAGCTCGCCGAAGAGGACCCGACGTTCCGCGTCGAGAACAACGCCGAGACCGGCCAGACGGTCGTCAAGGGCATGGGCGAGCTGCACCTCGACATCCTCGTGGACCGCATGAAGCGCGAGTTCAAGGTCGAGGCCAACGTGGGCAAGCCGCAGGTGGCGTACCGCGAGACGATCCGCAAGGCCGTCGAGCGTCACGACTACACGCACAAGAAGCAGACCGGTGGTTCGGGTCAGTTCGCGAAGATCCAGTTCGCGATCGAGCCGCTCGAGGTCACGGCGGACAAGACGTACGAGTTCGAGAACAAGGTCACCGGTGGCCGTATCCCGCGCGAGTACATCGAGCCCACCAACCAGGGCTTCCAGGACGCCATGAACGTCGGCGTCGTCGCGGGCTACCCGATGGTCGGCGTGAAGGCGATCCTCATCGATGGCGCGTCGCACGACGTCGACTCCTCGGAGATGGCGTTCAAGATCGCCGGCTCGATGGGCTTCAAGGAGGCCATCCGCAAGGCGAGCCCCGTCATCCTCGAGCCGCTCATGGCCGTCGAGGTGCGTACTCCCGAGGAGTACATGGGCGACGTCATCGGCGACCTGAACTCGCGTCGTGGCCAGGTGCAGTCGATGGAGGACGCTCAGGGTGTGAAGGTCGTCAAGGCCCTCGTCCCGCTCTCGAGCATGTTCGGCTACATCGGCGACCTGCGTTCGAAGACCTCCGGCCGTGCCGTCTACTCCATGGAGTTCGACAGCTACGCCGAGGTCCCGAAGGCTGTGGCCGAGGAAATCGTCCAGAAGGGCAAGGGCGAGTAGTCGCCTGAGTCGTCTAGGCTCGCCGGGGTCGGCTGCGAAGTCGGCCCCGGCACTGATCAAAACTTCATAACGAGTCTCTACTAGACTGAAAAACATCCCCGGAGAGCCCCGGTCGCAATCCAGCGACCGTGCTCTTCACATGACCGTCCTGAGGAGGACCCAGTGGCTAAGGCCAAGTTCGAGCGCACCAAGCCGCACGTGAACATCGGAACGATCGGTCACGTCGACCACGGCAAGACGACGCTCACCGCGGCGATCTCGAAGGTGCTCGCCGACAAGTTCCCGTCGGCCACCAACGTCCAGCGCGACTTCTCGTCGATCGACTCCGCTCCCGAGGAGCGCCAGCGCGGCATCACGATCAACATCTCGCACGTCGAGTACGAGACGCCCAAGCGTCACTACGCTCACGTCGACGCCCCTGGTCACGCTGACTACATCAAGAACATGATCACCGGTGCCGCCCAGATGGACGGCGCGATCCTCGTGGTCGCCGCGACCGATGGTCCCATGGCTCAGACGCGTGAGCACGTGCTGCTCGCCAAGCAGGTCGGCGTTCCCTACCTGCTCGTCGCGCTGAACAAGTCGGACATGGTCGACGACGAGGAGATCCTGGAGCTCGTCGAGCTCGAGGTTCGCGAGCTCCTCTCGTCGCAGGACTTCGACGGCGACAACGCTCCTGTCGTCCGCGTCTCGGGCCTCAAGGCTCTCGAGGGCGACGCTCAGTGGACCGAGTCCATCGTCGAGCTCATGAACGCCGTCGACGAGTCGATCCCCGACCCGGTGCGTGACAAGGACAAGCCGTTCCTCATGCCCATCGAGGACGTCTTCACGATCACCGGTCGTGGAACCGTCGTCACGGGCCGCGCCGAGCGTGGCACCCTCGCGATCAACTCCGAGGTCGAGATCGTCGGCATCCGCCCGACGCAGAAGACCACGGTCACCGGTATCGAGATGTTCCACAAGCAGCTCGACGAGGCATGGGCCGGCGAGAACTGCGGTCTCCTGCTCCGTGGCCTCAAGCGCGAGGACGTCGAGCGCGGCCAGGTCGTCGTGAAGCCGGGTTCGGTTACCCCTCACACCAACTTCGAGGGCACCGCGTACATCCTGTCCAAGGACGAGGGTGGGCGTCACAACCCCTTCTACACGAACTACCGCCCGCAGTTCTACTTCCGCACCACGGACGTCACCGGCGTCATCTCGCTGCCTGAGGGCACCGAGATGGTCATGCCCGGCGACACCACGGACATGACGGTGGAGCTCATCCAGCCCATCGCCATGGAAGAGGGCCTCGGCTTCGCGATCCGTGAGGGTGGCCGCACCGTCGGCGCCGGCACGGTGACCAAGATCATCAAGTAAGTTCTTCGAACTCGCTTCGTCAGCGGGGTCGCCCTTCGGGGCGGCCCCGCTTTCGCGTACCCCGGGGATGGCCGTGGTCCCTTCTCGGGCGTGGAGCGAGCGAAGCGAGACGAAACGGGGTGGGGTGGGTCCTTTCCTCTCGGACGTTGAGCGAGCGAAGCGAGACGAAACGGGGCGAGGTGTTCTCGGGACCGGGTCGCCGCGTTTCGTCTCCCTCGCTGGCGCTCGGTCGCTCAACGTCCGGGGGGGGTTGGGGTGTCTCCTCTCTCGGACGAAGCTTCTATGTGTGTCAACTGGCTTGGAGGAGTCGGAAGAGTTGACGGGCGACGATGCGTTTGAGGGCGCGTCGGATGTCGCGGTCGGTGCGTCCTTCGGCTCGGCGGCGGGCGGTGTATTCGAGGGTTTGCGGGTGTGCGCGCCAGCGGGTGATGACGACGCGGTGGAGGGCGGCGTTGAGGCGTCTGTCGCCGGTGCGGTCGAGGCGGTGGCGGTGATGGTTGCCGGTGGAGACGGGTTTCGGGGCGACGCCCGCCAGGCGCGCGAACGCGGCCTCGCAGCGGACCCGGCCGGGGTGGGACCAGGCGACGTAGACCGTCGCGGCGCTGACGGGGCCGACGCCGGGCTCGTCGAGCAGTCGCGGGGCGACGGCGGTGACGAGGTCCCGCAGGGTGGTGTTGTTCTCCACGAGCTGCTCGGCGAGCTCCCGGATCCGGCGGGCCAGGCGGGTCGCTTCTCGCCGTGCGATGGCGGCGTCGAGGGGGTCAGTGGGGTGGGATCGCCATGCGGCGATCTGCGCGATCTGCCCGGTCCGCAGCGGCCGGCGCGCGTCGATGCCGAGGTCGTGGCGGCGCAGCAGCCCGGTGAGGGCGTTGATCGTCGCGGTGCGTTCCCGGGTCATGCTCGTGCGTGCGGTGAGGAGGATCTGCAGCGCCTCCTGCTCCGCTCCGGTGCGCGGGCGGGCGAGGGCGTCCTGCTCCAGCGGGAGCACCGACGATGCCGCCAGGCGGGCGTCGATGCGGTCGTCTTTCCCGTCGGGCCGGTACCGGATGACGGGCGCCTGGGTCACATCGATCCCGGCGCGCAGGAACGCGTCCGTCAGCAGCCGCCCGTACGACCCGGCCCCGTCGATCGAGACCAGCAGGGCACCTCCCGCAGTTCGGGACCGGGCCCATTCCACGCTGCGGGCGATGCCGGCCGGATCGGTCGGGTACGAGCGCTCCTCGAGGACGTGGCCGGCGGCGTTGAGGACCGCGAACTGGTGGCGGCGGGCGTGGGTGTCCACGCCCGTGACGAACTGGTAATGCTCTGCGACGATTGTCATTGCGATCTCTCCACTTCGAGCGAACGGGACGGTCGTGAACGCCGGGACCGGTTCTGGGGTGAAGTCACCGCGGGACAACACTGTCAGGAGCCACGAAGGCTTGCTTCTATCAAGTCACCGCGATGGGCCAGGCCGGTCCCGGCACCAACTCGCAGCGGACGAATCGAGTGCAAGGCACTCCCCCGAGGGAGAGGCCAGTTGAGCGAGGAGTCACACCACGAGCCAGCAACCGGAACCGAGCCTGCCAGCCAGCACCGCCAGCCGCTATACACAGTGACAGTTGAGCGAGCGGAGCGAGACGAAACGGGGCGAGGTGTTCTCAGGACCGGGTCGCCGCGTTTCGTCTCCCTCGCTGGCGCTCGGTCGCTCAACGTCCGGGGGGGGGGGGGGGGAGGTTGGGGTGTCTCCTCTCTCGGACGTTGGGCGAGCGGAGCGAGACGAAACGGGGCGAGGTGTTCTCGGGACCGGGTCGCCGCGTTTCGTCTCCCTCGCTGGCGCTCGGTCGCTCAACGTCCGGGGGGGGTTGGGGTGTCTCCTCTCTCGGACGTTGGGCGAGCGGAGCGAGACGAAACGGGGCGAGGTGTTCTCAGGACCGGGTCGCCGCGTTTCGTCTCCCTCGCTGGCGCTCCGTCGCTCAACGTCCGGGGGGTGGGGTGCCTCCCCTCTCGGACGTTGAGCGAGCGGAGCGAGACGAAACGGGGCGGGCCGTTGTCGGGACCGGGTCACGGCGTTTCGTCTCCCTCGCTGGCGCTCCGTCGCTCAACGTCCGGCAGCGAGCGGAGCGAGACGAGACGGGGTGAGCCGTTCGTGAGACCGTTCGACCAACGTCCTGGGGTGGAGAGCTCCCATACGGTGCGCTGAGCGAGCGGAGGGAGCCGCAGTATCAGATCCGGGCGACCGACTGTCGGCGCATGAGAGGCATCGTGATCCTGGCGTCGGCGAGTTCGCGGCGTCCGAGGATCATCTCGACGCCGAGGCGGGCCATCTCCTCGTAGGGCAGCCGAGCGGTGGTCAGGCCCGGCCTCAGGTAACCGGCGAGTTCCTCGTCGTCGAAGGAGATCACCGAGACGTCTTCCGGCACGCGGAGGCCGAGAGAGCTCAGGGCCTGGAAGATGCCGAAGGCGACGTTGTCGTTGCCTGCTAACAGGGCGGTGAGGTCGGGATAAGCCGCGAGCATCTCCAGCGCGGCGTCGTGTCCGATCGCCGGGCTCCACTCGGAGAGTTGCATACGCTCCGGTCGTATGCCGGCGGCAGCGAACGCCTCGTCAATGCCGACGAAGCGAGCACCGATCGAGACGCTCTTGCGAGGGTTCGCGGCGATCTCGGGGAGTTCGCCGATGATCCCGATGCGACGGTGCCCCGCCTCGATCAGCTCGGACGCGACCTCGCGCCCCGCTGCGCGCTCGTCTGGCAAGATGCTCGGCACGCCCGTGGGGGTGCGGCCGTTGACGATCACGAGCGGGATGTCCTGCGATGGCCGGGGCAGGTCGACGACGCGCGCGCCCATCAGGCCGACGATGAGGCCATCCACGCGGCGGTCGAGCATCGACTCCATGGCGAGACCCACGTTGTCGAGGTCGCCTTCCGTCTCGGCGATGAGAACGGTGTGGTCGAGATCGCGCGCGGCATGGAGGACGCCTTTGATCATGCCCGAGGCGTAGCGGGTGAGTGTGACCTCATCCGAGATGAACCCGACGGAGCGGGTCTTCCCGAGACGGAGACTCTGAGCCGCGGGATTGGGCTTGTATCCGAGCTGAGCCGCGGCCGCCCGGATGCGCTCCGCTGCTTCCGGGGAGAGACGCGATCCGGGGCGGTCGTTCAGAATCAGGCTGACCGCCGTCTTCGACATGCCGGACAGCTTCGCCACATCAGCGAGAGTCGGTCGCTTCTGAGTCATCCGCTCCTCCTGCGATACACGCTAGCCCATGCGGTGCTGAATCAATTCAGCAGGCGGCTTGCAACTCCTCTCACGCGCTGTTACCGTTACCGCTAAATCCATTCAGCACTCTTCTGCCTCACAGGGAGAACTTCGATGAAGAAGACAGCAATCAAGATCCTCGGCGTGACGCTGGTCGCCGGGATGACGGTCGGCTTCGCCGGCTGCGCTCGCGGCGGGTCCTCCTCCGGCGAGGAGGGGACCATCGCACTCTGGACCCACAACGCGGGGAACGAGGCGGAGCTCGGCGCGATCCAGGGGATCGTCGACGATTTCAACGCGAGCCAGGACGACTACACCGTCGAGGTGCAGGCGTTCCCGCAGGAGTCGTACAACCAGTCCGTCACGGCGGCAGCCTCTTCGAAGAAGCTGCCCTGCATTCTCGACATCGATGGTCCGAACGTTCCGAACTGGGCGTGGGCTGGATACCTCGCCCCGCTGAGCGGAATGGAAGACGCGCTCGAGCCCTTCCTGCCGTCGACGATCGGCACCTATAACGACGAGATCTACTCCTACGGCTTCTACGACGTCGCGCTCACGATGATCTCGAGCAAGACCATCCTCGAGTCGAACGGCATCCGCATCCCGAACGCGGACGAGCCGTGGACTCGGGAGGAGCTTGACTCAGCCCTGGCCAAGCTGAAGGAGAGCGGACAGTTCGACTACGCGGCGAACTTCAACACCGCCGATGTGGGCGAGTGGTACCCGTACGCGTACTCGCCGATGCTGCAGAGCTTCGGCGGCGACCTCATCGAGCGCGACGGCTACGAGAGCGCCGACGGTGTGCTCAACGGAGACGCCGCGATCGAGTGGGCGACGTGGTTCCAGGGCCTGGTGCAGGATGGCCTGATCGCGGCGAAGTCCGCGACCGACCAGACTGCCGACTTCCTCAACGGCAAGACCGGACTGATCTACGCCGGAAGCTGGGCGGCGGCGCCGGTCCGGGAGCAGCTGGGCGACGACGCGCTCTTCCTCCCGGCGGTCGACTTCGGGAACGGGCCGACCATCGGCGGTGGCTCGTGGCAGTGGGGGATGTCCGCTTCGTGCGACGACCCCGAGGGGGCGCTGGCCTATCTCGAATTCGCGGCGCAGGACGAGAATGTCGCTGCGGTCGCCGAAGCCGCTGCGACCATCCCCGCCACCGACGGAGCCGCGGCCATCGTGCCCGGGTACGGAGACGGCGGCGAGAACGAGATCTTCCGCGATTTCGCGAAGGACTACGCGCAGGTGCGCCCGGTCACGCCCGGGTACCCGTTCATCGCCACCACGTTCACCAAGACGACGCAGGACATCCTCAACGGCGCGGACCCGAAGCAGGCGCTCGACAAGGCCGTCAAGGAGATCGACGCCAACCAGAAGCAGAACAACTACAACCAGTAGCGCGTGATCCGGGCGACCCGACGAAGGGTCGCCCGGATCGACTCGGAGGAGCCCCATGTCCACAACGCTGCACCGCCCTCCCCGGGCAGAGGTCGCAACCAGCCCCCGCGCGGGACGCATCCAGGGTCAGGGCAAGGAGCAGGTCACCGCTCTCGCGATGCTCCTGCCGGCGGCGGTGCTGATCATCATGTTCTTGATCATCCCGATCGCGCTGACGTTCATCCTGGCGTTCACCAACACGCGACTCATCTCACCCGTACCCGGCCAGTTCATCGGGCTGCAGAACTTCAGCAACCTGTTCACGGACGAGACCTTCTGGGCATCGCTGCGCAACACCATCGTCTTCACGGTCGTCATCGTGCCCGTGCAGTCGGCAGTCGCGCTGGTGATGGCCGTTCTCGTCAACAGCAAGACGCGCGGCACCACGTTCTTCCGCACGATCTACTTCCTGCCGGTGGTCACCTCCATCGTCGTCGTGTCGATGCTCTGGTTGTTCATGTATCAGAAGGACGGGCTGATCAACCTGCTCCTCGCCCGCATCGGCATCGAGGGCCCGGACTGGCTGGCCGACCCGCGCTGGTCGCTCTTCGCGATCATCGTCATGTCGATCTGGCAGGCGATGGGCTTCCACATGATCATCTGGCTGTCCGGACTGCAGACGATTCCCGAGGAGCTCTACGAGGCAGCCGCACTCGATGGTGCCTCCAAGTGGCAGCAGTTCACCAATGTCACGTGGCCCGGTCTGCGCGCAACGCGGGTGTTCATCCTGATCACCATCACCATCGCCGCGTTCGGCCTGTTCTCGCAGGTGAACATCATGACCCAGGGCGGCCCACTCGACTCCACGTCGACGCTCGTGTACATGACGGTCCGCTCCGGCTTCCAGCAGCAGCAGACCGGTTACGCCGCGGCGATCTCGCTCGTGTTCTTCGTGCTCGTGCTCGTCGTCACGCTCATCCAGAACTTCCTCACCCGGGATAAGGAGGCAAGCCGATGAGCGCACTCGCCAACCGGCCACTGCTGAAGGACATCGGCGACGTCGCCAACCCCGGAAGGAAGGCGCCCGCTGGCCGCTGGAGCGCTGCGCTGCTGCTCGTCGCGAAGATCCTGCTGGCGCTCGTCTTCGGGCTTCCGCTGGTGTTCATGATCGTGTCGAGTTTCAAGCCCGACCTCCAGATCTTCGCCGATCTCGGCGGGCTCCGTGCCTTCCTGCCCGTCGGAGAGCTCTCGCTCGACAACTACGTCGGCGTGTTCGAACGCGTGCCGTTCGCGCAGTTCCTGATGAACTCGGTCATGATCTCGGCTCTGACGGTGCTGCTCGGCCTCGTCGTCAACTCGATGGCCGCCTTCGCGCTGGCGCGGATGCGCCTCCCGGGCCGCAAGGTGCTGCTCGGCATCGTTCTGGCGACGCTCATTGTGCCGTTCGAGGTGATGGCCGTGCCGATGCTCTGGTGGGTCAACCAGCTGCCGTACTTCGACGGGGCCGAGTTCCTTCAGGGATGGCTTGACACGTACGCCGTGCAGATCGTGCCATTCATCGCCAACGCCTTCTCGATCTTCCTCTTCTATCAGTACTTCGATTCCATCCCGCGGGAGCTGGACGAAGCGGCGCGCGTCGATGGGGCGGGGTGGTTCCGCATCTACCGCAGCATCGTGATGCCGCTCGCCGGCCCGGCAGTGGCGACCGCCGCCATCCTGACCTTCTTGCCGGCGTGGAACCAGTACCTGTGGCCGCTGATGGTGACTCAGAGCGAATCCGTTCGTCCGGTGATGGTCGGCATCGACTACTTCAAGCAGCTCAACGTGTCGTGGGGGCAGATCATGGCGTACGCCAGCATCATCACAGTGCCGGTGCTGGCGCTGTTCGTCGCGTTCCAGCGCTCTTTCGTCAACTCGATCGCCGCGTCGGGAGTGAAGGGATGACCGCGGCGGGCACCGTGCCGTCCGCGCGCCTCCACGCGCGCCCGCGAGCTCACTTCACTCCGGCTCGGAACTGGATGAACGACCCCAATGGGCTCGTCTACCACCGGGGGACTTACCATCTGTTCTTCCAGCACAACCCGAACGGGCTCGGACACGGCGACATCAGCTGGGGCCATGCGACGAGCGCAGACCTCGTCTCGTGGGAGGAGCAGCCGCTCGCGATCCCGTACGACGAGAACGAGCAGATCTTCTCCGGGTCCGCCGTCGTCGACCACACGAATTCCTCGGGCTTCGCAGACGACGGCAGCGTCGCCATGGTGGCGATCTACACCTCGGCGACCCGGGACGGCACGCAGGCGCAGGCCCTCGCGTACAGCCTCGACGAGGGCCAGACCTGGCAGAAGTACGCCGGCAATCCCGTGCTCGACCGCGGGTCCGCGGACTTCCGCGACCCCAAGGTGTTCCGCTACAGCGGTGAGGATGGCGAGCACTGGGTCATGGTGGCCGTCGAGGCAGCCGAGCATCGCGTGCTTCTCTACCGGTCAGACGACCTGAAGCGGTGGACATACATGTCGTCCTACGGGCCGGCGGGTGCGATGGGCGGCGTGTGGGAGTGCCCGGATCTCTTCCCGCTGCCGGTGGATGGCGACGCGTCGTCGCGCAAGTGGGTCATGCTGGTCTCGCTCAATCCGGGCGGGGTCGCGGGCGGGTCCGGCACGCAGTATGTGGTCGGCGATTTCGACGGACACACCTTCACGGCCGACCGGGATTGGCCTCTTCGAGGCGCGGACGACCCCGGGCTCGCCGATCTCGACTGGCTGGACTGGGGAAGGGACTGCTATGCGGGTGTCACCTTCAGCGGCCTGCCGGAGGCGGACCGCACGCTGATCGCGTGGATGAGCAACTGGGACTACGCCCATCACATGCCGACGCGACCGTGGCGTGGTGCGATGACCCTGGCGCGCAAGCTCTCCCTCGTCTCCGCCGAGGGCCGCCCGCAGTTGCGGTCCTCACCTGTGCTGCCGCCGGCCGTGGCCGTCGAGGATCATGTCGATCTTGCCCGCGGGGCGGCCGTCGCGCTGCCCGCGCTCGCGCGCCTGGACGTCGAGATCAGCGAGGGGGCCGTCGCCGACCTCGAGTTCGGCGACGGCGACAACTCGGTGTCCGTGCGGATCGACGGCGCAGCGGGGAGCATTCATCTGGACCGACGCGACGCCGGGTTCGATGGTGACGTCAGCTCGTTCGCGAGCGTCGAGCGACTGACGCTGCCTGACGGCGCAGCTGCCCGCGTCACCTTCGTTCTCGACCACGGGTCCATCGAGGTCTTCGCCGCCGACGGGCTGCGTACTCTCACCGAGGTGGTGTTCCTCGGGGAGGAGCGGCACATAACACTGAAGCACGTCGAGGGCGGGAACGTCACTCTGCTGCAGGTGAGCGACTTGACCGATGGAGCAGCGGGATGATGCGCGCGCTGGTACTCGGCGAGGCCCTGGTCGACGTCGTCTCGGGTGAGGCGTTCCCGGGCGGCTCACCTATGAACGTCGCCGTGGGCCTGGGGCGGCTCGGCATCGAGGTGGAGCTCGCGACGTGCATCGGCAGCGATGCACACGGCGCGCTCATCACGCGGCACCTGCAGGGCTCGAACGTCGCATTGGCGGATGGCACCCGTGCGGATGGGGCGACGTCGTCGGCGATCGCGACGATCTCGTCGGAGACCGGCGCGGCGGAGTACGACTTCTCCCTGCGGTGGGATCTCGGGCCGGTGGATGTCGACGGGTACGGCCTCGTCCACGCCGGCTCCCTGGGCGCGTACCTCGAACCCGGGAGTGAGAGCGTCGCAGAGGCCGTGCGCCGAGCGGCGCTCGGCTCTCTCGTGAGCTTCGATCCGAACATCCGCCCCGCTCTGCTCACGGACCGCCTTCGAGCGGTGCAGCGCACCGAGGAGCTCATATCGGCGAGTCACGTCGTGAAGCTGAGTGACGAGGACGCGGCCTGGCTCTACCCGTCCGCCACGATCGAGCAGGTGCTCGAGCGTGTGACTGCACTCGGGCCGCGGCTGGTCGTCGTGACTCGCGGCGGCGAGGGCTACGCCGCGGCTGCCGGTGCGGAGCGGTGGAGCCGCTCGCTCGGCGAGCCGGTGCAGGTAGTGGACACCATCGGGGCCGGCGACGCGTTCATGTCCGGCCTTCTGTACGCGATAGCCGCGCGTGGTGCCGCCGCCGCCATCCGGGAGAGCACGCTGCCTCGCGACGAGTGGGTCGCGCTCCTCGAGGTCGCTCAGAGATCGGCGGCTCTGACCGTGTCGAAGGATGGTGCGGACCCGCCTCGGCTCGCGGAGATGCAGGTCGGCTGATCGGGTGCGGCGTTTCGTCTCGCTCGCTGGCGCTCGGTCGCTCAATGTTCGGCAGGGACCATCCGCTGTCAACCCTTTGAGGCCATCCGCCCCTCGCCTCTAGGAAGGGAGCATGACGATCCCCACCTGGACTGCACACGGCGGACTCGAGCTGCCGGTTCTCGGCTTCGGCACCTACGGACTGAAGGGGGCGGACGGCGCGGATGCCGTCGCTCGCGCCGTCGACAAGGGCTACCGGCTGATCGACTCCGCGTTCAACTACGAGAACGAGGGGACCGTGGGGGAGGGCGTGCGCCGCTCCGGCATCGACCGCGACGAGCTCATCGTCACGTCGAAGCTCGAGGGACGTCATCAGGAGCGCGATGCGGCCATCCCCTCGATCGAGGAGAGCGTCTACCGGACGGGCCTCGGCCACCTCGATCTGCTGCTCATCCACTGGCCGAACCCGAAGACCGACAAGTACGTGGAGGCGTGGCAGGCGCTCATCGAGGCGCGCGACGCCGGCATCGTAAAGGCGATCGGCGTCTGCAACTTCCTGCCGGAGCACCTCGAGCGCCTCGTGCGCGAGACCGGCGAGCTGCCGCAGGTGAACCAGATCGAGATGCACCCGCACTTCCCGCAGGAGGAGTGCATCCGCTTCAACGCCGAACACGGCATCCTCACCGAGGCGTGGAGCCCGCTCGGTCGCGAGACCGGCATCCTCGAAGACGAGGTCATCGTCGACATCGCGCGCAAGCACGACGTCACGCCCGGGCAGACGGTGCTGGCGTGGGCGATCGCGCGCGGCGCCATCCCCATCCCGAAGGCAGCGAGCGACAAGCGTCAGCTCGAGAACCTCGGGGCGCTCGAGGTGGAGCTGGTCGAGGAGGAGATCGCCGCGATCACCGCGCTGGGTCGTCCGGATGGCCGTCTGGCGGATCAGGATCCCGCCGAGTACGAGGAGTTCTAAGGCCCGCACGTCTCGGACGTTGAGCGAGCGAAGCGAACCGGAACGCGGTGGATACGTCTCTTCTCGGACGTTGAGCGAGCGAAGCGAGTCGAAACGCCGCAACCCGCCCTCGACGACGCCCCCTGTGGAGAACTCACGCGCCGGATGTCCGCATTCGGCTACATTCTCCGCATGCCGTACGTCTACATCCTCGAGTGCGCCGACGGCACGTACTACGTCGGCAGCACCCGTGACCTCGACCTGCGGCTCGCGCAGCACCAGCTCGGACAGGGAGCCGCATACACCCGGCGCACCGGCCGGCGCCCTGTCACCCTGCGCTGGCACGCCGAGTTCGAGCGGATGGACGACGCGTTCCTCTGGGAGAAGCAGATCCAGGGCTGGAGCCACGCGAAGCGCACGCTGCTGATGGAGGAGGGCTTCGAGGCCGTGCGTGGCTGGAGTAGGCGTCAGCGCGCGGCGAAGCGAGCGGATGGCGCGGCCTCCGACATCGAGGGAGAGGCAACGGGGTGAGGGCTTCCGAGGCCGGCTCACGGCGTTTCGTCTCGCTTCGCTCGCTCAACGTCCGGGATGGTCGCGGCCCCCTCTCGGACGTTGAGCGAGGGAGCGCAGCGACCGAGACGAAACGGGGTGGATCGTTGTCGAGGTTGGGTTGCGGCGTTTCGTCTCGCTTCGCTCGCTCAACGTCGGGGGTGGTCGCGGCCCCCTCTCGGACGGTGAGCGAGGGAGCGCGGCGACCGAGACGGAACGGGGCGGGTCGTGCCCCGTCAACGTCCGGGGTGGTTGCCAGGACGGGCGTCTAGGGTCGAGGTCAACGTCCGCGCCATGAGGAGGTCCTGATGACCGACGCACTCGGCCCCAAGCCGCCCCGCAGCCGCGCCCGCCTCTGGGTCGCGACCCTGCTGCTCGCCATCTACGCCGGATTCGTCGCCGTCGTGACCCTGTGGCCCAACCCGAACGACCTGGAGTTCGGCGGCATCTCCGACCGCGTGCTCAAGGTGCTGTACCGATTCGGCGTGCCGGAGTGGTTCGGCTTCGACGAGATTGAGTTCACCGCGAACATCGGGATGTTCATCCCCCTCGGCTTCTTCCTCGGCCTCGCCCTGCCGCGTCGCGCCTGGTGGCTCGCGCTGTTCCTCGTGCCCGGATACTCCGGCTTCATCGAGTGGACGCAGGCGACGAGCCTGGAGTCGCGCGTCTCGAGCATGCTCGACGTGTTCGCGAACACCGCCGGCGGCTACATCGGCATCCTGCTCGCCATGACCATGCGCGCGATGATCTACGCGCGCGACCGCCGCATCATCGCCCGAGCGATCTGGGAGCGCGACGCGGAGATCCTCCGCGCACGCGAGCACCCGCTGCCTCAGCAGCCCGGGCGCGTGCAGCAGCCCGGTCGCCCGGTGCAGCAGCAGACCTGGCACGAGCCGGATGCCGCCACGCGCGTCTTCGAGCAGCGCCCGACCTGGCAGGACCCGCGAGACGCCCCCACGGAGCGCCTGCCCTTCTGATCAGCGCACGCCGGCGAAACCCCCGCGCACTGGATCAGTCGGCGTCGGGCTCCGCGTCCGCGTCCGAAGCGGCCGCCTCCCCGACGGCGTCGGCCATCCCGCTGAGGAAGCGGGCGACGACGCCGCGCTCCTGCTCGTCCATGCTGTCCACGAGCGCGAGCATGCGCTGGTGCATGGGGCCGAGAGTCTCGCGCACCTCCGCGTCGCTGCTCGCGGTCGGCACGACGATGCCTGCACGGCGGTCGGTGGGGTGCGCCTCGCGCTTGGCGTGGCCGTCGCGCTCGAGCCGGTCGATGAGAGCGGTGACCGAGGCGGTGGAGATGTCGAGCGTGCGGGCGAGGTCGACGGCGCGCACGACGCGTCCGGCGCGCTGCTCGCGCAGCAGGTGGCGCAGCGCCAGGAGGTCGGTCTCGTTCATCCGCATCGAGGCCCGGGTGCGGGCGCGCATCGCGGTCTCGGCCGCGCGGTAGCGGCGCAGGAGGTTCAGAACGTCGACGGTCGTCGCGCCGCCATCGGTGTCGGGGTACCAGTAGCCGGATGCCGTGGGTTCGGTGGACATCGCCATGCGTTCTACTTCGCCTCCTTGGCGAGCGCTTCACGCGCAAGTCGTTCTGCGGTGCCGTCCTCGACGCCGGACGGGACGACGCGCAGGAGCCCGCCGGTCATCGCCTCGTTCTCGGAGTAGGCGATCTCCTCGATGCGCCACAGGGGCACGGCGGGGAAGCGGTTCGCGAGGCGCGTGACCATCTCCTGATACAGGACGTATCCCGCTTCGTCAGGTGCAAAGCTCGTCGTCATCGCCCTTCCTCTCGCGTCGGCGTCCATCCAGCTTCTCACCTTCCGCGACGAGAAAAGTCCAGATCCGAATATGGTTCGACGCCCGTGTATCAAGGTCGTCTAGTAAGGTTGCTTCTCGTGAGCGAGAAGAGCGCGTGACGGGCGACGGTCAGCACGTGAATCACGAGCGCAAGGATGGCCTCGTCCGGGCCATCGCGGATCTCCGGCAGGCGGAGGCGCGGCTGGCGCGCCGGCGGCAGGCGAGCCGATCTCTCAGCGAACTGGACCTCTCGGCCGTCCGCATCGTCGTCGATGTCGCGAACGAGGGCCGTGAGCTGACGCCGACCGAGATCGCGGAGACACTGCAGGTGAGCAGCGCCTCGATCACGGCGGTGCTGCGGCGCCTCGAAGACGCAGGCTTCGCGGAGCTCCGCGCGAACCCTGCCGATCGCCGTTCGAAGTTCGTCGTCGCCACCGACGTGGGCCGGTCGCTGAATGACCCCGTCGCGGACAGTGTCACGCGCGCAGCGGTCGATCTCACCGAAGGCGAGCGGATGGTCGTGTCCCGGTTCCTGCGTCGGGTCACCGAGGAGATCGACGCGGCTCTGCAGCCGGAGCTCTCACGCGGCTGACGGCTCGCTCGGCGGGTCGATCTCCTGCGCGTGCGCGGTGACGGCCTCGGTCATCTGCTGCAGGAACGTGGAGATGACGGCCGCCTGGCTGCTGCTGAGCGACCGCGCGACGCTCATCATGCCCTCGTGCACGCTGCCGAGGGTCGCGCGCACATCCACGTCTGCGAGCCGTGTGGGCAGGATCCGTTGGCGCCGTCGATCCGTGGGGTGGGGAAGGCGCTCGATGTGGCCCGAGCGCTCCAGCTTGTCGAGCAGGCCGGTGACGGAGGCGGGGGTGAGTCCCAGTGCCAGCGCGACGTCGCGAGGCTGGAGCTCCTGGCCGGAGCGGGCGCGACGCGTGGCCAGGCCGATGACGAGCATCTCGTTGTCGGTCATCCGCATCGAGGTGCGGGTGCGGCGGCGCAGATCCATCTCCGCGGCGCGGTACGTGCGCAGTGCCTGGAGGACGGATGCGGCGGCCTGTTCGTCGACGCCGGTGCCGTACCAGTACGACGACACCTCGCCGGGGCCTGAACGTTTCATGTCGTCATGGTAGCGAAAGTCTGCACCCCTGATTACTCGCTTGCCAAATGATTAGTTTGCCAAGTAAAGTTCGAGACGTCGGCAGGTGTCGGCCAAAATCGAGGAGGAACGCGTGGGCAAGATGTTCTACGGCATGAGTGACCAGGCGATCGAGATCGAGGATCGCCTCCTCGCCCACGTGCAATCGGTGGTTCTCACCAAGCTGCGCCGCGGCGAGTCCTTCTCCCTCTCGTGGCAGCACCCCGGCGGCGCGCGTGAGACCGTCTGGGTGCACTCGTCCATCCCCTTCCGCATCGTTCTCGACGAGGTGGACCAGGTTCCGCTGAATCGCGAGGTGCTCGTGCGTCTTGTCGAGGCGGCGAACTCGAACCACGGGCTCGACCTGTCGCCGGCCGCCCTCTCCGACATCGACGCGCAGGCCACGCCGCGCACGGCTTCCCTCGCGAAGGCGGCCTGACATGAGCGCCGGAGTGTCCGTGGCCGCGAAGCCGGCGGCCGCCGCGATCGGCGTGGGGGAGGCGGGCGTCTCACTCGTCCCACGCGTGACCCTGCAGTCGCTCGTCGCGGCCGGGATGTCACGAGTTGCGGGAGCGCCGACGGCGGGGTTCCACGGTCGGAGCTGAGCGTGGCTCAGGAGCTGTCGCCGGGCGACCGGGTGAGCTGGAACACGTCGCAGGGTCGCACGCGCGGTGAGGTGGTGCGCAAGCAGGAGTCGGACTTCACCTTCGCGGATCAGACCTTCCGCGCATCGGAGGACGACCCGGTCTTCGTCGTGAAGTCGGAGTCGACGGGCGCGGAGGCCGCACACCACAGGAAGGCGCTTCGCAAGCTGCCGAAGCGCTGACGCCGCACCGCTCCCTGGTTCAGCGCGAGGCGCTCTGCGCCTCTGTGTGATGGTGACTCTCCCGCGACGGCGGCGTGTCGGGCGAGGAAGCTCCGCTGACGGCTGCTGCGGCGGCTACGGCGACGAAGGCGGCGGCGGTCAGCACTGATGCGACAACCCCGCCGGCGGCGATCATGCGGGTCATGGTCCTCCTCGCGGTCGATGCGATCGTCGCAGCAGGTCCGATCCTCAGGGTGACAGCGGTGTGAGGAGCGTGTGCCATCCGATGAGACGGCCGCGTCTTGCGTCGGTCGACGCTGTCTCGGCTGCTGTCACGTGCCGGAAACAATCCGGAGCGCCTCGCGCAATGCGCGTTGCCTAGGTTTCGGGCAGGAGGGGCGCGATGAGAGCTCTCAGCAAGGCGATCCGGCAGGCAGAACCTCTGGCCGGACTCGAGGACTCGCCGTTCCGCGCGTTGCGGCGCACGCGGGCGAGGACGATCGACGTCGTCGCGCAGTCCGTCGCAGCGGCGGCGCCCGCCGGGGTGCTCGCGTTTCACACCGGCGCCATGGGAGACGGGCCGTACGGCCTCGTCGAGCTCGCCGTCGCCGTTCCCCTCATGCTCGCGGTCGGGGTGGTGCTCGGCGTCTTCACCAGACGGCTCGCGAGCACCGGCGCGGTCTACACCTTCGTCGCGCGCGGCCTCGGCGCGCGCGCCGGGATCGCCGCGGGCGCGCTCCTCGCGATCGGCTACCTCGCGGTCGGCTCCTCGACGCTGCTCATCGGCGGTCGGCGGCTGGCCGACCTCGTCGCATCCGATCGACCGGATGTCGCCGCGGTCGTGATCATCGTGCTGACCGGATGCGGCATCGCGGCGCTCAGCATCGGGGGCCTGCGCATGACGACGCGCATGCTGCTGGTCTTCGAGGTGGGCGCGGTCGCCACGGTGCTCGCGGTGACCGCGATCGCCGTCGCTCAGTCGCCATCCGGTGTCGTGCAGCCGCACTGGCTAGGGGAGCCGGAGGCCGCCTCGGCGGTCGTGTCTGTGGTGCTGGGATTCGTCGGCTTCGAGAGCGGTGCCGCGCTCGGAGCCGAGTCTCGCCGTCCGCACGCCACGGTGCCGCGCGGGGTGATGATCAGCATCGTGGCGATCGCCGCCGTCCTCCTCGCCGGAAGCGTCGGTCATCTCGCTCTGCGCTCTCCGGGTTCGCTCGCCGACGCCCCGGCGACGCGTGCCGTCCTGCAGGCCATCATCGGGGTCTCCTTCCTCGCCTGCGCGCTGGCCATGACGACGGCGTCGGCCCGGCTGGTCCTCGCCATGAGCCGCGAGGGGGTGCTTCCCGCTGCGCTCGGCAGGGTGAGCCGGCGCGGCGTGCCGTGGTCGGCCTCGCTCGTGCTCGTCGTGCCGGTCGTGACGATCCCCTGCGCCGCGGTGCTCGCGTCGGTCGAGACGGAGTTCGAATCCGGAGCGAACATCCTCGGACCGCTCGGGTTCCTCGCGGCGTACGTGCTGCTGTGCGCGGCATCCGTCGCGTTCCTGGTGCGCATCGGCGAGGCGACCCCGAGGATGGTCGTGCTCGCGTCATCGACGGGAGCCGCGCAGGCGGCGCTGCTGGTGGCGTGGGCGTGCGCGATGTGGGCGCGAGAGCCGGTGGCGGTCGCCGTGGGTCTGTCTGTCTGTCTGATCGTCGTCGTCTCCGCCGTCGTCCTCGTCGCTCGCACGCCGCGGCTCCGGGCGCGGGTTGGGGTGTACGACTGGGTGGAGTCCGCCGACGCGATCGCGGGCGGCGCCCGGTGACGCCGGAGCCTTCGATCCCCGAGAAGGGGCTCGAACTGGCGCTGGCCATCCTCGAGCATGTGGCGCGCTGCCGCGATGGGGTGACCGCGTCGGAGCTCGTGAAGCGGGTGGGCGCGCCTCGAGCGAGCGTCTACCGCGCCGTCGGCACGCTCACTCGCGAGGGCTACCTCGTCCGGCGTCCGGATCTCACGGGCTTCCTGCTCGGTCGCCGCGTGCTGGAGCTCGCCTCGATCGTCGAAGCGCATCGGCGATCGCCCGTGGAGCCGATCGTCGACGATCTGCGACGGGAGACGGGGGAGGCGGTGCATCTGTTCGCCTTCACCGATGACGGGATGGAGTTGGTCGCGGAGGACGCGTCCATTCCGATCGCGGACAGTGACGCGCTGTTCCGAAACCCGGAGAGCTCGGCGGCGGGCCACCTGTGGCTGGCCTCACACGACGGGCCCGGGGGGTGGCCGGAGGTGCCCTCGGCTCCCGTGCGCGAGCAGGTCGTGGCGGCGGTGAGCGTGCGCGGCCATGCTGAGCAGTTCGGCTCGGTCCTTCCCGCCGTCGGCTGCATCGCCGTGCCCGTCATGACGAACGGGCGAGAGATCGGCGCGCTCGCTCTCGCCACCGGTCTCGGCCGCGTGAGCACTGCCGCACGGCACCTCGTGCTGCTGCGCGAGGGTGCGGCCGCGATCGGCGCGGTTCTCGACGCGTAGTGTCTGCCGACGCTTCATCCGCCCGTAACACGGAAAAGACCAGTTCCGAGTCGTGTTTCGGCCGAACCGGCCGTGCGTCGGCGCGGTCGCGGTGATGCCGGCGCGTGAGCAGCTGTCTCACGGTGAGTGCGGAGATCTTCACGGCCTGCGCGTATGGCCGAAACCATCGCTCGCCACGCTGAGGTCATCGACCGATCGACCCGAAAGGACTCGACCCGTGATCCTCATCGCTCTCACGTCCCTGCTCGGCGGCCTGCTGCTCATCGCCGGCGTGCCCAAGCTTCGGGACCGGCGCGGAATGCTGGCGGCGGTGCAGGGGTATCGGCTGCTGCCTCCTGTGCTCGAGCGGGCGGTCGCGCGCGGCCTCCCGTGGAGCGAGGTCCTGCTGGGCGCACTCCTCATTCTCGGCGTCGAGCCCCGCGTGACCGGGCTGCTCGCCGCAGCGCTCTTCACCGTGTTCGCTGTCGCTCTCGGCATCAACCTGCTGCGTGGACGCCGCGACCTCGATTGCGGCTGCTTCGCCTTCGCTGAGACGGGGCAGGCGCCGCGCATCGGCTGGCCGCACGTCGTCCGCGCGCTCGCGCTCGCCGCCGGCGGTGCCGGAGCGGTGCTGCTTGCCCACGGGTTCGGCGCCACCTCGGTCGTGGAGTACCTCCTGGGGTGGAGTCTCGCCGCGCTCGTGCTCTCGGCCATCTGGGCCGCGGTCTTCGCCGCGAAGGTCATCCATCCCGGGCGCCGACCCGTCGACACCCATCTCGCCCGTGCACGCGACGAGCTCGTCGCGGCCGCCGCCCTCCACCCCTGACGTTCCGAAAGGACCCCCGTGATCACATTCCTGCTCATCGCGACGATCGTGCTCATCCTGGCCGTCGCCTTCCTCTTCGTCATGAACCTCGCCCTCGCCCGCGAGATCGGCCGCGTCCAGGTGCGCCTCGGCCCTCTCGGCGCCCGGATGATGGACAGCGGCCCGAAGATCGCCGAGACGGGCCCCTCCTTCCAGGGACTGGCCGATCACCGGGGTCGCCCGGCGAGCGTCGGCGGTCACCGCGACCGCGCTCAGCTCCTCATGTTCACCGGGCCGAAGTGCTCGACGTGCAAGAGCCTGCTGCCAGGAATCAAGGCGCTCGCCAAGGCGGAGCGCAAGGACCTCGAGGTCGTGATGATCTCCGACGGCACCGCCGAGGAGCACGCCGAGTTCCTCGCCGGAGCCGGCATCACCGACGAATTCGCGTACGTGGACGCCCGCGAGGTCGGCATCGCCTATCAGGTGGGCACCACGCCCTACGGCGTCGTGCTCGACGAGCACGGGAAGATCCGGGCCAAGGGCCTGTGCAACCAGATGGCGCACGTCGAGAGCCTCCTCAACGCGCTGGAGACCGGCACCCCCTCGCTGCAGCACCTCCATGAGGCGTCGAAGCAGCGCGAGATCCAGCACACGCACTGACCCGACACGGAAAGGAAGGGCAGCACATGACAGAGAACAGATATCCCGTGGACGACGAGACCATGCGGGAGCAGGCCGAGTGGATGGCCGGACGCGGCGGAACCCTGTTCAGCCGGCTCGGACGCAGCATGTCGGAGAAGACCTCTCGACGCTCGATGCTCAGTCAGCTCGGGCGCTGGGGCATCGGCGTCGCCGGCGTCGCGGCGATCAGCTCGCTGCCGGTCAGCCGCGCGGCGTTCGGAGCCGAGGCTGCTCCCGCCGCCCGCACTGCGGAGGACAGCCCGCTGTACCCGGCGTTCGACGAGACCGGCGACTCCTCGACGTGCGAGTACTGGCGCTGGTGCAACATGGACGGAGTTCCGTGCACATCATGCGCGGGTGGCGGGATGACGACCTGCTCGCCGGGATCGAAGCCCGGCGCCGAGTTCTGGGTCGGCTGCTGCACGAACCCCGACGACGGCAAGACCTACCTCATCGCGTACTACGACTGCTGCGGCGCCCCGGGCTGCTCGAACACCTTCTGCGGCGAGCCCGATGTGATGGCGCAGATGTACAACCCCGTGGCCGGCTCGTACGACCAGGAGATCATCTGGTGCGTCTCGGACGAGTCGCAGTCGTATACCTGCACCATGGCTCCGATCATCGGCACGGACTGCCAGGCGGCCCCCGCCGCCCGGCCCAAGGTCGGGGCGGGATCCCGATGAGCGCCGCGCGCGCCCTCGGCGCCGTCTCGTTCACTCTCGTCGCGGGCGTCGCGCTCGCCGGCTGCACCGCGACGAATGCCGCCGAGTCCCCGGAGCCGGAGCCCACGGGAGTCGCCGCCGGTGTCGTGGATCACCCCGAGCAGGAGTGGTTCGAGACCGACGAGACCACGACGCTCGGCGACTCCGACGAGGAGATCCCGTCGGAGGACGAGATCCCGCAGCAGCTGCACGTCGGCGAGATCGACCCCATCGGCTCGGACCAGGTCGTGATCATGGCCGGCGGCGGGCTCGAGCTCAGCGCGCAGGCGGTCGATCCGGCGACCGGCGAGGTCACGGCGAACTTCACCGTCGGCCCGGGCATCTGGGATCCGGTCGTGCACCCCTTCGTGGGGGAATCGCCCGACGACCCGGCCGTCCTCGCCGCCGAGGTCTGGAGGCCGCGCGGATCGCGCGGCGCCGCCGACTTCACGATCAGCACCTACTCGGGAACGCTGCTTGAGCCGGACGAGATCGTCATGCCCGACTATGTGCGCACGCACTCGCGGTGGGGATCGAGCGCGGTCACGGACGACAAGCAGTACTTCGTGTTCTGGGACGACGGGCTGTACGGGCCCCGCGTCTTCGACCTCGAGGAGGGCGTCGAGACGGGCGCCATGGAGATGCTTGGCTGCGGGCCCTTCACCTGGGTGAACGGCCACGACGTCTACTCCGTCTGCGAGGAGACGCGCGAGCTCGTGCACCTCTCCATCCAGAACGACGGGTCCATCGAGGAAGTGGAGCGTGCGGAGGTGCTGCCGGACGACTTCGTGAGCAACCGGCACGTCACCTATGCGATGGACGCCGACAAGGCGCTCCTGCTCTCCGCCAACGGCGACGTGTTCGTCTTCGACTTCTCCGAGGGTCTTCCGACGGAGCCCGTGACGCCGATCGGGAACGCGGGCCAGGACAGCGGCCGCTTCGCCTCATCCGTCATCAACAACACCGCGACGAGTCTCGCGGTGACATACACCGACAGCGAGATCCACCCGCACTCCGCGAACGGCGGCGACGAGGTGCGCCTCATCATGTCCGACCCGAGGGATCTCGCCCCGATCGCCGACCTCGACGCGGAAGCTCTGCAGCTGAGGTCGATCGGCGGGCTCGCCTACTCGGTGGATGGCGCGACGCTCTATGTGCAGGGACCGGGATCGGGCGAGGACGAGCCCCTGACGCTCATCGGATACGACGCGGCCAGCGGCGACGAGGTCTCCCGGGTCGAGGTGCCGGACTTCGTCGGCGACGCGGGCCACATGCTGACACCGCAGGTGCTGGAGTGACCGGGGACGAGACCCGCCGCGGGAGGGCGCGGCTCCTGGACCGGCGCGCCTTCCTCCGCTTCAGCGCCTACGGGGCGGGCGCCGTGGGGCTCGGCGCAGCGGGTCTCTCCGCGGGTTGCGCGGCAGGCTCGCCGACCGCGGCCTCGCCGTCGGCCGTCGCGCTCGACTACATCCGGCCATCCGACCCCGAGGTCGCGGCGGCCGAGGCGGCACGAGCCTGGAGCGGGCGCGAGGCGAGCTTCGCGCTGCAGGCCGGGGTGGCCGACGTCGATCTCGCCGGACGCGTCGTGCGCACCTGGACGTACGGCGGCGAGGCGGTCGCACCCACCCTGCGGCTCGGCAAGGGCGACCGCGTCCAGGCGCGTGTGGCCAACGCCCTGCCCGAGGCGACGACCGTGCACTGGCACGGCGTCCGCATCCGCAACGACATGGATGGCGCCGCTCCCGTCACGCAGGAGGCGATCGGTGTCGACGGCACGTTCGACTACTCCTTCGTCGCGCCCGATCCGGGCACGCACTGGTACCACTCCCACAGCGGACTCCAGGCGGACCGCGGACTCTTCGGCGCGCTCGTCGTCGAGGACCCCGACGACACGACGGGTGCTGACGCGGACGCGGTCCTCGTGATCGACGACTGGGTGGATGGCCTCGGAGCGACTCCCGATGAGGTGCTCGCGGCGCTGAATCCCGCCCTCGCGGGCGGTCACCACGGGCACGGAGCGGAGACCCCCGCTGCGACACCCGCCGCCGCGCCGACGCCCTCCGCCACGGCCGCGGCTATGGTCGCCGGTGGGCACGGGGACTCGGTCCCTCTCGGTGGCATGACGCAGCACGTGTCGTATCCGATGCACCTCATCAACGGCCGCCCCACGGCGGACCCGGCCGTCGTCGAAGCCGCCGTGGGGCAGCGGCTGCGGCTGCGCATCGTCAACGCGGCCGCCGAGACACCGTACCGGTTCGCCGTCGCCGGTCACGAGCTCACCGTGGTCGCACTCGACGGCTTCGACGTGCAGCCGCAGACCGCCGACGCGATCATCCTCGGGATGGCCCAGCGCGCCGATGTGCTCGTCACGGTGCGCTCGGGTGCGTGGCCCGTCGTCGCGCGTGTGGAGGGAAGGTCGGAGTCGGTCGCGACCGTGCTTCGCACTCCCGACGCCCGGCCCCTGCGCGAGCTACCGGCGACGATCGCCGAACTCGACGGCCGGGTTCTGCTCGAAAGCGAGATGCGGCCCGCCGACTCGGTGGTGCTCGATACCCGCGAACCCGACCGCGACTACCGCATCGAGCTCATCCAGGCCGGCGACCGCTACGTCTGGGGCATGTCCGGGGATGACGTGGGGCGGCTTGTGATGAAGCAGGGAGAGCGGGTGCGCATCACGATGGCCAACACGACCAGCATGTGGCACCCGATGCATACGCACGGGCACACGTTCGCCGTCCCGTCCTACGGCGGGCTCCGGCGCGACACCGTCATCTCCCTGCCCGGCAGCGAGCTCGCGATCGAGTTCGACGCCGACAACCCCGGCGAGTGGATGTTCCACTGCCACAACGCCTATCACTTCGAAGCCGGGATGACCGCGAACCTGCGGTACATCCGTTGAGAGGACCGACCATGAAGACCCTCAAGAGCGTCGCCGTACTCGCCCTTCTCGGCGCCTCAGTCGCGCTCGCCGCGTGCAGCCCCGGCGAGACCACCGCGGCGGCAGCCGACGGCGAGCCCGACGTGACGATCACCGTGACCGACATGTCGTACCAGCCGGCCGACGTCACCATCCAGCCCGGCGACACCGTGGAGTGGGTGTTCGACGACGGCGGCCTGCCGCACGACGTCACCGGAGAGGGAGCTCTCGAAGGCGAGCTGCAGAGCGAGCTCATGACCGAGGGCAGCTACACCTTCACCTTCGACGAAGCCGGCACCTTCACCTATCACTGCACGCCCCACCCGATGATGGTCGGCACCGTCACGGTCGAAGGCTGAGCGAGACCATCCGCACACAAGACCTCGCCGAGGTCAGAAGCATTGGAGGAACCATGACAGCGATCGACGCCCCCATCCGCACGCATCTCGCGCATCCGCCCCTCGAGGCAGACGCTCCGCAGCTGCGCCCGGAGGTCGGGCAGACCTCATCCTCGCGTGTTCGCGCGGGGCTCACGACCGGCGCGCTCCTCGTCGGAGCCGCCGCCGGATTGGCCGCTCCCGCCGGAGATGCTCCCCTGACGACGGCCGTGATCGGCGCGGGGCTGCTCACGGCGCTCGCCGCCAACTGGTCGACCTGCGGGATGTCGGTCGCCGCCGTCGTGGCGGCGCCGAAGCAGCCGGGTCGTCGGGGCGCTTCCACGCCGGCACGGCGGCTCGGGTGGCACGCGGCGGGCTCACTGCTCACTGCGCTGCCCACCGGCGCGCTCATCGGCGCGGTCGGCTCGCTCATCGGCTCCACAGTCGGGCTCGCGTGGGCGCTCGGCGTGTGGGCCGTGCTCGCGGCGCTGTACGGGCTTCACGAGCTCGGCGTCATCAGGATGTGGACGCCGATGCGACGCCGACAGCTTCCTCGCCACCTGCGTCGCACCATGGCGCCGCGACGCGTGTCGTTTCTCTTCGGCGCGATCATCGGCCCCGGCTTCCTCATCTTCATCCGCTCGAGCGCGTACTACCTGCTCGTGCTCGGACTCGCGCTGCAGGGTAACCCGGTGCTCGGCGCGGCCCTGTTCGGCGTCGTCGCCCTCGGCCGCTGCCTGCCCAGCCTCGCGGCGATCATCCACACTCGAGCGGGGGGCACGATGCCCGGATTCCTCTCGGCGATGTGCGTCGTGGACCGACGGGTGCAGATCGTCACGGGCGCGGGCCTTCTCGCGCTCGCCGCCTACGCGGCGGTAGCGCTCCTCGCGTAGGGCCGTCTCACGGCGCTCGGGCCGCCCATCCAGGAGACGGGCGGCCCGAACGTGGGCCGACAACCGTCGGAGTCGGGAGCTGAGGAGAGCGACAGAGCAGCGCTTGCAGTTGCGACCGCGGAGTTCATGAAGACCCGTCGCTTCGCAAGCTGCCGAAGCGCTGGCCGCTTCTCGGCGGATCGGACGCGTGCTATTCGTGCGGGGCGAGCAGGGTCGCCGACCCGTGGGTCACCTGCCAGCGCCCGCTCTGCAGCAGCCACCGGCGAGACCAGGCCACCGTCGCCTCCGTGCGCTGGCCTCCGTCGAGGATGACGACGTCACAGACGACATCCGTCGTGCCGATATCGCCGGAGACGGCGGTGCGCCGGCTGACCTCCGCGATGCTGTCGAAGCGGGTCTGTCCGGTCCGGTGCGATTCCAGGTCCTGCGCCTTGGAGACTGTCGCCCCGTCAGGCGCGATGAACTGCAGATCGTCCGCGATCAGCCGGTCGAGTGCGTCGACGTCGCCGGCGAGCATGGCCGCCTGCATCTGATCCTCCGCATGGTCGAGGGAGGGACGCAGGCCGTCGTCAGAGGAAGTCATCTTCCGAGGGTAGGACCCGAGTGCTCACAGCCCTACTCTGGCTCCTGTGCGCGCATCCTTCTCCGGGCCCGCGACGGGCGGTCCCGTCGTCCTCCTCCACGGCGGGGGAGTGGCCGGATGGATGTGGACCGATCTCCGTGCGCGTCTCGAGGCCACTCGTCGCGTGTACGCCGTCGACCTGCCCGGGCACGGGCAGAGCTTGGATGAGCCATGGGTCTCTCATGAGGAGACCGTGCGCAAGCTCGCGGCGCAGCTGGCCGCGCGGTTCCCCGGGCGCCGCGTGGATCTCGTCGGCTTCTCGCTCGGCGCGCAGCTCGCGATCCAGTTCGCCGCGACGTTCCCCCACATGGTCGCCGGGGTCGTGGTCGTTAGTGCGCAGGCCACGGCGATGCCGCGGAGCGATCTCGCGCTGCGGCTGGTGAAGGCGACCGCCGGTCTCGTACGCAAGCCGTGGTTCGCGCGTCTGCAGGCGAGGGCGCTCTTCATCCCTCGGCATCTCCGCGACGCGTACGTGCAGACGAGCGCCGGCATCACCGAAGACGTGCTGCTGGCGACGGTCGGGGGCAACCTCGCGTTCGAGCTGCCGAGCGGATGGTCCGAGTACCGCGGCCCCGCGCTGGTCCTGGTGGGCAGTCGCGAGCGTCGCGTGATGCGCGACTCCGCTGAGCTGATCCACCGCGCGCTGCCGGGCAGCGAGCTCGAGGTGGTGGAGCGTGCCGGCCATGGCCTCCCCCTGCAGCGGCCGGAGTGGTTCGCCGAGCGCGTGGAGGCGTGGCTCGCCGCCAGGAAGAGCTGAGCGGGCGGCGCCCTACTGCCACGCCCCGAGCTTCGCCGGGTTCATCACGACCCACACGTCGCTTGCGACCCCTTCCGTCACGCCGAGGTTGACAACCCCGAGAACGGCGCCGCCATCCCTGACGAGGAAGCCCGCGCCATCCGTCGTCTGCACGTCTTCGACGGTCGCCGTCGGGTACTTCCCGAGGATTCCGAGGAGGAAGCGCGCGACGTTGTCGGCTCCCTGCACCGGCCGGCGCGCGGCGCTGACGACTCCGCCGCCATCCGAGCGCAGCACGACGTCGCGCCCGAGCACCTCGAGAAGCGCGTGCATGTCGCCGTCGCGGCAGGCGCGGCCGAACGCCGTCACGACGGCATCGTGGTCGGCGCGCGCAACGGGATGCCCCGTCTCGCCCTTGGCCCGACGTCGAGCGGATGCCGCGAGCTGTCGTGCCGCGGCCGGTGTGCGATCGAGCAGGGTCGCGATCTCGTCGAACGGCACGGCGAAGACGTCGTGGAGGACGAAGGCCACGCGTTCGGCCGGCGTCAGCCGTTCGAGCATGAGGAGGAGAGCGGTGCTGACGGCCTCGCCCTGCTCCGCGTCGCCTGCCGGGTCGGCGCTGGCCACGACGAGATGATCGGATGGCAGCGGCTCGGGGAGCCACTCGCCGACGTACTGCTCGCGGCGGGCGCGAGCCGACCCGAGCATGTCGAGCCCGACGCGTCCGACGACGCGGGTGAGCCACGCCTGCGGATTGCGGACGGCCGCGCGCTCGCTCTCTGTCAGTCGATACCAGCGGGTGAACGCCTCCTGCGCCGCATCCTCCGCGTCGGCGAGCGTGCCGAGCAGGCGGTACGCGAGGGAGACGAGGCGGGGGTGCTCGGCGGCGACGTCGGCCGCGGTGTCCGTCATGCGATCAGCTTGGCACTCGTCGACGGTCGACACCTCACATTCCCGGTTGTTGCGTCGTCTATGAAGAGAGGCGCGACACCGCGCTCGAAGTGGAGGAGGGACCGCACATGAGAATCGCCGTCGCAGGAGCCACGGGAGTCGTCGGCCGGCACATCGTCGCCGTCGCGAAGGAGCGCGGGCACGAGGTCGTCCCGCTGTCGCGCGCCACGGGTCAGGACGTGGTGACCGGCACGGGGCTCGACGAGGCGCTCGCCGCGGTGGACGCCGTCATCGACGTCTCGAACGTGACCACGATGTCCGCACGCAAGGCGGTCGCGTTCTTCCAGACCGCGACCCGCAACCTGCTGGCCGCGGAGAAGCGCGTCGGGGTGGGGCATCACGCCGCGCTCTCGATCGTGGGGATCGACGGCATCGACGCTTCCTATTACGCGGGCAAGCTCGCGCAGGAGCGCGAGGTCGCGGCGGGGGATGTGCCGTGGTCGCTGCTGCGCGCCGCTCAGTTCCACGAGTTCGCCGAGCAGATGATCGAACGCCTGTCGTTCGGGTCGCTCACGACCGTGCCGAAGATACTGATGCGTCCTGTCGCCGCGCGCGAGGTGGCCGCGGCGCTGGTCGACACGGCGGAAGCGGGGCCGAGCGGACGCGTGACGGATCTCGTCGGCCCGAGGGACGAGCGTCTCGTCGACCTGGTGCGTCGCGCGAAGCGGGCGGATGGCCGACGGGGCCTCACGGTGGAGGTGCGGCTGCCCGGGGCTTACGGTCGCGGACTCGCGTTGGGGGCGCTACGCGGGGGAGGGGAGGCACGACGCGGAGTGGTCGAGTTCGCGAGGCGGCAGCGCGCGTGAAGCCGGCGATGCCTGCTGACTAAGCTGTCTCGGTGACATCGCCCGACACGAGCGCCGTTCCCGTGACCGACGCAAGCTCTTCGCGGAAGGCGAGACGGTGCTGGACGTCGGCACACTGCTCCTCGCTGCGGCCACGGCCATCGACGGCGCTTCGGAGCTGTTCAACATCTCCCCGTTGACGGTTCCCGCGCTCGCGGGCTGAGCCATCTTCCGGTCGGGCTTCGGTCTAGGAGTCGACAACCTCAACATACGCAAGGGCTGACGCCTGCCCCTGACACCGCCCCTCTGGGCGAGCCTTTGTCGGCTCCTCGAGATGAGCGTTTCGTCGTCCCTGCTACATGGGATCAGCGGTGACAGCGCGCGGTTCGATCGGCCGCCGAGGGCTGCGGAGCACGCGCTCGAGTGGCTTCTCGACGAGTTCGGATGCGAGCGCGGACGCCGCGACGCACAGGACGACAGCTACGATCCCCCAGGCGACGGGGAAGTAAGCGGCACGTTCGAGTCCGATCGCTGCGGCGATGGGTCGCAGCACGAGCATGTGCACGAGGTAGAGCGCGAAGGACCATTCGCCGAGCTTCACGAGCGGGCGGGCGCGAAGCCACTCCAATCCACCGTTCTTCTCGAGCGTCACGGCCCAGTGGATGAGGGCGACGGCTCCGGGGAGGATGGCGACGGAGGTCAGCGCGCGCCCCTGGTCCTCGTACTCACCGAGCGCGAGGATCGCTGCCGTGCAGAACAGAGCGAGCACCCAGAACATGTGAGCACCACGATCCGGCTGGTCACCCCTGGTCTGCATCCACCGGGCTAGGCAGATGCCGATGATGAACTCGCCGAGCCGGTAGGCCGGGAAGTCGTACGTCAGAAACAGGACGTGCTCGATACCGGAGCGTTGCACGAGCCCGACGAAAACCACCTGCGCCATGGCAGTGGCCACTCCCGTCATCACGAGTGTGGGCCCGTGAAGCCGCGCGATGACCGCGAGAGCGATCGGAAACAGCAGGTAGAAGAACGCCTCGTTCGAGATCGACCAGCTGACCCAGTTGAAGGAGCGCACTGCCTCGTGCGTCCATGCCTGGGTCAGGGTGACGTTTTGCATGAACGTGACTAGGTTGTCGTTTTTCGCGTACGGAAGGAGCGCGGCGATGATCAGGGTGACGATCTGCAGCGGCCAGACTCTCGCCCACCTGTTCCGGTAGAAGGCGACGGCTCCATCGCGGGTGCTGTTCGACCAGGTGAGGACGAACCCGGACAGGACGAAAAAGAACGTCACGCCGAGGTACCCGAAGTGGAGGAGCGGGATGTCGTCGGGGCCGAACGTGTGATGCAACACTACGTACAGCGCGGCGAAGAATCGCAGCGAAGTGAGGGTGTCGAGGCGCGTGCGTGTGGCCGGGCGCAGGGTTGTCGTCACCTGCATAGTCTGCCAGCGGCCAGGTTGACCGCAAGTTCGGGAGATGCCGATATGAAGGCTGCCCGCGAGCCAACGGCTACAGTTCCTTGGTGGCCAGACTCCCTTCCATCGACCTCCTCCGCGTGCTTACGGTCATTGTGATCGTCTGGCGGCACACGTGGCCGGTCCCCAAGGGCGAGCCGCAGATGCTGCTCGCGACGATCACCGTCCCGTTCTTCTTCTTCCTGACCGGCTGGCTGTGGCGCACCGGGAAGCGCACCATCCGCGACGAGACGAAGATGCGCTGGCTGACCCTCGGCAGGCCGTACGTCACCTGGCTGGCGCTCATCTTCATCGAGTTCGCGGCATCCACCATCAAGGGGGACATCACCCGAGACACGATCGAAACGCTCATCCGGCCTCTGCTCGGCGGCAGCTACGCCGGCCGGCCGTTCTCCACGTTCTGGTTCATCTCGGCACTCTTCTTCGTCGCGATCATGATGCGCGCGGTCGAGAAGCTACCCCGGCCTCACCTGGTGGCGCTCGCGGTCCTCCTCGCCGGTGTCGGTGCGCTCCTCGGCCAGAAGCTCGACCGCATCCCGCTGAGCATCGGACTCGCGATCCCGTGCCTGGCATTCGCTGTCGCTGGCTACCTGCTCCGCCAATGGGCCGCATCTAGAGAGCACCCTTGGCGTGGTCGCCGTCGTGTTCGTGCTGTCTTTCGTCGCGTCGGTGTCGCCGCTCGGGTGGCTTGACGTGAAGGCGGGCATCTTCGGCACACCCTTCCTGAGCATGGCCGTCTCCGTGGCGCTGATCTGGTCCGCGATCGTGCTCCTCGATCGGCTGTTCGTCGCCCTCCCTGCCCTTTCCCACGCGGTCGCACCCACACTCGCCTCCCTCGCATCGGTCGCTATCGTGGTCGTTCTCACGCACACGGCCGTACTGCGGGTGCTCCGCGCGCCCACCGAGAACGCCGCGTGGTGGATCTTCCCCGCTGCGCTCGTCGGCACGTGGGCGCTCGCCCTCATCCTTCAGCGCTCCCCGCTGGCTCCCTGGTTCCTCGGACAGGACCAGAAGAAGGCAGCGGACAAACCGCGCGACGTCGTCGATGTGAAGCCAACTGACCTCGAGGCCCAGTTGACTCTCCTCCGTTCCACAGCCGACGATCTCGCCTCACGGACCAGGTCTCTGCGATTCCCGCACGGGGCGAAATCAGCCAACGAGGAAGCCGCGCAGCTTGACTCGGATTGGGCCGCGTATCGAGATCGCGTAGAAGCCTTTCGCACCCGGTACCTCGGTCGGTGAACCCGCTGCAACGGCGTTCGGGTTTACCATCCTCGGCATGACTGATTACCGGATGCAGGGCGGGCCGTACGACGGACGGGTATTCGACGAGGTGCCGGATGGGTATCGTGCGACCGGGGAGGCTCTGGCGTTGTCTCCGGACAGCACGAGGAGCCGCCCCTGACTGCCGAATGGGTGGGATTCGCGCGGAAGTCGAAGGACATCGCGACGGAGCAGATGATCGCGGACGACATGTGGTCGATGGGTGAGGGTGAGTTCTGCGACCGGCACGGTCTATAGGCGAACCGCATGTCGGGGGTTGCCCGTAGCCTCCCCGGGTGGGTAGCAGCAGACCGCCGTCGGACTCGTCGATCGAGAAGGCGCTCGCGCAGCTTCGGGCGGTGACCCTGCCGGTGCAGACGTATGGCGGACAGATGAAACGATGCGAGCCCGCCGACGTGGGTGTGCAGCGATCGCTCTGTCCTCTATGACGAGCTGGTGTTCCGACGGTGGCTTGAGAGCACGGTGTCGTGGGGTTGGGGCCATGGGCCAGACGCGACACGTTCTCGCGCGGACGAGCTGCGTGATTAGACGTATCAGGACGCGACGTTGCCCTTCCTGCGGAAGCGCACGTGCGTGTCCCCGGCGCAACTGCGGGCGCTGATCCCGGATCCTCCACCGTGGCGCGTGGGGGATCTTCGCTTCCGTGAAGGCCGCTCCGCGGCCCCATCGTTCACTCACCAACTTGCTCGTGTCCCATGGGGCCCCGGTGCGTCCCGAGTTGCGGAGATCCCGCACCAGGGATGCTCAGAGACACGATTTGACGTTCCAAGGGATATCAGTCGTCCGCGGAGTTTGCACGAAATGACCTCCATTGACGGGCGCTGTCAGGTGGCTCCGTAACGCGGTGTATCGCGAAGCGCTCCGGCATGACGCCGGCCCGCTCCGCGCGTCTCGGAGTGTGGTCGACGACGAATCTCGCCCGCTCGAGAACTGGCCGCGCGACCGCGCTGGTGTGCGCGGAGCAGGGAATGCCCTCGGCCGTCGCGAGAGCAGTGACGCGGCGCAGCAGTGAGGCGCACTCCGTGACGCGTCGCCCTGTGATGAGCGAACAGGCCGTCGACGTAGAGGTTGGGGGCGGAGGTCCGAGGACCGACGACGACGTCGGCGATCTCGGCAACCGCGGTACGGGCCTCCGTCCGCCCCTCGTGCCAGCGCGGCGCGAGCGGCTCATCGGCGAGCCTCCTTTCTTTGTACCGCTCCCGCGCCCCCGAGGATGGCGGTCACAAGATCTTGAGGCTGGCCGCGGCGTCGTCAGGTCGGCAGGGGCGCACCGCGACGTAAGTCATTCGTTCGAAGGAGCTCCGCCGCAAATCCGCGCCCGGCGCAGGTATCGGCGGACGTCCCCCGCGGTCGGCTCGTTCCTCGATTGCGAGAACGATCCAGTCTCGGCCGGCGGTCCTGGCACTGGTCGAGCTTTCTTCTTCAGCGCCGCGCGGATCCCCTCGCGGCCGCGTACGTGCCAGGGAAGCTAGCGGACCCTTCTCGCCGCCTTAGGCCGGGCCTGTGTCCTTGAGCTCGTGCCGGTGGAGAATGAGGCGCTCGACCGTGAGAGGGAATGTCGGGACCAGGGGCCGCCGGGGTCGGATGCTCGCACTCGGTCGCCCTCTCACTGGCGCGCGTTCACCTTTCACTGCGCGGTCGCGTCGCGACGGGCGAGGCCACGAGAGGCGCCGATGCCGGGTTTGCTAACCTTCAAAGAGGTTGCCGCAGTTCCGTTGCGCGCCGGGAATCTTGGATTGGTCGGAAATGACAGCGAAGCGTGTTCTACACGTAACGCAGGTGTACGCGGGCGGCATCAGTCGCGCCATCCGCTCTCTCGTCGAACTGACTCCTGAAGTCGAGCATCACCTCCTCTGGGCTGGTAATGAAGAGCCGGACGACTCGCTGCCTTTCGCGACTGTGCATTCGATGCCGCAGTCTCCCCGCCGGATGGCGGCGTCGGTGCGGCGAGTTCAGGAAGTGGCGGCGCTTGTGCGGCCGGATATCGTCCACGCTCACTCAAGCTTTGGAGGGGTCTACGCTCGCCTGGCTCGGATCGAGGCTCCTGTCTTCTACGAGCCCCACTGCTACAAGTTCGACGACGGCCAGCAACCTGTTGTTCTACGAGGGATCTACCGTCTTGTGGAGAAGGGGCTCGCGAAGCGGTCGAAGGCGACCGTGGTGCTGTCACCCCATGAGGAGCGTCTGGCGAAATCTCTGGACGCGGAGGCAAGCACCTATCTCCTGCCGAACGTCGCGACCATCGCGCCGAGCCTGGAACACCCCGCCACGGGGTTCCAACTCCCGCGCGACGTGTTCATGATCGGCCGTCTCACTGGGCAGAAGGATCCGCGCTACTTTGCGGCCGTGGCTGAGGAAGTCCACGCCATCGACCCGTCCATCAGCTTTCGTTGGATCGGTGGCATCGACGGCGAGGACGACGGTCGCGGTGCTCGAATGCAACAGCAGTTGGAGACCGCGGGGGTGCGGGTTCTCGGGTGGCTGAACGGTGATGCGCTCGCGGCAGAATTGGCGCGGCCCGGACTGTACTTCCACTCCGCCCATTACGAGGGCTTTCCGTTGAGCCTCCTCGACGCAGCCGCCTTCGAGCACCCACTCGCTGTCAGACAGATTCCCACCTTCGACGGCCTCGACCTCCCGGACGCTCGAACGCCGGCACAGGCAGCCAGGCTCGTTCTCGAGATCCTTGACGGCGGCCCCGCTCGCGCCCGCGCAGTAGCAGCGGCGGAGCACTTGAACATGACCATGAACCGTGACGCGCAGCGTACGGCTCTGCGTCAGCTGTACACCTCGGTTTAGGAGACCTTATGCGCGTACTCATGCCGAGCCGGATCCTTGACAGGCATACGGGCGGAAACACGACCTACGCCAGGCACGTGGCCACCGGCCTCTCGCAACGAGGGATCGAAGTGGCGCGGATTCCTGCGGGCCGCCACCCGTCGATCACCATGCTTCAGGAGACTTTGACAGGTCTTGCTAGGGGGCAGGCAGGTGACGTCCTGCACTACGTAGCCGATACGGGGCCGCTCATGCGCACTCGTCGGCCGTCCGTCATCACCGTCCATGGCGTAGCGAGCCGGTGGATTTCCTCGGCGCGCACGGCGCGGCAGGAGAAAGTCTGGCGCACTCGTGTTCAGCGCGCGATCGATTCGACCACTCATGTCGTTACCGTTTCGAACTCCAGCGCGAACGACGTGCAAGAGATCTTCGGCGTCGAACCGGAGCGGCTCACCACCATCGAGCACGGTATAGACGTGCAGCGCTTCACCACTGCAACCGAGTTGTCTAAGGAGGTGCGGGCTCAGCTGCCCGAGCGTTTCGCACTCTATCTCGGGAACATCGAGCCCCGGAAGAACCTCGTGGCGCTTGTCAAAGCCTTTGCGGCACCTGAGGTCAGAGCCCTGGGCGTGAAGCTCGTGGTCGCCGGGAAACCGGCCTGGAATGCTGAGGAGTCGCTCGCGGTCATGGATCGTTCACCCGATGTGATCCGGCTGGGCTTCGTCTCCGACGACGACAGAACCGCTCTCATGCAGAACTGCGATGTGTTTGTCTTCCCCAGCCTCTACGAGGGCTTTGGATTCCCTGTTCTCGAGGCTCTCGCTGCTGGCGCCGTGGTGCTCACTTCCAACAAGGGCTCCCTTGAGGAGGTTGCCGGGCCGGCACTGCGCCTAGAGTCAGTCGACGAAGAGGCCATCGCACACGGTCTCGCACGAGCTTTCGAGGACGAATCCGCGCGCAAGCAGTGTCGCGAGCAGGGGCGGGCGTGGGCGTCACGCTACACCTGGGACGCGAGCGTAGAGCGCCACATCGAGGTGTATCGGAAGGTGTCAAGCTGATGACGAAGGTCCTCGTGCTGCACGGCTACTCGGCCGACAACGCTGGAGACGGACTCCTCGTACGCGAAACCCTCGATCTGATTCGCGAGGCAGTCGGCGAGAACGCCGACGTCACGCTGCTCGCGTCCCGCCCGGATACGTTCGCAGACCTCGGCGTGCGTGCACTGCCGACGGTTCCGTCGCGTCGAGGCTGGGACCGGCAGACACGCGCTGTCCTCAGGGGAATCGACGATTTCGACCTCGTCGTCGCCGTGGGCGGCGGATACCTTCGAGCCGGAACGCCCCTTGAGACTCTCAAGACGGCTCTCGTCCATGTGCCACAGCTGCGTGCCGCTGCACGAGCGACGACCCCCACCCTCTACCTTCCGCAGAGCATCGGCCCCGCCCGGTTCGGCACGCGGCGGTGGACGCAACGGGCGCTGAGCCGAGTGGATGTTGTGATGGCGCGCGATGACAGGACCATCGCGGAGATTGGAGGCCCGACTGTTGAGCGTCAGCCTGACCTTGCTACAGCGGCCGTGGCTGGAGGCCGTCGACCGGGGGCGGACGTAGATGCCGTTCCGGTGCTCTCTATCCGCAAGGTGCACGGCAAGATCAATCCGGACATCTACGTTCTGGCCGAAACGCTCCGGCCGTATGACGGTTACATACAGAGCACGGTCGGCGGGAATGACGATCGTCCCGCAGCTCAGACGTTGCATCCGCGGCGGACCGTGCCGCGCGCGGAGCTGATGACCCCCGGAGGCGCTCCGCGGGTGGTCGTCGCAGTGCGTCTGCATGCGGCGCTGATGGCACTCGCCGCTGGACATTATGTCGTCCATCTCGCATATGAGCGCAAGGGATTCGGCGCCTTCGATGACCTGGGGATCAGGCCGTGGGTGCACTCCGTCAACTCATTCGACCCGGCGGAGGTGGCGGACCAGGCGCGGCTGCTCCTGAACGATGCCGAGGTCCGTGCAGCATATGACGAGCGCATCTCCGAAGCGGCCGTTCGAATATCGAATGCTCGTCAGAACCTCGTAGAACGGCTGCGGGCGAGTGTTGTCTGAGGACGCTTCGGTCGAGGACGAAGCGCGCCGACTGAAGATCGTTTTCCTCAGTCATACCGCCGCCTCGAGCGTCTTCCGAGTGGGCAGCCACCACCTCTCGAGGGAAATGGCGCGGATGGGAGCGGACGTCTGTCACGTCTCGACCCCCGTGAGCCTGCTTCACGCGATCCTCAGGCGGGACCAGGACACTCGCGCTCGACTGCGCACCGCGTTCTCTCGCCGTCGTCCTGACGCTGACGGCGTCACGCATGTCGTGCCGCTCGTTCTCTTTCCGCTGCCCCGGATGGGCGAATCAGCGCGCCGTATCGCTCTCTGGTTGGCCTCAGGCTGGTTGAAGAACAGCCTCCGGAAGCGATGGAGTCACCCCGACATCGTCTTCGTCGATCAGCCGCTCTTGGAGCCCATGGCCTCCGTCCTTCACCCGAGCAGACTGATCTATCGACCCACCGACGCGCACTACGACTCTGCTTCCCGCTCAGCGGAGTTGCACCTTATCGCCCGTTCCGACGCCGTCATCGCGATGTCCCCTCGAGTGCTGGAGGAGGTGCTGAGCGGGGTTAAGTCGGTGCCGCGCACTACTCACTTCGAGAACGGGGTGGACTTCGAGCGGTTCTCGGCTTCGGTGAACGTCCCGCCGAACGAGGACATGGTTTACCTCGGGGCTCTGGACAAGCGTCTCGACTGGGAACTGATCGCGCAGATCGCCGCTCGCTTTCCTCGGTCGCGCGTCCGCATCCTCGGTCCGGAGAACGCCTCGGTTCCGCTTTCGCTTCCTGACAACGTCGATCTCCTCGGGGCTGTTCCGTACGAGCAGGTGCCAGCGGCGCTCGCGGGCGTCTCGATCGGTCTATTGCCGTTCTCCAACGACCCAGGTAATCAAGGGCGCAGCCCGATGAAGTACTACGAGTACCTGGCCGCGGGGCTCTATGTCGTCGCGAGGGCGTCTCCTACCCTACGCGCGCGAGATGCCCCCGGGGTTTGGCTCTACGAGGATTCGAACGAGGCGCTCGAATCGGTTTCGATAGCGCTGGACAGCGCGAGATCAGGCCGAAATGTGGGAGGTCGCGCAGTAGCCTCCGAGCACAGCTGGAAAATGATCGCGCGCAACGTGCTGCGCTTCACGCTCTGAGGTCGCCGCCCCTCGGTGCAGGGTTCGACGAAGGCGTTTAGGCGGGCTTGGTATTCATTCCACTCGGCTCGCAGCTCGCTGAGCTTCTCGACTGAAGGGAGGCAGCCCCGCCCAACCATGCCGAGGGTGCGGCGCTGCAGACCTCGCGCGTCCTTGTCCCGACTTGCCCGCTGCCGCACGAAGAGCACTGAGATCGGCGCCGAGGTCTCCCTAGCGGGTGGGGGACTGCGGAGAACGGACGGCCGGCCCAGCTTCCACCGAGCAGAGGTCGAGCGAGGGTCTCGAGGGAGACATGCGTTCCCTGAACGGCCAGCTTCCAGCCGGCATACCCGAAGTAGATCACAGCGAGGCAAGCGACTTAGGGCCCGTTGAGGATTAACGAACGTGAACGGAGCTCCTTTGCGATCGAGCGCTTCTTCGTTCGCCAGAGTCATCCGGTCGGGAAAAAAAGGGGATCGTGACCCGTTGCGAGCAACAGCTGCGGTTCCCCCTTCGGCACCGGCCACGTGTGCCACAAGACGAGGACCGTAACCGTGAGTACGCGGAGGAGGTCGACCCGCCACAGCTACGCCCGAGGAGCGGGCTCCCTTGGAGCAATTCGCGTGGTTAGGGCACGTGGTAGCTCGAAGAAGATGCTGCCGAGTGGCAGTCGTCTTAGAGCGGCGTGCAGGGCGATGCTCGTCCCGAGGATCAAGGCGAGCGCGATGAGTGGCGCAGCCATCCTGAAGAGCGGCGCCTCAAGAGCAGGAGTTACTGGGTCTCGGAGCGTCATGAGGGCCCAGATCATGGGAACGTGCATGACGTAGACCGGAAGGGTGCGCTTACCGATGAATCCGAGGACTCGTGAGGCCGGTGTGAACTGGCACACGAGGGACATCACGGCAGCGATGCTCAGAACCGCGCTGACGTCCCTCAGGAGAATCAGGAACAGATATGCAGGACCGATCGCCAGCCCCTCCATCGCGACCGTCGTCAGCACGTTTGTCGTCATCGCGAAAACGAGGCGCATGAGCAGCCCGCGGCGAGATGCGAACTTGGTGAGCAGCTCCTTGCTGTAGACGCCCAGCGCGAAGAAGAAGAGGTAGTAGAGACCGCGCTGAACCATTTCGAAATATGGAGGGAACGTCGCCACGATCGAGAACCAGGCGAGAATTGCCGTGGCAGTCAGCACGACGGCCGGATGGAGCCGTGCGCATGTGGTTATCACCGCCATGTGAATCGCCAGGAACATTACGAACCACAGCGGCGTCTGTGGGAGGGTGAGCTGCTGAAGGAAAGCCTCCCACGGCACCCCGACCGGCTGGCTACCCGGCATCTTCGTCGACAAGAGCGCGTAGATGGCCAGCCAGATGACGTACAGGTACGCGGAGTTCAAGATCCTCGTGAGGTTGCGGCGCTCGCGCCAGCCGGAGCGGACCCTCTCCGCGACGAGGAAACCGGACAGAGCAAACAGCACCGGAAGACGAAAAGCTCCGGTGATGGATATCAGTCGTCCCCAGATTCCGGTCTCGGGGTAAGCGGCTTCGATGGGAGGAAGCAGCCAGAGATGGATATGGACAAGCACTATGGCCACGATCGAGAACGCACGCGCAGCGTCGACCCAGGCTAATCGGGCTTTCGTAGGCATCGGCCGAGCCTACAAGGGAGCCAGACGACGTGCGTTCGAGAACGATGGGAATCCGCTGGCCCTGGAACCGGAGGCTATGAACGAGATCGAGCGCCCAGACCTAGCGCCCTCGTCTCAGTAGCCCTCTTGCCATGGTCACCAGGAGACTGAGGTCTCCCCGGCGCGGAAAGAGGAGATCGCGCGCGGGCACTCGGATCACGCGGCGAGAGAGCAACAGCACAGTCTGACCGGTTACCGCGTTCGCTATCGCGGCTGCGCAGGCTGCACCCACCGCTCCATAAGGAGGAGCCAGGATCAAGAGGAGGACGACGTTGAGCACGACGCCGATGCATATGGCAAGGCTGCGAAGCAACGCCCGTCCGCGCGCAGCCACCCCGGCTCCGACCACCGACCCGGGGTTACCGACGATGACTCCCGCTAGGAGGATCACGACGACGAGCGGCACCTCGGCGAAGTCCTGACCGAAAAGGGGCACCGCCAAGACCGCCACTCCGATCGCGACCACTATCGACATGAATGCCGTGATCAACGTGGACAATCGCGATGCCGTTCCAAGGCTCGTGTCGTCGGTCGCGGCAGACTCGCGCGCGAAGATGACGTCTCGGACCGCGGCGTTGAAGACACGTGAGACGTCCGAAAGGCTGACGGCGACGGCGTACACGCCCAGTGCCGCTGCTGTGGACAAAGGTAGAAACAGCGCCTGATCTATGCGCGAGAGGAGCACGCCTGCCACAGCACCAGGCCAGATCGTGAGACCGAATCGCACCAGTTCACCCGAGGGTACCCGCGTCGGCTCTGTATTCTCCCTCTTGAGCAGCGCCAAGTATGGGAGCACGCCGGTGAAGGTGCCGAGCGTCAGCACGGCCGCGGCTGTGGCGGGCGTGAGCATGTCGAGAGTGAGCAGCCCGGCGAGACCGATGAGGCGGGTAGCCGCGCCCACCAGTTGCTCGGCGACCACGAGCCGCCACTTCTGGCGACCTCGCGCGATGCCTCTGCAGCACCCAGTAATCAGCGCGGGAACGACACCGAGAGCGCACAGCGAGATCAATGTCGCTAGCTGCCTGTCGCCGTCGGCCAGCACCATCGCGAGTAGCGCAATGGCTAGGGAACCGAAGCCGCCGGCGACCGCACTCACGATCAGAGCGCGGATTACTGTTCCCGTCGATATCGCCCGCATACGAGCCACGAAGTAGGTCAGAGCTTCCGGCATGCCGACGGTCAGGCCAGCGACACAGAGCATCAGCGGCGCCGTCGCCGCAGCGACCTCTCCGCGCCCGACAGCGCCGAGCCCGTTGGCAAGGATCGGTGCGGTGATGAGAGCAACCGCTGGCGCTGACAGATTCCCCAGCGTGACGACGGCGATGTTGCGTGAGCTGCCCCTACCGCTGGCCATCGGTGCCCGATGCTAGGTGCGCGGCGGCAAGGTCCCTCAGATCCTCAGCCGAGTAGGTCGCTCGGATCTGTCGGTCGTTCTCGCCGTCCGTAATGTTGAGGTGCCGAAGACCCCCGGCCTGGGTGCCCGCCAACGTGTCGAACTCGGACGACTGCTCGTGCACCAATTGCACGCGCCGTCCGGTGCGAAGCGCGGTCCAATGGAGCCAGATATCGTCGGCGCGCGGGCACTTGTTCAGGAAGTCTGTGCCGAGTTCGCGCAATCGGTCCAACATCGAAGGCGGGTAGTGGACACCTGAATGGCCGGTCGCGAAATTGAGCACAGACGGCGAACCGTCCGAGCTGAAGGGCCACGCTTCGTAAGGCGCCAGACCGCTCTCATCGAAGCTCACGCGCCTGGCCCGGTACGCAGTGACGTCCTGTGGGTTGCTCTGCGCTCGTCGCTCGAGAACCTCCAACCAGTCGGTCGGGTACAGCACGTCGTCGTCGGCGGTCACTAGCGGATCCGAGTGTTCCGACAGTGAGCTCACGTAGGGGAAGTACTTCTTGTGCGGACCGTAGTTCTCGGTACGCAGCACCTCGAGCCCGCGTTTCCTCTGCCGCTGAAGAGACTTCGGCAAGTTCGCCAGAGCTTCCTCCTCATCGAGCCAGAGGATGAGGCGAGAGGGCTTCAATCGACCTCGTCCGATGCTCTCGATTATAAGGTGCGTGGTCTGGATGCGCGTGCCGTACGAGGTGAGGGAGACGACGGGCCCGACGCCCGGGTGTGTGAGCGGCTCGTGCGACGCGCGTGAAAGGACGCCGAGCTTCCTGACCCAGAACCAGACGACTACGCGCCGGGCGCGACGTCGCAGCGCTCGTGAGATCCGACCGATATCAACCACTGCTGATTCTTCCTGTTGGCCTGCGGAGGGTGCATGACACTGCGGTGCCGAGGCCGCTCGTGAGCGGCGCGGGAGGGACGGTGGTCATCCCCAGGCGGAGAGGACCCAAGGCTCCCGTCGTTGGTCGCTTCGAAGCAGAGCGCTGCTCTCGACGCTCGCTGATGCCACGGATGGTGCCGCTGCGGCCGCAAGCATCACCCACACGACAAGGCTTGTCCAAGCAGGATAGGCAACAAGGCCTACCCCGATAGCGCCCACGAGGCCCACCACGCTTCGCGCCTCGCGTCGCCCAGTGATCAGGAGCAGGACGAGCAAGGAGGCGAAGATCGCGAGCGCGATCAGTCCCGTCTCCGCAGCCAACTGTGCGTACACGTTGTTCGCGATCGGACGCGCGGTTCCCTCGCCGAAGCGACGCGCGAGACCCGTGCGATCGAGATGATCCCAATAATGGAGCGCGTATCGGCCCTGGCCGACCCCGAGCAGCGGATTGTCTAGGGCAATCGAGAAGCCGGTGTCGGCGTTGGCAGTTCGCGACCGCAAGGAGTATCCGTAGGAGTCGCCCAAGCGGTTCTCGACCAGGCCCAACTTCGTCAGCTGGGCCGTCGCGAAGCGATTGAGTGGGGGCACGACCATGAAGAGGGTCGCTGCCGCAGCCACGACTCCGAGGGTGGCTAGCACAGAGCGACGCGACGGTCGCAGGATGATCATCAAGAGCACACCCACAGCAATCGCCACGATCGCGCCCGTCGATGCCGAGTAAGCGATGAGCGTCACTGCGACGACGACGCCCACCACATCACGCGAGCGGGCGAGCAGGAGGAGCGCGCAGGCTGCGAAGAATCCGAGGTAGTTGCCCTCCAGGAATGGACCATTCCTGGGCAGACCCGTACCGTACAGAGTTCCGATCTGGATGTTGCCGTTGACGGCTTCGAGCCAGCCCGAATCCAACGCCCAGGTGACGATCTGGATCACGCTATAGACCGCGGCCAGCCGCACCGCGACACCTACGGCACGCGCCAGCAGGGACCAATCCATGGAGTTGATGAGCGCGATGAACAGGGCGAGGGCGAACCCGGCGTAACAGGTATAGAGCCCGAGATCAAAGACAATGCCGCGCGGGTAGGCTTCGGCTCGCGGCGCGGGCGCCTTCGCGACCAGCGCCCAGCAGCTCGAGACGATGACCACCAGCGCGAGGGCGACAACGAGGCGTGCCGCCCACGTCGAGAACAACGGTCCTGTTCTCTTGAAGAAGTCCGTTCGCCTCTCAACGACGAAGAGGATGATCCCGACGAAAGCGAGTACTTCGGTCGCCTTGAGCGGAAATCCCAGATCCAAGGTCAGGGCCTGCTGGAATGGCAAGACCGCGATCGCGAGCCACAAGAACCGTGCACTCCAGGAGATACCCCGGAGGGCGTCCGGGATGGAATTCCTTCCGGATCGCAGTGCTGCTGCTTGCCTGTGGTTCATCATCTGGCGTTGCTCCGAGTTGCCACAGGCCGATCGGCTGCGGGTCGGCACATGCTATCGAACTGCTCTGAATGCCCTTCGGGATCCACATTCGAGGGCAGACGACGCTCAGCAGGGGCGCTTTGACCGCCCGCCTATGATTGACGGGATCGCAAGTAGGTTGGCCGTGACGCCGGCCGGACGTTACTCGAAGGGCTACGCATGGCGGCTGGACTGCGGGAGTTGGCGACATGACCGGAGAGGGAGCAGCGGGGCACAGGAACGGTGCACCCTCTGACAGTGCCAGCACACGGCGTAGGAAGCTGCGTCGCTGGCTCGGCTGGGGGATTCCGATCCTCCTGCTCGCCTGGGTCGCCGTGCTCGGGGTGAGCGCCTTCATTGCCTACAGCGCCCTGCGTGACGTGGTTCCTGTCGCCGGCGATGTCCAGGAACAGATCGCTTCGGGCGACTCCGCCGGTGCTCAGGCATCCGTCGATGAGGCGGCCGACAAGACCCGCACTGCTCGCATGGCGACTGGTCACGTTCTCTGGCGCGGCGTTGAGTGGCTGCCATTCATTGGCGACGACGTTCAATCGGTGCGGCTGGCGACCGCGGCCGCAGACGATCTCGTGCGCGATGCGCTCAAGCCCTTCGCTGGTGTGGAAATCAAGGCTTTGGGGCCGACGGACGGCGCCATCAACCTCGATGTCGTGCGCTCTATGGCCGAGCCCGTTTCGCAGGCTGCCATCGCGACAGAGGAGGTGCAGATCGATCTCTCCGCGATCGACACCTCGACGCTCGTCGCACCCGTCGGCGACGCGGTCGGACAGCTCACTGGCACGGTGAGCGACCTCTGGCCCTCACTCGTGCGCCTTGACGAGCTCATGCCTCACCTGCCGTCGATGCTCGGTGCGGACGGGCCGCGTAACTACATCACAATTGTGCAGAACAACGCCGAAGCGCGAACCACTGGTGGGAATCCAGCCTCGATCATGATGCTCACTGCTGATCAGGGTCGCATCGCCATTACCAAGCAGGCTGCTTCGACTGACTTCAACAACGCGCGAGAGACGCCGATCATCCCGCTCGACGAAGGCACAGAGACCCTGTACGGCGACCGTGTCGGGCGTTGGATCCAGGACTCTACGATGACCCCGAAGTTCAGCGAGACAGCCAACCTCGTCCGGGCTTTCTGGCAGGAGACGTATGGAGATCCTGGCGCGGGAGTTTTGTCGCTCGACCCCGTCGCGCTCGGTTACATGCTCGAAGCGACGGGAGGCGTCGGCCTGCCCAGCGGGCAGGAGCTGAATTCCTCCAATGCGGTCGATCTGCTGCTGAACGGGGTCTACTTCAAGTATCCCGGCGACACTGAATCCGAGAAGAAAGCCCAGGACGCGTTCTTCGCGGCGGCCGCCGGCGGTGTCTTCGAGAAGATCACTGGTGGCTCCGCTGACATAGTCAAGCTCGCGCAGGCCATCGGTAAGGCCTCTGGCGAAGGCCGCATCCTCTTCTCCTCGACGGATCCGATTGAAGCGCGCGCGGTCGAGGGAACGTCGCTGGCCGGTCCGCTTCCCGAGGACAACCAGAAGGAGACGGCTCTCGGTGTGTTCGTGAACGACACCACCGAGGGAAAGCTCGACTACTACGCAGATATGAGCGTGTCGGCTACGAGCAACGCCTGCCAGGCGGACGAGGCCCCGACATTCACGACTGAGGCGACCTACAACTACACGCTCGACCCTGCTGACGTCGCAACGCTGCCGTACTACATCTCGACTGCAAACCACTTCGCGAAGGGCAATAAGGCCACCGACATGGTGTTCTACGGACCTGTCGGCGGTACCTACGTCTCTGCGGAGGTCGACGGCGAGGCTGAGCAGCCCGACGTCGGAACGACCGACGAAGGGCGACCTGCGGTGCGCATCCGCGTGTTCAACGAGCCGTCGACGTCGCACACGTTCAAGGTGACCTTCGCGGGCGTCGCGGGGGAGGAGTACGGGCCCCTCGACGTGGTGCACACCCCGCTCGTCAAGAAGGTGCCGACGGAGGTGACTCAGCCGGATTGCGGCTGAGCGCCCGGCGCTACCGCTGGCTCGCGGGTGAGATCACGAGCTCGTCGATGCGGACGTGTGGGGGAGACTCCAGCACGAACTGCACGGCCCGCCCGACGTCGTCGGCGGTGAGCATCGTCGCGCGCTGCTCGGCACCCGGCACGTTCGGGCGCAGGTCGAGGAAGTCCGTGTCGACCTCGCCGGGGCAGAGATGGCAGGCCTCGATGTCGTGCCGGCCCTCCTGATCGTTGATCGAGGAGACGAGCGGCGAGAGCGCGGTCTTGCTCGCGGAGTAGGCGACGCCCGAGTCGGGTGAGAAGCGCCATCCTGCCCGAGAGGAGATGACGACGATGTCTCCGCGCTCGCGCTGGCGCATCCCAGGCAGCACGAGGTCGACCGCGCGCGCGATGCTCGTGAGGTTGGTGTCGACGATGGCGGCGAACTCCTCCAGCGACTGATTCGCCCAGTTGCGGCGCGGAGCGTTGAGGCCCGCCGCGAGCACGAGCGCGTCCACCGGTCCGCACGACTGCGCGATCCGCGCGTGCGCGTCCGCGAGCGCCGCGGCGTCCCGTACATCGACGGGCACCTCGAACGCTTCCCCGCCGGCGGCGCGCACCTGCGCGGCGGTCTCGGCGAGCGCATCCGCACGGCGTCCGCTCACGGCCACGCGCCATCCGCTCGTGCCGGCCGCAATCGCTGCCGCACGGCCCATGCCGCTGCCGGCCCCGGTCACCCACAGGACTCTGCGCTTCGTCATGACGGGGCTCCTTCGTGATCGGCGATGTCGGCGGATGAGCCCAGACTAGGCACAGCGGATGGCGCGAGCTACGACGACGGGAGAGAGGTACGCATGGACTTCGGGATCGCAGGACGCGTGGTCGTCGTCACCGGCGCCGGACGAGGGATCGGTCGGGCGATCGCAGAGGCCTTCGCGCAGGCGGGAGCCCACGTGGCGGCGCTGGATGTCGTCGCGGAGGGCGTGGAGGAGTTCGCCTCGACTGCAGACGGCCGAGGGCAGAGCGCTCTCGGGCTCGTCGCTGACGTCACCGACACGGCTTCGGTGCGGACGGCGCTCGCAGGCGTCGCCGAGCGCTTCGGTGGGATCGATGTCGTGGTGAACAACGCCGGCATCAACGTCGAGGGGCGCGTCGCCGACCTCGAGGAGGAGGCGTGGCAGCGCTGCTTCGATGTGAACGTGGCGGGCGTCTTCCGGGTCTGTCAGGCAGCCATCCCGTACGTGACCGAGAGCCAATACGGGCGGATCATCAATGCGGCGTCGTTCGCGGCGATCGTGCCAAGCGTTGGCAGCGCGGCGTATGCGGCCTCGAAGGCGGCGGTCGTGCAGCTCACACGCGTGCTCGCGGGGGAGCTGGGTCCGCACGGCGTCACCGTTAACGCCTACGCGCCGGGGATGATCCCGACCGCGATGAACGGCTTCGCGGAGATGCCGCAGCCCGCGCAGGATCGGCTGCTCGACACGCTCACGCTGCGTCGCTGGGGCTCGGCGGATGAGGTCGCCGACCTGCTGCTGTTCCTCGCGAGTGACGCGTCCCGGTACATCACAGGGACCCTTCTCGATGTGAGCGGCGGGAAGCTCGCGACGCAGGTTCCCGCGAAGGCGTACGAGGAGTAGGAGCCGCCCGATCTCTCAGAAACGCCGCCATAGGATCGAGGCACAGCTTCACCGGAGGAGATGGCGTTGAGCGGTCTGATCGTGCACGAGTGGCTCTCGCCCGCCGGCGGTTCCGAGAACGTGTTCGAGGCGATCGCGCGGGTCTTCCCCGACGCCGAGCGCTGGTGCCTCTGGAACGAGGCCGGCGAGCGCTTCCAGCCCGTGCACGAGACGCTGCTCGCGCAAACGCCGCTCCGGGGGCGGAAGGCCGTCGCGCTGCCGTTCATGCCGACGGTTTGGCGGCACCTGCCCGAGCGCGATGCCGACTGGGTTCTGACGAGCTCGCACCTGTTCGCGCATCACGCGCGCTTCGCGGGTCCGGCGCGGGATGCGCCGAAGGTCGTCTACACGCACACGCCGGCCCGGTACATCTGGGTTCCCGAGCTGGATGGCCGTGGCGACAGCCTGCCGGCCCGTGCGCTCTCGATGGCCCTGAAACCCCTCGACCGCAAGCGGGCCCAGGAGCCCGTCGCGATCGCCGCGAACAGCCGGTTCATCGCCGAGCGCGTCGCGGACGCATGGGAGCGCAAGGCCGAGGTCATCTACCCGCCGGTCGCCGTCGCCGGGTTCGGCCAGGAGCCGGAGCTCACCGCCGCCGAGCAGGATCGGCTCGACGCGCTGCCGGAGTCGTTCATCCTGGGGTTCTCGCGCTTCGTGCCGTACAAGCGGCTCGACGCGGCGATCGCGGCGGGCCGCGCGTCAGGGCTGCCGGTCGTACTCGCGGGATCCGGCCCGGACGAGGAGCGCCTGCGCGCCATCGCCGAGGAGACGTACCCGGGCGCGGTGACGTTCGTGCACCATCCGTCGACGCCGCTGCTCACAGCCATCCTGCAGCGGGCATCCGCGCTGGTGTTCGCGCCGATCGAGGACTTCGGGATCATCCCGGTCGAGGCAATGGCGGCGGGGACCCCTGTGCTGGCCAACGCCGTCGGGGGAGCGGTGGAGTCGGTGCTCGACGGCGTCACCGGCGCGCACGTGCACGACTGGGAGTCCCCAGCGGAGCTGGAGGCGGCGGTCTCGAAGGCGCTCGGGTCGTCGTCAGACGCGTGCCGCGTGCGGGCGGCGGACTTCGGGGAAGACGTGTTCGCGCGCGAGATCGAGAGGTTCGTCGCGCGCCACGCGTGTTGATCCGGCGATCAACGTCCCGCTAGAGTCGGCGGGTATCCGAAAGGGGGGCCATCCGGATGCTCTTTCACCCGAACGGAAGACATCCATGCGCACCCTGACCACGCGAGTGGCCGGCCTCGTCGCCGGCGCCGCCCTGGCGCTCGGCCTCGCTCTGCCCGCCGCGGCCGACACGGATGACGCCGTCATCGTCGACATCGAGCCCGCGGCATCCGCTCAGTCTCCGCACTTCGATGCGACCGGGCTGTCGGCGAAGGACGTCGTCGTCGGGCCGGATGAGGACGGCTGCCGGTACGTCACGGTCGCCCTCGAGAGCGAGATCGGCGAGGGCGTGGAGAGCTGGCACGCGCGGGTCGACGTTGCGCGCGGGTCGCGCCTCGTCACGTGGGTGGCGTTCTACTCCGACCGCAATCCGGACGAGAAGCGGCTCCAGTACTGCCCCTCGGATGGCCTGGGCGAGTTCACGCTCGGCTCCACCGAGTGGTGGGTCGACTACCCCTCGTCGTTCCGGAGCGGAGTGGATACGACGAAGGGGTCGTTCTACGCGCGAGCCGAGGCGAAGGCGAGCATCTCGTCCATCACGCGCTCCGGCGAGTACGCGACGGTGCGGGCGACCGCGACCCGCTTCAAACCCTACGCGGAGCCCGAGCACGTGACCTTCTCGGCGGACAAGGCCGTGCTGCAGGTGAAGGGCGACAAGGGCTGGAAGTCGGTCGAGACGAGCAAGCTCGTGAACGGCTCGGCCTCGTTCACGCACAAGAGCGGTGCCGGTCAGACGTACCGGGTGCTGATCCCGGAGACGGACACCACGACGGAAGCGGTCAGCGGGAGCGCGAGAAAGTAGAGCTGTTTGGACGTTGAGCGAGCGAAGCGAGACGAAACGCCGCAACCCGGCTCTCGACATCGGCTCACCGCGTTTCGTCTCGGTCGCTGGCGCTCCCTCGCTCAACGTCCGGCCGCGGCGACCGGGCCTCGTAGGATCGAGCGCGTGCCACAAACCGAGCGGATCGTCTGGATCGACGCCGCCCGCGGCGTCTGCGTCCTTGCGGTCGTGCTCATGCACACGACCCTCTCCGCGTACCTCGGCTACCTGCAGCCCGGCACATCCACCGGCTTCTGGTCGTGGTTCATCGACGCGATGACGCCGTTCCGGATGCCCGGGCTCGCCATGCTCTCCGGCCTCCTGCTCGCGAGGCGCGTCCGCACCGGATGGTCGGATCGCACCGTTCGCGTCTCCGTCGCCTCGTCGTCCTGGCTCTACGCCGTCTGGCTGCTCGCGTTCGCCCTCTTCGCCGGCCTCATCGGCTCGTACGTGTGGACGGGACCCATCGGCATGGGGGAGGGATTCCGCCTGGACGCCTACCTCGACCAGCTCGTCCTGCCGCGGACCATCCTCTGGTACGTCTTCGCGCTCGCGGTGTGGTCTGCGCTCCTCGCCACACTCCGCCGCGTCGACCCTGCGCTCATCCTGGTGGCGCTCGCCATCCTGTCGATCTGCAGCCACTACGTGCCGGTGGCGGACAACAACGATCAGTACCGCAACCTCATGCGCTACGCCGTGTTCTTCGCGATCGGCGTCTACGGGTCGAGTTGGCTGCGCGAGCGGGTGCATGCGCGCCACGCGCCGTTCGCCGTAGCCGCGCTCGCCGTGTACCTCGGCGCCGGCGGGATCATCGCCCAGGGAAATCCGCATGTGTACGTGGTGCTGTCCGTCCCTCGCGACGCGGCCGCGGCCATCCTGCTGCTTCTGCTCATGTCGGTGCTGTGCCGGGTGCGCGCGATCGGCGCGGTGCTGGGATGGGTCGGTCGGCGCACCCTGCCGATCTACGTGCTGCATGGGCTGCTGCTCGAGACGCTGGCGTACGTGCCGCACTGGGGGAGCGTCATCGACCGGGCCGGCGTGCGCAGCGTCGCGCCGCTCCTCGTCACCGCGGCCATCGCCTTCCTGAGCATCGGCGTGTTCGAGCTGGTCGTGCGCACACCCGCGCGCGTGGTGTTCGAGCTGCCGGGGCCGGTCAGGCGCGCGCTGCTGCGGTAGCGACGCCGCGGCCGGTGAGCTCCGGGCAGCCCGTCGATGATGGGCCTGTCGCGCAGCTGCCCGATGTCGTCAAGCAGCTCGGCGCACGGGCACCGGCGTCAGGGCAGCAGCAGGAGCAGTGTCCGCGTCGGAGAGGATGATGCCGGTGCTGGAGCCGGCTGCATCGGCGAGGTCGCCGAGCCACCGGGGATCCATCTCGACGGGTGTCGGGCTGCTGAAGACGAACCGCAGCGGAATGGATTCATGCATCCATATCGTGCTCCGCCCTTGTTCCTGATCGGTGCGATGCCGCCATGTGATCGTGAAGCTCTCATGTCGGCGCAATTTCGTGGCGATCACCGTGCGCAGATGCGCGAGCGTGCGATCCGGCATGTGAATAGGTGCGCCTTCGAGGCCATAGTGCAGAGTTCCCATTGTGAGCCCTTCCATCGAATGCGAACAGATCGATTACGGTGTCGGAATTTCAGATGAAGTCGTTGGTCGATGCCTCCGTGATGGTCTGATTGTGTATCTCCTGCGCAGAAAGCACCGCCGCGACGTTCACTCCGGGCGGCCGCTGAGCGAGCTCTCCGATCCTCTTCGCGACGAGCGCGGGGCTCGTGCTCGAGTCCACGAGAAGGACCGTGACGACGGTGTCGGTTCCGCGCACTTGCTGGAAGCGGCGATGAATCGACAATGCCCAACGTCGCAGCATCGTGTACGTCCACGGTTCGCGGCGACCGGCGTGCTCGATCACCGCGATGATCTGCGGCACCGACACGGGGAAGTCGCGAGCGGTTCGCCCCAATTCGTCCAGCTCCGCCACGAAGTCCGCCTTGGTGCGGGCCCTGCGCGCATCCACGCCGATGACCAGGAGATCCACGCCCCGCAACTGCAGCGGGTCTGCGTGGCAGATGCCGTCGAGGGTGCGCAGCGGATCGCCGTGGACGGCGATGCTGCCGGGTGTGCTGGCCATCCTCTCTGTGGTGGCCATCTCAACTGCCCTTCGCCAGCGGCCCAGGCGGTATGGAACAGGCGAGGCACTCGAGGAGGTAGGGTCGCGGCTTCAGCTGCTTCGCGGGGATCGGGCGCTGGCAGGAGATGCACCGCCCGTAGCGCCCCTCCGCGAGCCTCCTGAGCGCCGCGTTGACCTGGTGGAGGACCTCGCGCGACGGCGCCGCCAGAGCGTGCAAGACGGGATCCTCTGATCGGGGCGGCAGCGCGGTCAGAGCGTCCTCGTGCTGCCGTCGGTACTTCTGCAACTCATCTCGCAGGGCAGCGATTCGGGCGTCTGCTGCCTCGCCCACACGCGCTGCAGGGAAATCGTCCATGGTCTTCCATCCTTTCTCCGGATACGAAAAAGAACGCGCCGCACAGGTATGCGACGCGTTCTCCCGAGCAGGGCACTCCCGTTTCACGGGGGAGCTCGTCGAATATGAAGAAATCGCAGACCCGGTCCGGGTGGAAATACCACAGCCGACAGGAATCGGGCAACCGAAAGCGCCGAGACGTCGACACGAGGAATTGAAACGGTTGCCATGCCTTCACCATAGCGAGCAGCGGATTTAAAGCAACCGGGCCGGCCGCCGTGAGGTGGTATTTCCTTATAACGGCGGAAACTTGCCTTTTCTGCACGGCTCGCTATGGTGGGAGCACGAGAGGCCGATACGGGTTCCTCCGGGCCAGCAGTGCGTCGCTTCGGCGGCGCTTTTTTGTATTCGGCGCTTTTCCCCACGCAAGGAGCAGTGATGGCAGTCCAGACCCCCGCCCACATCGACGTCGGTGACGCCATCTCTGTGAGGAAGCAACTCGAGCAGCACCTGCAGGAACGCGAGGAGATTCTCCGCCAACTCGAACCTCGAGCACTTCCGAGCGTCGATCCCATCGCCTACCAGACCGTGGCGTCCACCCGGCTGGTGGTGAAGCAGATCAGCGCTGCTTTGCAGCGCCTCGATGCCGGAACGTACGGTCAGTGCGTCCGCTGCGGCAGCCAGATTCCGCCTGCTCGGCTCGGGGTGGTTCCTCACGCATCCGCTTGTGTCGCGTGTCACGGCCGCGGGGAAGCCGCCTAGCACCTCGACCGGCCACCGGGAGGCCGAGGACGGCGCTCAGTGCTGCGGCACCGTCGACCCGCGGATGATGGTCCGCACCGGCAGGTGGTGCGGCGCGGCCGAGCTCCTGGAGGTTCGCATCGACGCTCGTCAGCTCGGGGCGCGACGCCTCGGCGATCCTGCTGCTTCCGCTCATGTCGGTGCTGTTCCGCGTGCGGGTGATCGGCGTACCCTGCCGATCTGAGTGCTGCATGGGCTGATGCTCGAGACGGTGGTCTTCGCCCGGCACTGCGTCGTCGACCGTGCCGGCTGGCGCAGCGTCGCGCCGCTCCTCGTGACTGCGGCCGGTCAGGAACGCGCTGCTGCGGTGGGGTCTTCGAAAGGCTTCGAAAACGCTTGCGGCTCCGTCGCTGTTACCGGTAACGTCCGGGGCGATCCCCTCGACGCGGAGGGCGACGAAACGGAGGACGCCGTGGTCTCGACGTGGATGCGATGGGGGCGCCTGCTCTGCGCGGGCGCCGTGGCGGTGGCGCTGGCCGTGTCGACGCCGACGGCGGCGACCGCCGCCACGCAGAACCCGATCATCGGCGACGGCTCGGTGTACTCCGCCGACCCCACGCTGCTGGTCGCAGACGACACCCTCTATCTGCATGCCGGGCGAGACGAAGCGGGCGAGAACATCAACGACTTCGTCATGAACGAGTGGCAGGCGTTCTCCACCACCGACGTCGACGGCGGCGAGTGGGAGCACCACCCGTCGCTCATGCGCCCCGAGGAGGTCTTCGACTGGGCGACGCCCGGACGCGCGTACGCAGGGCAGGTCGTCGAGGGCACGGACGGACGGTTCTACTGGTACGTGCCGGTGCACGAGGCGGCGAGCACCGCGGACGACAAGTTCGGCATCGGCGTCGCCGTCTCCGACACGCCGCTCGGTCCGTGGACTGACCACGCCGACCGCCCGATCGTGTCGCAGACGATCCTCGACAACGACGCCCACAACATCGACCCGACCGTGCTCGTCGACGACGGCCGCGTCTGGATGCACTGGGGGAGCTTCGGACGCCTCCAGGCCATCGAGCTCGCCGCCGACATGAAGACCCTGGTCGGATCGCCCACGCAGATCACGAGCGGCGTCACCGGCTTCTTCGAGGCGCCGTGGCTCTTCGAACGCGACGACACCTACTACCTCGCATACGCCGCGAACAACGCCGGGCCGGCGAGCGGATGCACGGAGGCGACCTATCACGCGTGCATCGCGTACTCGACGTCGCCGAGCCCTCTCGGCCCGTGGACCCACCGAGGCCGGATCCTCGCCCCGGTGTCGTCGACGACCAGCCATCCGGCCATCGCGGAGTTCCAGGGCCAGTGGTACATGGCGTACCACACGGCCGATGCGGAAGGCGGCAACCACTTCCGCCGCTCGGTCGCGATCGACGAGCTCAACTGGGATGAGACGCAGACACCCGCCCGCATCCTGCCGGTGGTGACGACGCCCGCTCACGGCGCCGACCAGACCCCGCGCTCCAACGTCGCGCCATGGGCGACGGTCTCGGCATCGAACGAGCCGATTCCCACGCAGTACTGGATCAAGGCCCTCAACGACGAGCTCGTGCGCCCGAATCCGCTGCCGCCGGACATGTGGGGGAGCTGGACCGCGAGCCGGCCGGCGCAGGAGTGGATTCAGTACGACTGGACGACCCCGGTCCGCGTCGACCGCGCCCGCATCCAGTTCTGGCGCGACACCGCGCCGGGAACGGGGGATGGCGTGGCCGATCCTGCCGCCTGGCGGCTGCAGTACTGGGAAGCCGGCGAGTGGAAGGACGTCCGCGAGCCGAGCGGGTACCCCACCTCGACGCGCGAGATGCACGAGGTGACGTTCGAAGCGGTGACGACCTCGCGGCTGCGCGCCGTGCTCGACGCGGCTCCCGGCCCGGCGGGTCGGTACTCCGCCGTGGCTGTCGAGGAGTGGGAGGTGCACGCGGTGCAGCCCGACGGCGTCGCCGCGGTGACCGCGACCACTGTGGCAGGTGTCGCTCCGGACCTGCCGACGACCGTCGCGCTGGAATACGCGGGCGAGCACATCGCCGCACCCGTGCAGTGGGACGCGATCGACGAGGCTGCGTACGCGGCCGCCGGCACCTTCACCGTGAGCGGCTTCGTCGAGGGCTACGCCGCTGGCCGCATCTCGGCCGAGGTCGTGGTCCGTGATGAGCACCCGTGGCGCACCAACCTCGCGCTGACCGGCGCAGCGGCGGCGCAGTCGACGGCGACGGGCGCGACGACGGCGGCGCTCAACGACGGCGTCGTCGCGTACGACGGAGCGGAGGCGGCCGTGTGGCGGCCCGACCCGCGAAGCGGCGAGCCCGGCTGGGCGGGGTACTCCTGGGCCGCGCCGGTCGTCGTCGACACCGTCACCGCGCACTTCTGGACCGCGGACGACCTCGCCGACCTGCCGGCCGCCTGGGCCGTGCAGGTGCGGGTGGACGGGGTCTGGACCGATGTGTCGGACGCCGACGCCGCACCGATCGAGGCCGGGGCGGCGAGCACCGTCACGTTCGCACCCATCGCCGCCGACGCGGTCCGCGTCATGCTGACGCCGCAGGACGGCGGCGCCTCGCCGGCGGCTCTCGGCGAGCTGGAGGTGCTCGGGGAACCGCAGGACGCCCTCGCACCCGAGGTGACGCTGACCACGACGGGCGTCGCAGGGGCGGAGGGCTGGTTCGTGTCGCCGGTCACCATCCGCGCGGCGGCGATCGACGACCACGACCAGCGCACCACCATCGACTTCGCCGTCGGCGACGCGCCCTGGCGCACCACGACGGACGTCCGCGCCGTCGAGGAGACGCTGTCGGAGGATGGCGAGCACACCGTGCGCGCGCGGGCGACGGACGCCGCGGGCAACGTGTCGGAGGTCGGCTCCACCACCGTGCGCATCGACACCGTGCGGCCCACCGTGACGGGCGCGCTCGACGCGGGGGCGCGCACGGTCAGCGCGGAGGCCGCCGATCGGGGATCGGGGATCGCGCGCGTCGAGTACGCGATCGACGCCCCCACCGCGTGGACCGCATATACGGAGCCCGTGGCGGTCGACGAGCAGCCCCATCGCCTGCTCCTGCGCGCGCGGGATGCGGCGGGCAACGTGTCGCTGACCGCGAGCGTCGACGTGCCCATCGGCTCCGACGTGCCGATGGAGGGCAACGTCGCTCCGCGAGCCACGGCCACCGCCTCGTACACCTCGGGATGGAACAGCGTGGCCGCCGTCAACGACGGATCGCTCACCGGCTCGTCGTGGGGCACCTGGCCGAACGTCGGCGAGCAGTGGGTGCAGCTGGAATGGGATCGCGCCGTCACGCTCGACCGCGCGGGCGTGCTCTTCTTCCGCGACGCAGCGGATGCCGCGAACGCCGGGATGATCCCGCCGCGGGAGTGGCGCCTGCAGTACCGCGACGAGGCCTCCGGTGAGTGGCGCGACGTCGACACGGATGACCCGTACGCGCGCTCCTCGGAGACCCTCAACGAGGTGACCTTCGCCCCCGTCACGACGTCGCGCCTGCGCGTGCTCATGCAGGCGTGGGGCGACGCGAGCGCACAGGGCTCGAGCGGCATCCTCGAGTTCGAGGCGTGGGCGGCGGAGTCCGCCTCACCGACGCTCGACGTGGACGTCACGACGACTGCGCGCTGCGTGGCCTCCAAGGCGACCCTCGTCGTGACGGCCGCCAACGCGGACGACGCGCCCGTGACCATCCGGCTGGACACGCCCTACGGCAAGCGCACCATCGCCGAGCTCGCACCGGGTTCGCGTGCCAGCCAGGCCTTCTCGACGCGCATGAGCGCCATGCCCGAGGGCACCATGGCCGTCACCCTGACCAGCGGCGCCGCAGACACGGCGTCGGAGGAACAGCGGGTCGTCGTCTTCGACGAGCAGTCCTGCTGATGACCGAGAGGAAATCCCTATGACCGTCACCCGACGATCACCCGTCACGCGCCGTCACGTGCTGCGCGGCGGGCTGGCCTTCGCCGGCATCGTCGCCGGCACCGCCGTGCTCGGTGAGCAGGCCGCCCGCGCCGCCGGTCCGAGCGCGGCGGCCTTCCGCACGCCGGGACACACGCATGCCATGGGCGCCGTGCGCGCGAGCCAGACCCTCGTGTACCCGGAGGCGTGGAAAGTGCGCCCGTTCCCGCTCAGCGCCGTGAAGCTCGGAAAGAGCGTCTTCACGCGCGCGCTGGACCAGCATCTCGTGCTCTTCCGCGCCTACCCGGTGGACAAGATCCTCGCCGTCTACCGACGCAACGCGGGCCTCGCGACCGCGGGCGCGACGCCGCCCGGGGGATGGGAGGAGTACGGTCCGGCTCCCGACGCCCAACGGTGGGGGCCGCGGGAGTACAAGCGCGGCCAGAACACCGGCGGCGCGGGCGGGCTGCTGCGCGGCCACTACGGCGGCCACTTCCTCAGCGGCGTCTCGATGGCGTACGCGGCGACCGGAGAGACGGCGCTGCTCGACAAGGTGAACGCGATCGTGGACGGGCTGGAGGAGTGCCGCGCGGCGCTGGCCGCCCAGGAGTTCGACGGAGCGCCGCGATACTCGCACCCCGGCTTCCTGTCGGCGTACGGCGAGTGGCAGTTCTCCGCCCTCGAGGAGTACGCGCCCTATGGGGAGATCTGGGCACCGTACTACACGCTCCACAAGATCCTGGCGGGCTTGCTCGACGCCCACGCGCTGGCGGGCAACGCGAAGGCGCTCGAGCTCGCCGAGGGCATCGGGCACTGGGTCTTATCGCGGCTGTCCCGCTGCACCCAGGCGCAGCTCGACCGCATGTGGGGCTCCTACATCGCGGGCGAGTACGGCGGCATGAACGAGGTGCTGGTGGAGCTCTACTGGCGTTCGGCCGACCCGCTCAAGCAGGAGTTCCTCGACGCCGCCGACCGCTTCACGCTGCGGTCGCTCGTCGACGCGTGCGCGGCGGGCACCGACATCCTGAACGGCAAGCACGCCAACCAGCACATCCCGCAGTTCCCCGGCTATCTCAAGCTGGCGGCGGAGACGGGCGACCGCCACTTCATCGACGCCACCCGCGGGATGTACGACATGGTGGTGCCGGGACGCATGTATGCACACGGCGGCACGGGCGAGGGCGAGCTGTGGGGGCCGGCGGGAAGCGTCGCCGGCGACATCGGTCCGCGCAACGCGGAGTCGTGCGCCGCCTACAACATGCTGAAGGTCGCGAGCGGGCTCTTCTTCGACGAGCCCGACGCGCGCTACATGGACTACTTCGAGCGGACGGTCCTCAACCACATCCTCGGCGGCAGGCGCAACCGCGAGTCGACGACGGGTCCCGAGAACCTGTACATGTTCCCCGTGCACCCCGGTGCGCGCAAGGAGTACGGCAACGGCAACATCGGCACCTGCTGCGGCGGCACCGGGCTCGAGAGCCACGTGAAGTACCAGGAGGGCATCTACTTCCGCTCCGCCGACCAGTCGGAGCTCTACGTCAACCTCTACCTCGCCTCCACGCTCGTCTGGGAGGAGACCGGCCTCGAACTGCGCCAGGAGTCGTCGTACCCGGAAGGGGAGACCTCGACCCTCACGATCGTGACGGCGCCGAGCGGGCCGCTCGACGTGCACCTGCGCGTTCCCGGATGGTCGACCGGCGTCGAGATCACCGTGAACGGCGAGCCGGCCGACGCCGAGATCGCGCCGGGCTCGTACGCGACGATCTCGCGGACATGGGCGGCCGGTGACGTGATCGCCGTGCGCATCCCGCTCCGCCTGCGGCCCGAGGCGACCCCCGACCGAGCGGACATCCAGGCGCTCATGTACGGACCGGTCGTGCTCACCGCCGTGAGCTCCTCGACGAACTACCTCAAGGTGTCTCTCGCGGACCACCTGGGGCTCGACGGCACGGTGACCCGCGGCGTCGCGAAGCGGGACGGGAACGTGTTCGCGATCGGCGACCTCTCCTTCGAACCCGCATACGCCGGCCGCGATGTGGCGTACCACATGTACTTCCAGCGGCAGGAGCCGACCGTGAGCTTCGCGGGACGCGACTCGGGCGTCGCCAACCCGCGCCGCGACGAGACGACCCTCCTCGACGAGATCTGGGCGCAGGCGCCCTTCGCCGACCGGTCGGCGTTCCTCGAGGCGGTCGCCGCCGTGAGCGCGGACTACGTCTCGAGCGGCCTGCTGACCACCCGCAGTCGGCAGAAGATCCTGCTGGCCGCCGGCCGCGCCCCGATGGAGAGCTGACATGCGAGGAACGATGATCGACAGAGAGCGGATGGCCGGGGGCGCGCCGCAGAGGCGTCTGCCCGCCGCGCTCGCCATGGTCGCGGCAAGCGCCATGCTCGCGCTCGCCGCGGGCATGGCGGTCGCGCAGCCCGCCGCGGCGGAGGACCTCGTGGACGTGAGCCGAGCGGATCGCGAGAACGCGCCATCCGTCGAGGTGAGCTACGTCACGGGCTGGAACTCCGCCGTCGCGCTGAACGACGGCGCGACGGCCGCCACGAACGACTACACGCGGATGTGGGGAACGTGGGGCGACCCCGAAGCTCCGGAGCAGGATCAGGCCACCTACACGTGGGAGTCGCCCGTGACGGTGAGCTCGTCCACGCTGCACCTGTGGCAGAACCACCTCACCGGCGACTCCGGCGTCATGATCCCGGAGGCGTGGCACATCGAGTACCGCGACCCGTCGGGGGCGTGGGTGCCCGTGGCAGGTGACGACCTCGTCTACCCGCTGCCCGTCCTCGACGAGGCGGCTCCCGTGTCGTCGCTGCCAGCCGTGACCGCCGAGTTCGATGCCGTCACGACCGACGCCCTCCGCCTCACCCTCGACCGTGCGCAGGTGGGCGGCGAGTTCAAGGCCACGAGCGTCATCGAGTGGCAGGTCACCGGCTTCGACGCACCCGTCGCCGAGCCGGAGCCCGAGGACCCGACCGCGTTCCTCGAAGCCGAGCACGTCGCCGTGCGCACGACGACGGGCACTGCGCCCGCGCTGCCCGACGAGGTGTGGGTCCTTCAGGAGAACGGGCCGCTCGAGTACGTGGACGTCGAGTGGGAGACCGTCGACGCGGCCGACTACGCGGCGGCCGGCACGATCGAGGTCGTGGGCGATCCCGCGGGCTTCGACGGCCAGGAGGTCGCCGCCACCGTGTCGGTCGCCGACACGCTCTCGGACGTGATCGCGGACGTCGACTACGCCGTCACGCTGACGACCCCGGGCGTCGAGCCGGTGCTGCCGCGCACCGTCACAGCGACGTACGACGACGACACCCGCGGCGCCGTGCCGGTGACGTGGGAGGCGATCGAGCCCGGCCTGTACGCCGAGATCGATGCCATCTTCGACGTCGCCGGCGCCGTCGCCGGGTACGCCCCCGGCGCGGTGGGCACAGTCTTCGTCGTGGAGCCCGTGGTGCAGGACGCGCCGCTCGTCTCGATCGAGTTCGACGGTGCTCCGCAGGGCGCGGGCTGGTACACGACCGCTCCGACCGCGACCATCACGGCACAGGAGACGGCGAGCCCCGTCGCGACCGTCGAGTACACCCTCGACGGGCAGACGTGGCAGCCCTACACCGAGCCGATCGCCATCGATCGCGAAGGCGAGGTGACGGTGACAGCCCGCGCGACGAGCGAGGACGGCGCCGTCGGCGAAGCGGCCGAGACCATCCGCATCGACACCGTCGCCCCGCAGACCGCGGTCGACTTCGTCGTCGACGGCTCGTCGGCCACGGTGACGCTCGCGGCGGATGACGGCGAGCTCGGCTCGGGCGTCACCCGCGTGGTGTGGTCGGACGGCCCTGACCCGTCCCCGACGGGCGAATCGAACAACATGTACGCGACGTACGAGGAGCCCTTCACGGTGCAGCTCGGCGACGAGCCGCGGTACGTGCACGTGCAGGCGCAGGATGCCGCCGGCAACGTGGAGACGCACGTCACCGTCGAACTGCCGCGCGCGAGCGGGCTGCAGCTGGAGTCGGAGGCCAGCACGCGCTGCGCGGCCGGCCGGACGCAGCTCCTCGTCTCGGTCGAGAACGTCGACGACATCGCCGCCGACGTCGTGATCGAGACGCCCTACGGCACGCGCGAGGTCGACGACCTCGCAGTCGGCGCCCGGAAGTCGTTCGCCTTCGCGGTGCGCGGCGAGGCCGACGCCGACGTCGTCCGCATCACCGGCGAGGCCGAGGACGGCAGCACGTTCGCGGCCGAGTCCGCGTACGAGCTGGTGAGCTGCCGCTGACGCGGCACGGGGGGAGCGGTCGCCGCGGCGGCCGCTCCCCCCGTCGTCAGCGGCGGGGGACCGTCGAGCCGCGGATGACCGTGCGCACCGGGAGGTGGTGCACGCCGCGCGGCTGCTGCTGGGTCCCGTCCAGGGCGTCGAAGATGCGCTGCGCGGCCGCGCGGCCGAGCTCCTGGAGGTTCGCATCGACGCTCGTCAGCTCCGGGCGCGACGCCTCGGCGAGCAGGGTCCAGTTGTCGTAGCCCATGACGGCGATGTCGGCGGGCACGTCGCGGCCGAGATCCCGCGCCACGTCGAGCGCGCCGCGGGCGATCTGGTCGGAGCCGCAGAAGATCGCGTCGATCTCCGGATGGCGGTCGAGCAGCATCGCGGTGGCGGCCCGACCCCAGCGCTCCGACCACTCGGAGAGCATCGGCGTGCCGACGAAGGAGAGCCCCGCGGCGGCGAGCGCCTGCTGCGCGCCTTTGAGACGGTCTCGCGCGGCGGCGTACGCGGGGTCTCCGCCGATGTGCGCGATGCGGGAGCGACCGCACGCCACCAGATGCTCGATGGCCTCCTGTCCGCCCGTGACGTTGTCGGGTGTGAGCGACAGATCCTTCGGGTCGTCGGAGGGCGCGTACGCGTAGACGACCGGCACCGGGAGGTTGCGCCCCAGGCTGGGGCGGGGGTCGGTGTTGTCGCCGACCACGATGATCCCGTCGACACGACGGCTGAGGAGCGCCCGCAGATGGTGCTGCTCGCGCACGGCATCGCCGCGGGCGTCGCAGAGGAAGACGTCGATCTTCCCCGCACCGAAGGCGTCTTCGGCGCCCATCAGGATCGGGATCATAAAGCGGCCCTCGAGGTCGCTCGTGAGCAGACCCACCGTGCCCGTGCGGCCCGAGGTGAGTCCCCGTGCGACGGCGTTCGGGGTGAACTCCAGCGCCGCCGCGGCGGCGAGCACCCGCTCCCGGGTGCGCTCCGCGACATCCGCTCGCCCGTTGAGCGCCTTCGAGGCGGTGGCGAGCGAGACGCGCGCGCGTTCGGCGACGTCGTTCAGCGTCGCCGCGCGCTTCGGACTCTCATCGATCATTCCCAAAGCGTGCCACACGAAAACGCCGAAAGCGCCATCGAACGCACGCGAAAAATTCCCCTTGACGTCCGCGCAGGCCGCTCGATATGGTGCCGAAAGGCGTTTCGGAATCTTTCGTCGCCATACCCGAGAGCACACCGACCCCCCGGTCGCGGTGGGCTCGCTCGATGAGGAGCCAAGGAGCATCACATGATGAAGACCATTCGGCGCAGCGCAGTGGCGCGCGCTGCCGGATTCGCCGCTGCGGGCCTGCTCGCCGCGAGCCTCGCCGGCTGCGCCGGCTCGGGCGGCCAGACCGCAGCGGCGGAGATCCCCGCCGAGGGCGTTGACGACGGCTCGACGCTCACCCTGTGGACGCGCGCGCCGATCGAGGCGCAGGCGAAGCTGCTCGTCGAGGCGTACAACGACTCGCACGAGAACCAGGTCGAGCTCACCGTCGTGCCGAACGACGACTACGTCGCGAAGGTCGGCGCGGCGGCCGGCTCCGGCGGCCTGCCCGACCTGTTCGCCGCCGACGTCGTCTACGTGCCGAACTGGGCCGAGCAGGGACTGTTCCAGGACATCGCGCCGCTCGTGGACCAGCTGGACTACGCGGACGAGATCAACCCCGGTCACATGTCGGCCAGCACCATCGACGACGCCGAGTACAGCCTGCCCTTCGTGCTCGACCTCTCCGTGATGATGTGGAACAAGGACCTCGTGGAGCAGGCGGGCTTCGACCCCGAGAAGGCGCCGGAGAGCATCGCGGAGTTCGCGGAGATCGCCCGGGGCGTCGACGAGCTCGGGCTCGACGGGGTGTCCGGCACGGCGACCGGCCTCAACTGCGGCGGCTGCCTGCTGTTCACCTGGTTCCCGTCGATCTGGGCGTCGGGCGAGGAGGTCCTCAGCGAGGACGGCACCGAGGCCATGCTCGACGGCGACGCCGCGCAGGAGATCTACGCGACGTGGAAGGGGCTCGCCGACGACGGCGTCCTCGCCCCGGGTTCCGAGGACGAGACCGGCGCGACCTGGGTCGCCGGCTTCCAGGAGGGCAAGGTCGGGATCATGCCCTACCCGGCGACCCTCCTGCCCTCGCTGAGCTTCGACGCCGGCGTCGCCGGTCTCCCGGGCGTGGACGGCGGAGCCTCCACGTTCGTCGGCGGCGACAGCATCGGCATCTCCAAGGACTCCGACCTCTCCGGACAGGCGTGGAACTTCCTGTCGTGGATGATGTCCGAGGAGGCGCAGGTCGACGTGCTGGCGCAGGGCGGCAACGCGGTCTCCCGCGGCGACCTGGCGGACAACGAGTACGCCTCCGCCGACCCGCGTCTGGTGGCCATCAACGAGGTCGCCGCACAGGGCGACACCCCCGTCGCCACGCACTTCCAGGAGGCGTTCAACGCCGCCGGCAGCCCCTGGCTGACGCTCGTGCGCAACGAGGTGCTCGGTGACGGCGGAACCCTCGAAGAGGACAACGCCGCCCTGACCGAGATCCTCTCGCAGTAGTCGTGCCGCCGCCCCGGCTCCGTGCCGGGGCGGCCGCATCTGCTCCCTTCCGGAAGGATCCTCATGATCACCGCGGCACCATCCGCCCGCCCGCGTTCTCGCACCCGGCGCTCGCAGGCGCTTCAGGGCTGGCTCTACGCCTCGCCCACCGCCCTCTTCGTCGGGGTGCTCTTCGTCATCCCGCTCGCCCTCGTCTTCGTCATGTCGTTCTCGGACTGGCCCCTTCTCGCGGGATTCCGCGGGTGGAACCTCCCGGAGAACTTCCGCGAGGCCGTCGACCACCGTCGCTTCTGGGACGCCATCCGCTTCACCGTCGTCTACACGCTGATCGCGACCGTGCTCCTCATCGGCCTGGGCCTCGGGCTCGCGCTGCTCGTGCAGGAGTCGTCGCGGTGGCGCTCGTTCCTGCGGACGGCCTTCCTCATCCCGAGCGCGCTCGGCCTCGCGTCGGCCTCGCTGCTGTTCTACGTGCTGTACTCGCCGATCGCGGGCCCGCTGGCCGGATGGATGGAGTCGGCCGGGTTCACCATCCTCGGGAGCCCGGGCGGTGCGCTCTGGGCGACGGTGTTCCTCATCGTGTGGCGGTTCACCGGCTTCTACATGCTGCTCATGCTGGTGGGGCTCCAGGCCATCCCCGGCGAGGTCTACGAGGCCGCGCGCATCGACGGCTCGTCGCGCCTTCAGACGTTCCTCTACGTCACGGTCCCGCTGCTGCGCTCCACCTTCGCGCTCACGATCGTCATGTGCGTGACCGGATCGCTCCTCGCGTTCGAGCAGTTCTACATCCTCACCAAGGGCGGCCCCGACAACAGCACCACCACGGTCGTGCAGCTCATGTACGCCATGGCGTTCCAGGGGCAGAACGATCTCGGCGTCGCCGGCGCGCTCTCGGTGATCGTGCTGATCGCGCTCGTCCTCATCAACGTCTTCCAGCTGCGGGTGCTCCGCGGCGGAGAGGAGAGCTGAGATGACCATGCTCGCTCCCACCGAGACCCGGGTGCTCGTCACCGGCACCGACCGGCCGCCGAGGGCGAAGCCCACCGCAGCGCGCCTGCTGCGCGCGCTTCCGTACGGCATCTTCACCACGGCGCTCGCGGTGGTCTTCCTCTATCCGCTCGTGTGGGCGGTGGTGTCGTCGTTCGCCCCGCGGGCGGGCACGAGTCAGACGGATGGCTGGGGCGTCGGCAACTACGCCACGCTCGCCGAGTTCCAGGCCGGCATCTGGGTCTACCTCGGCAACTCCTTCGTCGTCTCCGGCCTGACCGTCGTGCTCACGCTGGTCATCTCGTTCTTCGGCGGATTCGCGTTCGCCCGCTTCTCCTTCCCGGGGAAGAACGCGCTCTTCCTGACGACCCTGGCCATCCTGATGGTGCCGTACGCGACGCTGCTCATCCCGCTCTACGTCATCCTCAACGCCCTCGGCCTCGGCAACACCACCGTCGGCGTGGCTCTCGTGCTGACGATGTTCCAGCTGCCGTTCTCGACGTTCATGATGCGGATCTCGTTCGAGTCGATCCCGCGCGAGCTCGACGAGGCCGCGCACGTGGATGGCTGCAGCACATTCTCGGCGCTGTGGCGCGTGCTCCTGCCCGCGACGAAGCCCGGGCTCATCACGGTGGGGCTGTTCGCGTTCCTCACCGCCTGGAACGACTTCATCGCCCCGCTCATCCTCATCAGCGACACCAACCGGATGACCCTGCCGCTGGCCGTCGCGAACCTCCGCGGGCAGACGATGGGCGTCATCGACTACGGCGCCACCCTCGCCGGCGTCACCGTGCTCGCGGTGCCCTGCGTGCTCCTCTTCCTCGCTCTCCAACGCCACTATGTCCAGGGCTTCATGTCCGGCGCTTTCAAGGGATGACCATGACAATCACGACACCGCCGCGCTCCCTCGGGGGCGCCGCCGCCCCCGCCCTGCCGAGCTCCGGCACGCTGCGTCCGCTCGGCATCCGCCAGGTCGTCATCACCGGCGGGTTCTGGGCCGAGCGGCAGGGGGTCAACCGTCGCGCCACCCTCGCGCACATCGGCACCTGGCTCGAGCGGGAGGGATGGACCCGCAACTTCGATCTCGCCGCGGCGGGCGCGCTTCCGGAGGGGCGGCGGGGGCGCGAGTTCGCGGACTCCGAGGTCTACAAGTACCTCGAGGCGCTGGCGTGGGAGATCGGGCGCGAGCACGACGACGAGCTCGAGTCGCGGTTCCGAGAGACCGTGGCCCGTGTCGCGGCCGCGCAGGAACCCGACGGCTACCTCAACACAATGTTCGGTCGCCCCGGTCAGGACGGCCGCTGGACGAAGCTCGAGTGGGGTCACGAGCTCTACTGCCTCGGCCACCTGTTCCAGGCGGCCGTCGCTCGCGAGCGCTCGACGCCCGGTGCCGACGACGGGCTCCTCGACGTCGCCGTGCGCGCAGCCGATCTCGTCTGCGACGTCTTCGGCGACGACGGCATCCGCTCGGTCGACGGCCATCCCGAGATCGAGACCGGCCTCGTCGAGCTGGGCCGCGTCACCGGCGACCGCCGCTACATCGAGCAGGCGCGTCTCTTCGTCGACCGGCGCGGCACCGGCGTGCTCGGCGGGATCGAGTACGGGCAGGCGTACTTCCAGGACGACGTTCCGGTGCGCGAGGCGGAGGTGATGCGAGGGCACGCCGTGCGCGCGAACTATCTCGGCTCGGGCGCGGCCGACGTCGCCGACGAGACCGACGACCAGGAGCTGCTGGACGCGCTCGTGCGGCAGTGGGACACCACCGTCGCCCGCCGCACCTACATCACGGGCGGCCAGGGGGCGCACCATCAGGACGAGGCGTTCGGCGCGGACTTCGAGCTGCCGCCGGATCGTGCGTACTCGGAGACCTGTGCGGGCATCGCCTCCGTGCAGTTCAGCTGGCGCCTGCTGCTCGAGCGCGGCGACGCGAAGTACGCCGACCTCATCGAGCGCACGCTGTACAACGTGGTGGCGACATCCCCCTCCTCGGCGGGAACGGCGTTCTACTACTCCAACACGCTGCATCAGCGCACGCCGGGGGAGCCGGTGGACCCGGATGTGCCGTCCGCGCGGGCCGAGTCGTCGCTGCGGGCGCCCTGGTTCTCGGTGTCGTGCTGCCCGACTAACCTCGCGCGCACCTTCGCGAGCCTGGCGGCGTACGTCGCGACGGGCGACGCCCGAGGCGTGCAGGTGCATCAGTACGCGCCGTCGACGATCATCGCCGAGCTGGCGCCCGATCGCGAGGTGACCCTGCGGGTCGAGACGGCGTATCCGGCGGATGGCGCGGTGCGCGTGATCGTGGAGTCGGCGGCCGTCGGCGAATGGGCGCTCTCGCTGCGGGTGCCCGGCTGGGCGGAGGGCGCGACGCTCGAGGTCTCAGCGGGAGGCGCGGTGGAGACGAGGGCCGTCGCCCCCGGCTACGCGGTCGTGTCGCGCGACTTCGCCCCCGGGGACAGCGTGACGCTGCGGCTCCCCATGTCGCCGCGCATCACCCGCCCCGACGCGCGCATCGACGCGATCCGCGGAACCGTGGCCGTGGAGCGCGGCCCCGAGGTGCTCGCGCTCGAGTCGGTGGACCTTCCCGAGGGCGTGGGCGTCGACGTCGCGGGCCTCGTGACAGCCGACCCCCTGCGGGAGGAGGACGGCCGCGTGATCGCGCGCCTGGCCATCCGCTCGTCGACCGATGCCGCGTGGCCGTATGGCCAGACGGCGGAGGGCGGCGCGTCGACGGTCGTGGAAGCGCCGCTCATTCCGTACCACGACTGGGCGGAGCGCGGACCGTCGACCATGCGCATCTGGATCCCGGAGGCGGCGCCGACGCGCTGATCCGTGCACGACGAAGGGGGCTCCGCGACTGGCGGAGCCCCCTTCCTCGCTGCGTGCGCACGACGATCCCGAAAGTTATCGAAACCGCTTGCGGTGTTCTGTTGAACCTCCCTAGTGTGCTGACCGTGCGCCGATCCGCGGCGGGAAGGGGAGCAGACACAGTGGTCTGGTCATCGAAGGAGAGATCCCGCCGCGTGCGGGTATGGACGGCCATCGGCGTGGCATGCACGCTGGCCTCGGGCATGGCGGCATCGCCGGCGAATGCCGCCAACAGCGACGTCGGCTATCCGGAGTTCTCGGGCAGCGACAAGCCGGTCCCCGACACCGGGGCGGCGTACACCGTCGGCAACCAGCTGCAGGCGATCTTCGACGCCGATGTCGCGGCGGGCGCCGGCAAGGACGCGAGCAGCGACTTCTGGTTCGACCGGATGCTCGCCCGCACCGGGACCGCGGGGAGCTTCGGCGACGAGAACCAGTGGCTGTTCAGCCGCGGGCGCGCCGCATTCATGAAGACGCACGAGCCGTCGAAGCTCGGCTTCGGCGGACAACTGGCGTACTGGGAGTCGGTGGACGGCCGTGACGCGTACACGATCACCGCGAGCGTCGGCGGCACCGAGATCGCGCTGCGCGAGGACACCGCTCAGCGCAAGCAGACGCCGAGCTACTGGCGCAGCGTGCACCGCAACGCGGACGCGGGCGTCGAGATCGTGCAGACGAAGTTCATCACCAACGCCAACGTGCTCGTCACCGAGCTCGAGCTGCGCTCGACCGGGCCGGCCGTCGAGGTCGCGCTCCGCGCCACCTCGCCCTACGCGACCACGGTCGAGGGAGACGAGCTCACCGGCACCTTCGACGCGCTCAACGACATCACCCGGGTGCACCCGCGCTTCTCCGGCGACGGCTTCGCTCCTTCGGGTGCCGGTCTCGAGGCGACCGTCAGCGTCGCCGCCGGCGGCTCGGCCACGACCAAACTGCAGCTGGGCTTGGTCACCGACGAGATCGCGGACTCGCGTTCCGAGTACGACGCGGTGGCGGAGGCGTCCGTCGGCGACGCGTACACGCAGCACGTCACCGCCTACAACCGCTGGTGGGCCGACAACGTGCCCTACCTCGACACCCCTGAAGACGACATCGACAAGACGCTCTTCTACCGGTGGTGGCTGCTGCGCTTCAACTACCTCGACGCGAACGCTCCCGGCAACGCCTACCAGTTCCCCACCGCCGTCGAGGGCGCGCTCGGCTACAACAACGCCATCGATCTCACGGTCGGCATGTTCATCGACGACCTGAAGTACTTCCGCGACCCGATCTACTCCTACGGCGGCTGGGTGTCGACGGGGGAGACCTCGAAGGGCGGTCGCTTCGTCGACAACCCCGGCGACCCCGCGAACTGGAACGCCAGCCACACGCAGTACATCGCCGAGGCGGCATGGAAGTCGTACCAGGTGCACGGCGGCCCGCTCGGCATCGTGGAGAACCTCGCCCGCTACGCCGAGGGCGACGCCGAGGGCCAGCTCGCCGCGTATGACTCGAACGGCAACGGCCTCCTCGAGACGAACTGGAACGCGTGGACCGGCAACGACGCCGACGCGGTCTCGTTCGACTACTTCCGCCGCACCAACGAGCGCGCGGAATCCGCGTACGTGTACAGCGGAGCGCAGGCGGCGGCGGCGGCCTACGACCTGCTCGGCCGCGACGACAAGGCGACCGAGATGACCGCGATCGCCGACAAGGTGAAGAAGGGTGTTCTCGAGAACCTCTGGGACGCGGACGAGAACCTCATCAAGCACCGCGACCTCCAGTCGGGCGAGCTCATCCCGTGGAAGGAGATCAACAACTACTACCCCTTCTCGGTCGGTCTGATGCCGAAGCCGGGCGACGCGGACTACGACGACGACTACGTCGAGGCGCTCCGTCTCTTCGGCGACGACGCCGAGTATCCGATCTTCCCGTTCACGACGGCGAACCAGGCCGACAAGGCCGAGGCGGCCGAGGCCGGGCACCCCGGCACGAACAACTTCTCGATCATCAACTCCACCGTGACGTTCCGGATGATCGCGGAGGCGCTTCGCGAGTATCCCACCGACGCCATCGACGCGGAGTGGTACAAGAAGCTTCTCTACTGGAACGCCTGGGCTCACTACCAGAACGGCGGCGACAACCGCCTGCCCGACGCGAACGAGTTCTGGGCCGACGGCTCGACGGACCCGCAGGCGATCGGCTACCGGTCGTGGATCCACCACACGATCCTCGGCACGACGAACTTCACGATGATCGAGGACGCCATGGGGCTCCAGCCCCGGACGGACGACAAGATCGAGCTGTACCCGATCGACATCGACTGGCCGCACTTCACGGCGAACAACCTCTCGTACCACGGCAGCGACCTCACCATCACGTGGGACGAGCCCGGTGACGGCGAGCGCCCCTACGGCGACGACGTGCCCGAGGGGTACTCGGTGTTCGTCGACGGCGAGCGCGCCTTCACCGTCGACACGCTCACCCACGTCGTCTACGACCCGAAGACGGGCGAGGTGACCTTCGACGAGGACGTCGTCAACGACGCCGCCTCCCCGAAGGTGCTCGCCTCCGACGCCGTGGACCTCGGCGCTCCCCAGCAGGTCGCCTTCGACGACGACGACCGCGTCGTGGACCTGTTCGCGAAGGCCGGGAAGGACATCTCCTCGGCCTCGGCGGAGAACCTCGCCGCGGGCAAGCCGGTCAAGGCGTCGTTCTCGGCGCAGAACCGTCCGGCTTCCGGCGCGGTGGACGGGACGACGATCAACGAGCCGTTCTGGGGAGCCGCGGGCTCGCCGAACGCCACGGACTGGCTCGAGGTCGACCTCGGCTCCGCTCAGCCCGTCGACACGGTGCGCACGTACTTCTACGACACCTCCTCGAGCTCGACGGTCGCCGGCTACTCCGAGCCGTCTCGCTACGTGGTCGAGTACTGGGATGGCAGCGGCTGGAAGGCCGTGCCGGGCGCGGCCAAGTCGCCCGCCGTGCCGCAGCCCAACCTCAACGAGGTGCGCTTCGCGGAGGTGACGACCTCGCGCATCCGGGTGACCGTCGAGCACGCGGACGGCTTCGCCACCGGGATCAAGGAGCTGCAGGTCAGCCACACGGGCGAGCCCGTCTCGCCGGCCGGCAACGCGGCCCCGTCGGTTCTCGCGTACACGCGCGCCGGAGCCGTCAGCGCCGGGGTCGCCAGCCTCACCGGGATCGTGAAGGACGACGGCGCGCCGTCGGAGCGGCTCACGACGACCTGGAGCGTCGTCTCCGCTCCCGAGGGCGGCGATGCCTTCATCGCGGACGCCGACAGCGCGAACACCACCGTGCGCTTCACCGCGGCGGGGGAGTACCGGCTGCGGCTCACGGCGAGCGACGGCGAGCACGAGTCGTCGGATGAGCTCGTCGTGCGCGGCGAGGCAGCTGACGGCGGAGCCGATATCGCCCCGGCGGCCACGCCGACCGCGTCGTACACCGCGGGCTGGAACAACGTGGCAGCCGCGAACGACGGCAGCGGCGTGAACGAGGGCGGCGATCAGTCGAAGATCTGGGGCACCTGGTCGGGCAGCCGTCCGGCGTCGCAGTGGCTGCAGTACACGTGGAAGGAGCCCGTCCGCGTCAGCGGCTCGGACATCACCTTCTGGACGGACGCCGCCGCGGGCTCGGGCGAGGGCGTGGCGGTGCCGAAGTCGTGGAAGATCCAGTACCTCGACGGCAAGGGCGCGTGGGTCGATGTCCCCAACCCGAGCGGCTACGGCGTCGAGCGCACTGGCACGAACAAGACCTCGTTCGACATGGTGACGACGACCGCGCTGCGCGCGACGTTCAACGCCTCCCCGAACGCGGCGGGCACGTCGTACTCGGCGATCGGCGTCAGCGAATGGGACGTGTTCTCCGCCGCTCCCGCATCCATCGACGAGATCCACGTCCGCACCGGCGTCGGCACGCTGCCGTCGCTTCCCGACCGGGTCGGCGTCACGTACGGCGACGACAGCCGCGCGCTCGCCGAGGTCACCTGGGCGGACGTCACGCCCGAGCAGGTGGCGGCCGAGGGCAGCTTCGAGGTCCGCGGCATCGTCGCGGGCTCGTCCACCACGGCGAAGGCCACGGTCTGGGTGCGGTCGTCGAACGAGCTGACGATCAACCAGGTCGACCCCGTCTCGGTGCACACACGGGTCGGCGTCGCGCCGGCGCTGCCGGAGAGCACGACCGTGCTCTACAACGACGGCTCTCGGGAGACCGTCGCGGTGACGTGGGCCGAGATCGATCCGGCGAGCTTCGCGAAGGACGGGCAGTTCGAGGTAGCCGGCACGGTGCAGTCCGACCGTGCGGGCGACAAGACCGCGAAGGCCACCGTGGTGGTGGGCGAGGGCGGCCAGGAGAGCCCGGTCTCGGTCGCGCTCACCGTCGACGACCGCTGCGTGGCGAAGAAGGGCGTGCTCGCCGCGAAGGCCACCAACGACGGCACGGTCGCCGCGGACATCCAGGTGACCTCCGCCTACGGGAACAAGACGTTCCGTGCGGTCGAGCCCGGTGACAGCGTGTCGATCGCGTTCAACACGCGTCTGGCCGAGGTGCCGGCCGGCGCCGTCGAGGCGGTCGGCACCGCGGAGGGCGCGGAGTCCGCGACCGCCACCGCCGAGTACGCCGCATTCAGCTGCAAGTGACCCATCCGCGGCGGCGAGCGCTCGCTCGCCGCCGCGGCTCTCAATGGAAGGAACGGAATTCGATGAAGAAGCAGAACCGGGCGGCGCGCATCGGCGTGGCGATGGTGGGCGGCGTGCTGCTCGCCGGGGTCGCCGGCGCGGCGTTCGCCGAGGAGCAGGTCGGCGACGGAACCGACGTCGATGTCTCGGTCGAGATCGAGGACACCGGCACGGGCGTGCTCGCGATGAGCGTGGCCGGGACCAGCGCGCCCCTCACCGAGGAAGGCTCGACGGCGATGGTGCGCCAGTTCACCGGCACGCTGCCGACCGTCACGGTCACCGACACCCGCACGGCGGAGGAGATCCCCGACGGCGCGTACTGGTGGGTGGAGGGAACGGCCTCGAGCTTCACCGGCGACGCGGGCCAGGCGGAGATCGGCCCCGAGAACCTCGGATGGGCGCCCTCGGTCTCTCAGGACGGCTCGGGCGCCGTCGCGCCCGGCCCGGACGTCGCCCCTGCGCTGTCGGCGGAGGAGGCGCCGAACAACGTGGGCCTCGAGGGCCGCGAGCTGCTCGCGATGGCCATCACGAGCGAGGAGGCGATCGGATCGTGGCAGGCCGACGCCGCCCTGAAGCTGCAGGTGCCCGTCGACACCGCGCCCGGCTCGTACACCTCGACGCTGACCCTCTCGCTGTTCGAGTGAGTCCCCGCGGAGCGGGCGTCGCGATCGCGGCGCCCGCTCCGTCGTGTCCGCGGTCCGTGCTGTCCGCGGTCCGTGCGCTGCCGTCTCGAGGGCCCGCGGCACAATGGACGCATGCCTCAGATCGCGATCGACACCCGGTGGGATGGCATCGCCGGCATCCAGCGCTACTCGCGGGAGGTGCTGCCGCGGCTGAAGACGCCATGGGTTCCGCTCGGGCTCGACGGCGATCACCTCGCGCCGGCCGACGCGCTGCGGCCTGTTCCGACGGATCGGCTCATCTACTCGCCGGGGTACAACGCGTTCGTCCGGGCGCCGCGCGAGCTGCTGACGATGCACGATCTCATCCAGCTGCAGACGCCATGGCCCGGTCGGGCGAAGTACCTCGCGTACTACCGGCTCGTCGTGCGCCCGGTCGTACGGCGGACGGGAGCGGTGCTCACGGTGTCGGAGACGTCGAAGGCCCTCGTCGAGGAGTGGCTCGGTGACGCCTCCGTGCGCGTGGTGAACGCCGGCATCGGGTGCTCGGACGCGTTCCGCGCGGACGTGCCGCCCGCACCGGCGAACGACCCGTACCTCATGTACGTCGGGAACCTCCGCGCCCACAAGAACGTCGCGGTCGTCGTGGATGCCGTCGCCCGGGTTCCCGAGGCGCGGCTGCGGATGCTCCTGCCCGCGCGTGAACACGAAGAAGCCCAGCGGATGGCCATGGCCCGCGGCATCGCCCCTCGCGTCGAGCTGCTGGCCGGGATCGACGACGACGAGCTCGCGCGCCAGTACCGCGGCGCGGCGGCGACCGTCATGCCGTCGACGCTCGAGGGATTCGGCCTCCCGGCGCTCGAGAGCGTGATGACCGGCACCCCGGTGCTGTTCTGGAGCGGGTGCGCGGCGGTCGCCGAGACGGTGGGGGATCGCGGCACCGCCCTCGAGAGCGCGACCGACGTCGATGAGTGGGCCACGGCCATCCGCTTGGCCCTGGAGTCGCCGCGTCGCGTCAAGGCGCCGGCGGCGGGGTACGACTGGGATGCGACCGCTGCGCGGATCGACGAGGTGCTGGGGGAGTTGGCTCCGTCCGGACGTTGAGCGAGGGAGCGCAGCGACCGAGACGAAACGCGGTGGGCCGTTGTCGGGAACCCGGACGGCGGTAGGAGACCGGTCTGACCGGCGGGTAGCCTGGAAGTGGGGGCACACGTCGCATTCCGGCGCCCCCGAAGCCGTCAACGTGTGGAGCACATCGTGAACTTCCTGGCCGAGCCGTCCTTCCTCGGAACGCGGACCCCGGTCGAGATCATCCTCACCCTCGCGGTGGTCGCCGTCGGAGCCGCCGCCATCGTGTGGCTGTCGTTCCGGCTGCAGGCCCGGGTGCTGCTCGGCGCGGCCTTCGTGCTCGGCATCGTGCAGCTGTTCGGTCCGTTCGGCTTCACGTCGTTCGGGCTCCTCGCCACCGCCGCCCTGCTGCCCGCCGCCGCCTGGCGCTGGGGTCGTGCGAAGCCGCCGCTGTGGATCGGGCTCCTCATCGCGCTCGCCGTCTGGCAGATGATCTCGGTGCTCTGGGCCGACAAGCTCGGGTCGGCGGCATACGGGGTCCTGCTCACGCTGGGACTGATCGCGACGTCGCTCATCGCGCGCGAGACCATCCGCGAATCACCGCGTGGACTGCTCGACGCCCTCGCGATCGCCTCGCCGTTCGTGCTCATCGAAGCGTGGCTCGTGACGCTGTTCCGGATCTTCCCGGACCTCGAGCGCGCGTACCTCACGTCGCCGCTCGCACGGTTCCTCACCGAGCCCGGCGTCGAGATGATCGCGCGCGGCAGCACCGAGAACGTCAACGACATCTTCAAGGCCGGCGGCGTGTTCCTGAACGCCAACACCGCCTCGCTGTTCCTCGCGGTGGTCGGATGCCTGTACATCTGGGCGGCGCTGCAGCGTCCGTCACGGGCGCAGCTCTGGATCTTCCTCGCCGTCGGGCTCATCGCCTTCGACGCCTCGCTCGGCACCGGGTCCAAGACGCCCCTCGCGGCGATCGTGCTGCTGCCGGTGCTCGGGGCCTTCGCCCTCGTCGCCGTGCGCAAGCCGCTCCTCGCGATCGGCGTGGCGGTGGTGGGTGCGGCGGCGGCCGTCGGCGCGATCACGCTCGTCTCGGCCATCCGACCGCATCTGCTGGACGAGACCATCCGCACCCTCGATGAACGTCGTCGGCTGTGGGGCGTGGTCTTCCACCGCTTCCCTGAGCACTGGTTCACGGGGCTCGGGTTCGGCAACTGGCGCCTCGCGATCGAGGAGGAGTGGCGCACGGCCTTCCCCGGTCGCGGTCTGCAGCTCTTCCCGCCGCACAACCTCTTCGCGCAGGCGTGGGCGGATGCCGGTCTCGTCTCGCTGCTGCTGACGATCGCGCTGTCGCTGCTGCCGATCGCGGCGGTCGTCGTGCGGATCCGCCAGCGCCGCCACGACCGCCTCTTCTCGCGCGGATCGCTCGAGCTGCTCGTCGTGTTCGTCGGCGTCGCGTGGGTGCTCGTGCACGGGATGCTCGACACCACGACGTTCCTCGGCGACAACCACCTCGTGCCGTTCTTCGCCGCGATCGTGGCGGTCGCGTTCTCGCGTCGGCTGGGAACGCGGCAGGATGGTCGCATGCCGTCGACTGCCGCGCGCCAGGTCGCATGACCACGTACGTCTACTACCCGCGCGGGCTCGCGACGGGCGGCCCGGAGGCGCTGCATCAGCTGGTGGACTCGCTGCGTCGGCAGGGGCAGGAGGCGTTCCTCGTGCCGGTTCCGGGCACGGAATCGACGCCGCGCGCCGAGCGGTACGCGCACTACGACGCTCCGGAGGCGCCGGCCGTTGTGGACGCTGCGGGGAACTCCGTCGTCGTGCCCGAGACGCAGGCGCTGCTGCTGCGCCCGCTCGAGCACGCCGCGCCCTTCGTGTGGTGGCTGTCGATCGACTACGCGCCGCGGTTCGTCATCGAGCGCGCGCAGCGGTCGACGCTGCCGCTCGAGCAGACGCGGATGTCGCGCCCGCCGCTCCTGTGGCTGCGGCACCTCAAGCGCATGTGGCGCGGCTGGCGCACGGGGGAGGACGCCGTGCTGCAGCGGGCCGGGCACCTCGTGCAGTCGCACTACGCGTGGAACCACATCTTCGCGCACCTGGGGCGAGTGGGGACCATCCTGTCGGACTACACGCCGGTGGGGGTGGGGTCGGATGGTGCGGGTGCGGCGGCGTCGGCGGTCTCGGTTGAGGGGCGCGTGCCGCGGATCACGTACAACCCGGCGAAGTCGGCGGCGATCATGCGTGAGTTCTCGCGCCGGTACCCGGAGCTCGAGCTGCTGCCGCTGCGCGGGATGACCGGCGAGGAGGTGGCCGAGGCGCTGCGGACGTCGCTCATCTACCTCGATCTCGGCACGCATCCCGGCAAGGACCGGATGCCGCGTGAGGCCGCCGCGATGGGCTCGGTCGTGCTGGTCGCGCGCCGCGGTGCCGCGGCGAACGACGTGGATGTTCCGCTGCCGTTCGCGCACAAGGTCGCGGTGCTGCCCGACGTGGTGGAGGCCGCGCACGACGCGGTGCTGGGCGTGATGGCCGACCCGGACGCTGCGCTCGCCGCGCAGGCCCCGTACCGCGAGCGCGTGCTGAACGAGCGCGAGGTGTTCGACGCGGAGGTCGCCGCGGCGTTCATCCGCGGCGAGTTCGGTCGCGACGGCGCCGCGGAGATCTAGGGACCGGGTGCGCGGGCGGGGGCTCGGGCTGGGCCGTTCGGTGGTCGGTGTCGCAGATCGATCCCCCATTCCGGTTCGCCAGTGCGGGCGACACGCTTTTGCGCCCGTTTCCGTGCCGCCCGCACTGGCGAATCGGCAACCGGCGCCGTTGTCCTGGGCGGGCGAGACGATCGCAGAGGCTGCGCTCAACGAGGCTGGGAGCGGCTGAGGGCGCTGCGCACGCGACGGACCGCTTCTCCCGGGTCGACGTACACGTGAGCCGAAGTCAGACGCACAGCGAGCCATCCGATCTCGGTCAGGCGCTGGAAGCGCTCGATGTCGCGCTGGAACTGCGCGGGCTCACGGTGACCGTCCCCCTCGTACTCCACGACGACGCGTCGCTCGCGGTAGACGAGGTCGCCACACGCGACGAAGGTGCCGTCATCATCGAAGATGTCTTCATTCACCTCGGGCTCGGGCAACCCCGCCTCGCGAAGGAGGAGGCGCAGGTGCGTCTCCGGCCGTGATGCCGCTCGGGTGCTGAGCAGAGGGAGCGCCTGCTGCAGCTTCCCGATGCCGATCCGCCGACCGGCGCCGGCCGCGGCGGCGAGTTCATCGAGCGTGGCATGGGGTGCCCTCTTCGCGTCCCCGCTTCCGGGGTATCGAGGCTGCTGCACGAGGTGGTCTCCGACGGCGACGAGATCTGACAGATCGAGGAACGGCGCGAGCGAGGCCCACGTGGAGGCCGCATCCGCGACATGGAAGCCCTTGGCGTCGGCGGTCGTGACGAGGTGCGGCATGATCTGGCTGCCGCGGATGCCCGCGCGGCGCGGCGGCGTCTGCGGGTAGATCACGCCGACGTGCAACTGGGCGTGCAGGCCCTGCGGAAGCGGCGCGCCGAACAGCAACGCCGCCGTCGGCCCGACGAAGAACGCGTGCGACGGCATGACGGGTGCGTAGGCGTGGACACGTCGAAGCGCGTCGACCTGCTCCTGCTCGGCGGACGAGGGATCGCGACCGGCGACGGGGACCGGGTCGGGCACGAGCACGACGTCACGAACGGTGCGGGCGCCGCGGAACGGGCGAAGCAGATCGGGCGCGAGGAGCCGGCGCCGGGAGACGCCGGCAGCCACGGCGTCGGGGACGGAGAAGGCGGGGCCGAGCGCGGTCGGCAGCGGGTAGAAGGTGCGCACACGACGAGCCTGTGGGTCGGTCGCCAGCCGGCGAGTTGTCCTCCACAGACGCGCGGATGCGACTTCCGTCTTTCCGCGGGAGGCAGCGCATGCGCGCGGCCTGTGCAGGAGGTGACAGGGTGCGGATGTCGTGGGTCGGACCGGTTCGCCAGTGCGGGCGACACGCTTCCGACGCCGAAACCGTGTCGCCCGCACTGGCGAACCGGAAAAGGGGGAAGTGCCCGCCCCGCCTGGAGCTAAGCCCCCGCCCCCGACCCCGCTTCCAGCTCCACATACCGCCGCAGCAGCTCGAGCGCGTGCGGGGAGCCCTCCTTCTCCACCGTCTGCTGGATCTGCTCCACCGCCGACTCGCCCTGCGGCAGCGGCGGCAGCATCGGGATGTCCCGATCCGACTTCACGTGGATCACCGTCGGCCGGTCCGCCGCGAACGCCCGCTGCCACGCGCCGTCGAGCTGCTCGGGATCGTCCACCAGCTCGCCGCGGAACCCCAGCAGCTCCCCGTACTGCGCGTACGGGAACGCCGGCAGATCCTGACTCGTGTCGAACCGCGGCGCGCCCTCGGTCTCGCGCTGCTCCCAGCTCACCTCGGCGAGGTCGCCGTTGTCGATCACGAGCACGACGAAGCGCGGGTCGCTCCACGCCTTCCACCGGCTGCTGACGGTGACGAGCTCGGCGAGGCCCGCCATCTGCGTCCCGCCGTCGCCGGCGAGCACGACCACCGGACGATCCGGATGCGCGAGCTTCGCCGCGATCCCGTACGGCACCCCGCACCCCATGCTCGCGAGCGTGCTCGAGAAGTGCGCGGGCACGCTCCGCCGCAGCTGCCGCGCGTACCAGTACACGACGCTCCCGACGTCGAGGGCGAGCAGCGCGTCGTCGGGCAGATGGGCGTTCAGCGAGCGGATGGCCCGCTCCGGGTTCACGGGATCGGCCGGCGTCATCGCCCGCGCCTCGCTGATCTCGTGCCACTCGACCACGAGCTTCCGCACGCGGTTTCGCCAATCGCCCACGGCCATCCGCTCGATTCGCTCGCGCAGCAGGCGGATGGTCTCGGCCGCGTCGCCGACGAGACCCACCTCGACGGGGTAGCGGCGGCCGACCGCGCGGCCGTCGATGTCGATCTGCACGGCGCGCGCCTGGCCCGGGGCGGGGTAGAACTCGGTCCACGGGTCGCTGGATCCGACGATGAGGAGCGTGTCGCACTCGGCCATGACGCGTGCGCTCGCCGTGGTGCCGAGGTGTCCCATGGTGCCAGCGGCGTAGGGGAGGGTCTCGTCGACGTACGGCTTGCCGAGGAGGCTCGTGACGACCGCGGCGCCGATGTGCTCGGCGAAGGCGACGACCTCGTCCGCGTGGGCGCGCGCGCCCTGGCCGACGAGCATGACCGGGCGCTGGGCCTGCGCGAGGATCTCCGCCGCCTCGGCGATGTCACTGTCGGCGGGCAGGACGCGGGGCGCGCGGTACTCGGCTGCGGTCTTGATCTCGCCGTGCTCGCCGCCGGGCTCGACCGCGGGAGCGTTCTGCACGTCATGCGGCACGATGACGACGGTGGGCGTGCGGGTCGCGAGCGCGGTGCGGAAGGCCTGGTCGATCGCCGAGGGGATCTGCGCGGGGTCGACGACCATCGTCGCGTACTGCGCGGCGACGTCGCCGAAGAGGCGGAGGAGGTCGACCTCCTGCTGGTATTCGGAGCCGAGGACGCTCCGCATCTGCTGACCGACGATGGCGACGACCGGCACGCTGTCGAGCTTGGCGTCGTAGAGGCCGTTGAGGAGGTGCACAGCGCCGGGCCCCTGCGTCGCCGCCATGACGCCGACCTGGCCGGTGTACTTGGCGTGCGCGACGGCCATGAAGGCGGCGCTCTCCTCGTGCCGGGCCTGGATGAACGCCGGGGCATCGTCCGATGCCCGCAGCGCCTCCATCACGCCGTTGATGCCGTCGCCGCTGTAGCCGAAGATCCGGTCGACGCCCCACGCGCGCACGCGCGCGACGATGGCGTCGGCCACGGTCTGGTCTGTCTTCTCCGCTGCCATGCTGCGACGGTAGGGGCGGATGGCCGGGGCTGAGAAGGCCTTGACGCCTGCGGATGGCTTCGGCACCCGTTCCGGTTCGCCAGTGCGGGCGACACGCTGCGGGCGCGGAAACCGTGTCGCCCGCACTGGCGAACCCTCTGGAGGGGCGTCGCGTCAGCGGCGGAAGGGGCGCAGCAGCTTCCGCATCCCGTGCTGCTCGGGCGGCAGGTCGTGCAGCATCCGGGCTGCGATGTCCGCGGCGGACGCGACGCGCGCCGACTGGATCCGCCGCCGCTCTCGCACCGCACGCGGCATGAGACGGATGGCCGCGGCCAGGCCCTGCAGGGCGGGCCGCCCCGAGCCGGTCGCGACGGCCTTGGCCAGCATCATCGTCAGCAGCAGGACGAAACGCGGCCACACGACGCGGCGCAGGCCATCCGGCACGTTCTTCACGACGAGGAGCGGCAGGTTCTTGAACGTCTGCCGCACCGTGAACCCCGGGATGCGCGAGCTCGTCGCGCCGATCCGATGATGTGCGACGGCGTCCGGCGCGAACAGGATCGCGTGGCCGGCGAGGCGCGTGCGGAACCCCATGTCGACGTCCTCGAAGTACGCGAAGAACGTCTCGTCGAACAGGCCGATCTCGTCGAAGAGCGCCGTGCGGTACAGCGACGCGCCGCCGCTCGCGGAGAACACCGCGCCGGCGGCGGGCGCAGTCTCGCGCGGCTCACCGCGCCCCTGCGGGAACGGCATGCCCCACACGCTCATCCCGTCGCCCGCGGTGTCGATCGTGCCGGCGCTCGCCGCATCGTCCGAGCGGCGCAGGAGCAGCCCGGTCGCGATCGCCGCCTCCGGGTGCGCCTCGAGCGCGCCGACGAGCGCGGCGAGCCACTCCGGCTCGGGGGTCGCGTCGTTGTTGAGCAGGGCGACAGCGTCGTATCCGTCGTGCTGCGCGAGGCGGATGCCGACATTCACGCCGCCGGCGAACCCGAGGTTCTCGGGCTCGAGACGCAGGCGGATGGCCTCGCCCCGGTCACGCAGACGCCGCACGTCGTCGGGGTGGGACCCGTTGTCGACCACGAGCACGTCGGCGTGCGGGTAGGTCTGGGCGGCGAGCGCGGCGAGGCACTCCTCGGTGTCGGCGATGCCGTTCCAGTTGAGGACGACGACGAGCACGCGCATCATGCGGCCCCCTTCCATGGTTGCGTCTCCATCTCGGGCGTTGAGCGAGGGAGCGCCAGCGACCGAGACGAAACGGGGTGCGCCGTTGTCGGGGGCGGGTTGCGGCGTTTCGTCTCGCTTCGCTCGCTCAACGTCCGGGAATGGGCGCGTCCCTGAGCCGCGCTCAACGTGCGACCGCCTTCCGCGCTGTCAGCGCGTACGCCACCTGCACGAGCAGCACGACGATCTCCGCGGAGGCCAGGCCGGTCGCACCGCCGACCGAACCCCACAGCGACGACAGCACGAGCGTGAGCGGCACGCCGACGATCGCGCCCGCGACGACGCTCACGAAGATCGCGCGCGTCCGCCCGAGGGGCACGAGCACATGGCGCCCCAGCGACGTCGTCAGCGAGATGCAGAGGATGGCCACGCCGAACAGGATGGCCGTGGCCCGGTCCACGGCCTGGTCGCCGAAGAGCACGGTCGTCAGCCACGGACCGAGCAGCGCGAAGGCGGCGAAGCCGAGCATGCCGAGCGCCGCATGCAGCAGCAGCGCCTTGCGGGCGCGGGCGCCGAAGTGCGCGCGCGCGTCCTCCACGACCCAGCCCTGCAGGGCGTTGCCCTGCGCGCCCACGACCGTCTGGCCCATCCGGAACAGCTTGTCGCCGGAGACGTACCCCGCTGCCTGCACGGCGGTGGTGCCGGCGGTGACGAGCGCGACGGCGAGGGTCGTGTACGCGCCGCTCACGGTCTCCGTCGCGGCGGCCGCGAGGTGCAGCCGGGCGAAGGCGAAGGACTCCCGCCAGCTGCCGCGGAGGATCGCCGCGGGCTTCATCACGGTGGCGGCATATGCCGCGACGCCGCCCGCGATAGCGAGGAGGAGGAGCGTCGGGTACCAGATCACGGGGCCGCCGAGCAGGATGATCGCCCCGCCGATGAGCGTCGCGACCGCGCGGGGCAGCAGCTCGAACACGATGAGGGGCAGCGGACGCCCGAGCCCGATCAGATACCAGGCCGAGGAGAGCCCGCCGCAGGTGATCGCGACCGCCATGATGGCCGCAGTCGAGGCGTCGTCGCCGGGAGCGAGGAGCGCGGCGATCACCCCGGCGATGAGGGCCGCGGGGAGGGCGACGGCGATGCGCGCGCGGGTTCCCGTGGCGAAGAGCTCGGGGCGCTCGATGACGGAGGCGAGGCTGACGAGCGTGGGGCCGACGACGTTGAGACCGAGGCTCACGACGAGGGCGAAGAATCCGCCGATGGACTGGCCCACCGCGACGGCGACCCAGGGTCCGGTGCCCGCCGCGTGCGCGAGCACCGGCAGCACGAGGAACGGGATGAGCGCCGACGCCGCAGGGATCGTCGAGAAGCTGGCGAGACGCCGGGCGAGGGACATCAGCGGTTGTCGGGGGCCGAGGTGGGGAGTGGCGAGGGAGAGGTTGCGGCGTTTCGTCTCGTCGCTGGCGCTCCTCGCTCAACGTCCGGGTGAGCAGCCGGCACCAGCGTCACAGCCGCTCCCAATACGTCGCGGAGCGCATACGCAGCGACTGCAGCATGCCGATGGAGCCATCCGTCGCGACCAGGGGAAAAGCCGGGCGCACCTCTCGAGCCGCGGCGCGCCATCCGGCCAGCCGACCGGTCAGGGACTTCACGTCGCGGTGCAGCACGATCCGTCGCAGGCACACGATCGCGTCGATCACCAGCGCCCGCAGTGCACGGCGCGTGCGCATCACGCCCCACGCGCGGAGGAGATAGCCGCGGCCGAAGCCCGCGAGGTACCGCTGCTTCGGCGATCCCTCGCCCGCGGACGCCCCGCCGATGTGCACGCCGCCCGGGGTCTCGAGGCCGATGGTCGGCCATCCCGCCGCGCGCAGGCGCAGAGCGAGATCGAGCTCCTCGCCGTACATGAAGATGCCCTCGTCGAGCAGCCCGACCTCGCCGAGCGCCTTGCGGCGGTACCCGGCGGCGGCACCGTATGGACCGAGGAGCGGCGGCACGACCGCCGACGCGCGCTCGACCGACGCGCCGTGATAGCGGACGAACCCGGCTCCGGTCGGATCCGCGGTGATCCCCAGGGAATCGACACGGCCATCCGGACGCATCAGCAGCGGCGCCACGCTGCCGAGCTGCCCCTTCGTCCCCTCGAACGCGGTCAGCACCTGCTCGACGAGCGTCGGCTCGGCGATGACATCGCTGTTGAGGAGCAGCACGTAGAGCGCGGTGCCGTGCGCGATTCCGCGATTGCACGTGTGCGCGAAGCCGCGGTTGCGGTCGTTGCGCAGCAGCGTGACGTCGGGGAACTCGCGGGCGATCCGATCCGCGGTGTCGTCGGGGGAGCAGTCGTCGACGACGATGACGTTCGCGCGCATCGTCTGCTCCTCGAGCGCGCGCAGGCACGGCTCGACATGCTCCCACCCGCCGTACACGGGCACCACGACGTCGATCAGCGGTGTCTCGAGCGGCATGGGCTCAATCCTACGAGGCGGGATGGCCGGGGCCGGGCGCGTGGGATGGCTCGGGTCCACTCGCCCCCAACCCCGCCGCAAACCGTCACGTGCACGGCGTCCCCATCCGCGGGTGACAAGATGAAAGCCGTCGACAGCCCTCGGGGGAAGGACCAGCCGATGTTCGCGCGCCAGAAGGACAAGAAGAGAACCGCCATCATCGCGGCGAGCGCCATCGGCGCGGTCGTGGTGCTGGGCGGTGGCACGGCGCTCGCGCTGTCGCTGCAGCAGGACGAGCCGGAGACCACGGCGGCGACGCCGTCGGCCACGCCGAGTCCCACGCGCACCGCGACGCCGACGCCGACCCCCACGCCGACTCCGACGCCCGAGCCGGTGGACTTCCCGGTGTCGGTGCCCGTCGAAGGCGCACTGAACGGATGGCAGGGCGCGGGTTCCGCGCAGATCGCCGACGTGTGGCCGCAGGCGGGTGCCGCGGCGAGCGGCGAGACGTCGGCGTTCATCGACGCGCCCGTCGTGGATGAGCCGGTGGCCGCGCTCAGCACGACGGTCCCCGTCGAGGCGGGCAAGACGTACGAGTTCTCCGCCGAGGTGCGGCAGCTGGCGAGCCTCCCCGAGCCGGTCGAGGCGGCCATCCTCATCGGCGAGACCCGCGTCGACCTCGGCGAGCTCGACGCGTCGTGGCAGAAGGTCACCGAGACCTACACGGCGCCCGACGGGCAGACCGAGGCGACCATCGCCATCCAGATCGACGGACCGGTCGAGGGCCTGGGCGTCGACGACGTCACCCTGAAGCCTCAGGGCGGCGACAACATCGTGCCGAACGCGTCGTTCGAAGACGTGACGGCGGACTGGGGCATCCTCAACAACGGCCTGATCCTGCGCGAGAAGAGCGCGGCGCTCGGCGTGAACATGGCTGCCGGCGACGCGAGCTGGCAGGTCACGCGCGGTGACGGATCCGTGGCGGGCGAGGGCAAGGCCAAGCTCGGGGAGGGCGTCTCCGCCATCCCGCTCGAGGGCGTGACGCAGGGGTACTACCGCGTCTCGGTCACCGACGCGTCGGGTCAGAGCGTCGCGACGCCGGTCGCGGTCGTCGACTACGAGGGTGCGCGCATCGCGCCGGACGACCGCATCGGCGCCATCACGCACGTCGACCAGCCCTGGTACCTCGACGCGGCGGACATCCTGCAGTCGGTGGGCTTCGGCTCCGCCCGCAACGACGTGCTGTGGGAGCAGAACGAGCGCACGCCCGGCGTCTACGAGTTCAGCTCGCACTACACGAGCGAGTTCGACAAGATGCACGCGCACGGCATCGGCCTGCTCGGCATCGTGAACTACGGCAACCCGATGTACGACGGCGGCAACCCTCCCTCGTCGCCGGGTGCGGTCGAGGCGTACGGCAACTACGCCGCCGCCATCGCCCAGCGCTTCGATGTGGTCGGGCTCGAGGTCTTCAACGAGTTCAACCACGAGCGCTTCAACACGGGCGGCTGCGGCACCGCGCCCACCTGCTACTTCCCGCTCGTGCAGTCCGTGCAGGCGAAGGTCGACGACTCGATCCCCGTGGTCGCCGGCTCTACGGCGAACTACGACAGCGCCTGGTTCGCGCAGCTGTGGTCGCAGACCGACACGCTGTCGCAGGCCGACGCCATGAGCTTCCACCCGTACAACCCGCAGTATTACCAGAAGCCCGAGAACCTCACCGGCGCCTTCGACGACGCCCGCGCGAACATGCAGAACGGCGCGGGCGGCACGCTCCCGATCTGGCTCACCGAGTTCGGGTGGACCAACGGCAACGAGCTCGGCCAGGCCCGCTCGCTCGCCGACGCCGCGCAGAACCTCATCGCCGCGCAGACCGTCAGCCTCGGCAACGGCGTGGAGAAGTACTACTGGTACGACCTCGTCGACGACAGCACCGACTCGAACAACCACGAGGGCAACTTCGGCATGTTCTACCAGGAGGGCGCGAGCGTCGCCACGGCGGCTCCGAAGCCGGCGGCCTTCGCCCAGGCGCTCCTCATCGACCAGCTCGGCGGGCGCGAGGCGATCGGCCGCGACGACGTCGGTTCCGGCAACCAGTCGTATCTCTTCGGCGAGGAGTCCGACGGCGTGCGCGTCGCCTGGACGCTCAACGGCGAGGCGACCGTCGAGTACGAGGCGAGCGGGCCCATCCGCATGACCGACTTCAACGGCGCCGCGATGACGCTGAAGCCCGAGGACGGCAAGGTCTCCGTGCCACTCACCGGGCGCGCAGTGTTCCTCGCCGGCGACTTCTCGCCGGCCGACGAGCCCGACCCCACCCCCACGCCGACCCCGACGGCGACGCCGTCGCCCACGCAGACCCCGGCGCGCACCGAAGACTGAGCGGATGGCCGGGGCCCGTTCTCGCGGGAATCCCGCGGAAGGTTTCGTAGGGTAAGAGAATGCCCCACTCCCAGGACGACGCGCTGACCGCGCCGATGAGCCGTCGCGCTCGCCGGCAAGCACGCCTGGCGGCCGCCGAGGAGGCTCGCCGCCGCGAGGCCGAGTCCATCGAGGAGCCCGGGTTCTTCGCCACCGGCATCGACGCGGCGGCGACAGGGAAGATCGACGTGCTGCCGGATCTCGGCGGCGTGGGCGAGCAGCAGAAGCCGCGGTCGCTGTGGGAGCCGCGCGACGACGAGTCGATTCCAGAAACGGCATGGGACGTGCGAGACGACGACAACACCCCGACGACGGCGCTGAACACGAGCCGTCTTCCGGACGACGCTCCGACGGCCCGGCACGACGTCCGCGGCTTCGCCGACGAGACCCCGACCGCCCGCTTCGACGCACCGGATCTCGCGAACGGCACACCGCCATCCGCCCCGCCGCCCGCGAAGGGCCGGCGCCGCGGGGAAGGCGACGGGTCGCGCGGGCGGCGCATCCGCCTGGGCATCCTCATCGGCGTGGCCGTGCTCGTGGTGGCGGGCCTCTGGCTCGGCGCGCGCGTGCTCATCGTGAAGAGCGAGCTCGAGGCCGCGCAGCGCGTGGTGAACCACGTGCAGGACGGCGGCACGCTCGAGGTGTCGGTGCCGATCCTCGGCGAGCACGCGGCCAACGCCGCGAGCGTGCGGGTCGACCCGGTGTGGCGCGCAGCGGAGTTCATCCCGTGGGCGGGCGACAACCTCCGCGGCGTGCGCCTGGCCGCCGAGGCCCTCGACATCGTGAGCAACCGCATCGGCACGCCCGCGATGGAGGCCATGTCGGACGACAGCGGCGAGTCGATCATCGCGCGGGTGCTGCCGCTCCTGCAGGACTCCACCGACGATGTCGCGCGGATCGCCGACGGCATCGCCGACGTGAAGGACTCCGGCGACCTCATCGCGCCCGTGCAGACCGGCGTGAACCTCGTCGACTCGGTGATGTCGGTCGCGGCTCCCGCGTTCGAATACGGGCCGGAGCTGCTGGGCGCGAACGGCGACCGCAACTACCTGCTGGTGTTCCAGAACAACGCCGAGTCGGTCGGCCTCGGCGGCTCGGCCGCCTCGCAGACCCTCATGAACGCCAACGCGGGCAACCTCGAGATCGTCAACCAGGCATCCAGTGCGAACTTCGTCGAGGGGCAGGCCGTCGACGTCGACGTCGACCAGAGCGCCATCGACCTGTACTCGCCGTTCCTCATCGACCACGTGAACACCTCGTCGAGCCGCCCCGATTTCCCGACGATGTCGAACATCGTCACGAAGTTCTGGCAGCGCGACATCGCCGACGACCGGATCGACGGCGTCGCGTCGATCGACCCGATCGCGCTCGGCTACCTGCTCGAGGCGACCGGGCCCATCCAGCTCGACACCGGCGACGTCATGACGAGCCAGAACGCCGCGCAGCTGCTTCTCAGCGACGTCTACAGCCGCTGGAACAGCTACGAGAGCGGGGACGTCGTCGACCAGTTCTTCGCGAGCGTCGCGGAGCAGGTCTTCACGAAGATCTCGACGGGCGACTTCGACGTGCAGTCGATGCTCTGGGCCATCCGGCATGGAATCGACGGCGGCAACATCCTCTTCCACAGCGCGAACGAAGACGTGCAGGCCCAGATCGCGGACCAGAAGGTCGCCGGCATCCTCGCGAAGGACAACGAGGAGCAGACCGAGGTCGGCGTCTTCTTCCGCGACGAGTCGGCGTCGAAGATCGACTACTACATGAAGTCGAACATCGACGTCGCGCAGACCTGCTCGGCGGATGCGTCGCAGTTCGAGGTGAAGACGACCCTGCACCTCGACATCGACCAGGCGTCGGCCGACGCGCTGCCCGACTACGTCAAGAGCGGCACGTGGGGCTCGGAGCAGTTCCGCACGCAGGTGTACGTCTACGGCCCTCCCGGCACGACCGTGGAGTCGGTCGCGGTCGACGGGCGCGATGTGACGCTCACGCGCGACGACGTGGTCGACCTCGACCGTCCGGTGGCGTGGTTCACGACATACCTGCGCCCGAGCGAGCTCGCGACGGTGACGGCGACGTTCTCCGGCGACGGCGACTTCGGGCCGCTCGCGCTGCGCTCGACGCCCATGGTGCAGACCACCACCGGCGCCCTCACGCCGTGCGGATGAGGGCGTGCACGCGCTCCCGCGAGCTAATGCGACTGTCCGGGGATATTCTGCGCGGTAGACTGCCTCAGTCCATCTTCAGATGAGATTCCCGGGGGCAGACGCTTGACGAGCGAGATCACGCGCAGTGGGCGGCAGGCGTCCGACGGCGACCCCGTGGCCAACGTCACGGGATCGGCGATCACGAAGAGCGCCGCCTTCCCCGCGATGCTGCGCACCGCGAGCGGGAAGATCCCCGTCGTCGGGGCGACTCCGCCGCCGACATTCAACTGGCGCAAGCGCTATGCGCGGATGCTCCGTATCACGGACTTCATCGTCATCACGGTCGTCGTGTTCGGCACGCAGATCAGCTGGCTGGGCATCCACAAGGTCATCGCCATGCCCGTGCCGGCGTGGCCGGGCCTGAGCTCATACACCGCGCTGTCAGTGCTCGTCGTGCTGCTGTGGATGATGGTGCTCGCGCTGAACGACACCCGGTCCGACCGCGTGATCGGCGTGGGCACGGCGGAGTACAAGCGCATCTTCGACTCGAGCTTCATGCTGTTCGGCGTCATCGCCATCGTCGCGTTCCTCCTCAAGGTCGAGATCGCGCGCGGCTACATGCTCATCGCGCTGCCGACCGGCGTCGCCGCGCTGTTCCTCGAGCGCTGGGTCTGGCGCCGATGGCTGGCCCGCCAGCGCGCCAAGGGGGAGTACTCCGCGCGCGTGCTGCTCGTCGGCTCGGAGAAGTCGGTCGCGCATACCGCGCGGGAGCTCAAGCGCACCAAGGGCACCGGGTACCACATCGTCGGAGCCTGCATCCCGACCGGCCGCATCGCCGGCAGCCTCACCGACACGGACATCCCGGTCATGGGAAGCGTCAACTCCGTCGAGCGCGCCATCGAGGTCACCGGCGCCGACACCGTCGTCATCACGAGCACCGACGAGCTCGGCCCGCAGCGCGTGAAGCAGGTCTCCTGGGCGCTGGAGTCGGGCAAGCAGCACCTCGTGCTCGCGCCGTCGATCACGGATGTCGCCGGTCCCCGCATCCACATGCGCCCGGTCTCGGGTCTGCCGCTCATGCACGTGGAGACGCCGCGGTTCTCGCCCGGCCAGCGCTTCGTGAAGCGGATGATGGACCTCGTCGGGTCGCTCGCGATCGTGACGATTCTCAGCCCCGTGCTCCTCGTGCTCGCACTCATTGTCAAGGTCTCCTCGCCGGGCCCGGTGATCTACCGGCAGACGCGCATCGGGCGCCATGGGCGCGAGTTCCAGATGCTGAAGTTCCGGTCGATGGTGGTCGGCGCCGACAGTCGGCTGGAGGAGCTCATCGCCCAGCAGGACATGGGCAACGAGGTGCAGTTCAAGATGAAGGACGACCCTCGCGTGACGAAGGTCGGCCGCATCATGCGCAAGCTCAGCCTCGACGAGCTGCCGCAGCTGTTCAACGTGCTGGGCGGCTCGATGTCGCTCGTCGGCCCGCGCCCGCCGATCCAGCGCGAGGTGGACCTCTACGCCGACCACGTGCACCGCCGCTTCCTGGTGAAGCCGGGCATCACCGGCCTGTGGCAGGTCTCCGGCCGCTCGAGCCTCTCGTGGGACGACAGCGTGCGCCTCGACCTCTCCTACGTGGAGAACTGGAGCGTCATGGGCGACATCGTCATCCTCCTGAAGACCGGCAAAGCGGCGCTGCTGCCGGGCGACACCGCCTCCTGAGGCCCGGGCCTGGGGCTCCTGGAGCTGGGTGGGGCCCTCCGGGAGCTGGCCCTAGGGGCTGGCCCTGGCCATCCGGGAGGAGAAGCGCATTGCGGAGGGGGAATCCCGCGCAATCCGTCCTCCGGGATGCTCATCTCCTCCCGAATGCTCGGGCTCACCACACCCACACCCGCACCCGCAGCGCGCCAGGTGCAGGCCGCGGCCATTCCCGGGAGCCGGCCCTGGCCATCCGGAAGCCCGCCCTGACCACCCGGGAGGAGAAGTGCGTTGCGGAGGAGGAGTCCGGTGCAGTCCCTCCTCCTGAGTGCTCATCTCCTCCCGAATCCTCGGGCTCGCCTGCACCCGCGCCCCGCACCCATACCTCAGCGCGCCAGGTGCAGGCCCTGCGCGATGCTCCGCAGGATGAGGTCCTGCACCATGGGCCATTCGTCGAAGATCTGCCCGTAGGAGATCCGGATCACGTGGTAGCCGTGCAGGCGGAGCTGCGCATCGTGCGCGATGTCGTCCGCGCGCTTGCGGCCCACGTGGTGTCCGCCGTCGATCTGGACGATGAGGCGTTCGCCGAGGAGGAAGTCGACCCGTCGCCCGAGCAGCACCACCTGCGGCACGATGCGGATGGGCATCCAGCTGATGCGCTGGAGGAACGTGGATTCGGTGCCCTCGTCGGCGAAGGGCGTGACGAGGTCGGCGAGTCGACGCACCGCGGGCTTCAGCGGGAACGCGCGCATCGCACCGATCTCGACCTTGCGATGATGCAGCGCGGACTCCCAGATGGCGCGCGCCTCCTCGAAGGGCTGGCACTCCGCGACGATCGCGAGCACGTTCTCGATGGGGTCCACCAGGGATCCGGGTGCGCGAGGCACGAGCGGCTGGCACCAGTGGATGCGCGCGGCCTCACGCCGGACGTGCCCCGCGTGCGAGGGAGCGGCCACGTGGTCGGCTGAGACGTCGCGGGTCCACAGCCCCTGAAGCCGAGCGGCGGACAGGCACGTGAGGATCACGCCATCGCGCGCCGCGGCGACGAGCACCGGGTCGCACTGCGGCAGTGCGAGCCAGCCTCGCCGGGGACGGATGGCGAGGCGCATCGCCACCGCGTCGTCCATGGCACGACGGCCCACGCCCGCATCGCGCAGGTCCGCGACGCGAGCGATGCCGTGACGACGGCGGACTTCCGCGAGAAGTCGCCGCATGGGGCCCGGGGGAGTGCTCATGCCCTCAATCTGCAGCGAACCGATGATCGCGGATGGCGGTGGCTGATTCCTCGGACCGACACGCCGCATCCAGCGGGCCTGTGCACACGACGTGGCCCCGGCCATCCGCGCCGTCGGGAGGAGATGAGCGCAGGGGAGGAGGTCCATCCCGAGGAGCCTCCTCCTGGGTGCGCATCTCCTCCCCGACGCCCGGCGGATACCCTGCCAAACGGTGTCCCCGCGACGAAACGACATCGTCTGACGGCATTCTCAGGCAACTGCCAGGGTCTCGTTTCGGTTACGGATGGCCACCCCGCGCGATCCGCGTCAGCATGCGGATCGGCCGTTATATTTCCGTTACCTTCCGTGATCTTCGCGAGGGGGTGATCCACGCACCTCCCATGACGCACGCAGTGGGCACTCAGACTCCGCCGCCAGGGTCTTCGTCTTGTAGCCGCGCCCGAACGCGGCAGATTCCCCCAAGACAGGACTGTGAATGCCCCGCACGCTTGAAGCGGGTGAGCCCCTTCTCACCCCGTTCCCCCGACCGAATCACCTCGCGCTCCTTCGGCAGGAGAAGGATCGCCGCCGCCGCCGTCGCGTGTCGATCGGCGCCGCACTCGCCCTGTTCATGACCGCCGCCAGCGGAAGCGTCGCGGCCGCGGCCGCCGAGCTCGCTCCGGCGCCGCGTGACGCCGGCACCGTGACGGCCGCCGCCACGATCGCCGAGGCCGCCGGTGACGCGAAGGTCGCGCTGGACGACGCGCAGGCCGCCATCGATGAGGCGCACCCGACGGTCAACACCAAGCGCCTGGACGCATACGTCCAGAAGCTCGAGGACTACGACAAGCTCCCCGCCATCGTGGTGCTGGGCGTGGCCGACGAGGCCGAGGCCGAGACCAAGGCCGTCGTCGCCAACACCGCCGCCGCGGACAAGGCCGACGCCGAGATCGCCGCCGCGAAGAAGGCCGCTGCGGAGAAGAAGGCCGCCGAGGAGAAGGCTGCTGCCGAGAAGAAGGCCGCGGAGGAGAAGGCTGCTGCCGAGAAGGCCGCCGCTGAGCAGGCCGCTGCCGAGCAGGCCGCGCAGGAGCAGGCCGCGCAGGAGCAGGCCGCGCAGGAGCAGGCTGCTCCGGCGCCCGCAGCGCCCGAGCAGCCCGCCGCTCCCGCTCCCGAGCAGGCGCCCGCGCAGACGTTCAGCGGCGGGGACCCGCAGTCGATCGCCCGCGACATGGCCGCGAACCAGTACGGCTGGGGCGAGGGCGAGTTCCAGTGCCTCGTGTCGCTCTGGAACAAGGAGTCCGGCTGGAACCCCTCGGCCATGAACCCCTCCAGCGGCGCCTACGGCATCCCGCAGTCGCTGCCCGGCAGCAAGATGGCCAGCGCCGGCGCCGACTGGCAGACGAACCCCGCGACGCAGATCGCGTGGGGCCTCGGCTACATCGCCGGCAGCTACGGCACCCCGTGCGGTGCGTGGGGCCACTCTCAGTCCACCGGCTGGTACTGAGCCTCGCGATGAAGGGCCCCGGACGCATGTCGTCCGGGGCCTTTCCCGTACCCGGGCGAGCGGCCCCGGATGCGGGCATGTGAAGCACCCGAGAGCGAGCCGCGCGCTGCCCGGTCTTCCTTACTCCCGACAGGGCGCGCCGCACGACACGCCCGGGTTGCGGGAGGATGGGAACGGATGGCAGAATAGACAGGTTCCACATTCCGGTGCGCGCTTCGGTGCGGCCGGATCACTGCCAGGGCAGTGCATAGACAGCGCGGGATCGCGCAGAGTTCTAGGCCGCGGGCAGCAGAACAACACAACCCCACCTCCTCCTCCGGGGGAGAAGTGCGGCTGCGGTCGTCTCCGGATGGCCGATTGACAGCAGAACAGTGGTGCAGCATGAGCCGCCTCCGGGCGGCCTCGAATGTGCCGAAGGCGCGCCCCGCGCCGCAGTGCGTCCAATGCCCGTGAGGTATGACGCGGAAAGAGAGACAGACAATGGCGGGACAGAAGATCCGCATTCGCCTGAAGTCGTATGACCACGAGGTCATCGACTCGTCGGCGCGCAAGATCGTCGACACGGTGACCCGTGCCGGCGCTCAGGTCGTCGGCCCGGTGCCGCTCCCGACGGAGAAGAACGTCGTGGCGGTCATCCGTTCGCCCCACAAGTACAAGGACAGCCGCGAGCACTTCGAGATGCGCACCCACAAGCGCCTCATCGACATCGTCGACCCGACCCCCAAGGCGGTCGACTCGCTCATGCGCCTGGACCTCCCTGCTGACGTCAACATTGAGATCAAGCTCTGAGGTTCGACATGGCTGACATCAACAACAAGGTTTCGAAGGGCCTCCTGGGCACCAAGCTCGGGATGACCCAGGTCTGGAACGAGAACGGCAAGCTCATCCCCGTCACGGTGATCGAGCTCGCTCCCAACGTGGTGACCCAGATCCGTTCGCTCGAGAAGGACGGCTACAACGCCGTTCAGATCGGCTACGGCCAGGTCGACCCCCGCAAGGTGAACAAGCCCCTGACGGCCCACTTCGAGGCCGCTGGCGTGACGCCCCGTCGTCACCTCACCGAGCTCCGCACCGCGGACGCTGCCGACTACAGCCTGGGCCAGGAGCTCACGGTTGACGGAGTGTTCGAGGCCGGCCAGCTGGTCGACGTCGTCGGCACCAGCAAGGGCAAGGGCACCGCGGGTGTCATGAAGCGCCACAACTTCAAGGGCGTCTCCGCTTCGCACGGTGCGCACCGCAACCACCGCAAGCCCGGTTCGATCGGCGCCTCGTCGACCCCGAGCCGCGTCTTCAAGGGCATGCGCATGGCCGGCCGTATGGGTGGCGAGCGCGTGACCGTCCTCAACCTCACGGTCCACGCCGTCGACGCCGAGAAGGGTCTGCTGCTCGTCAAGGGCGCCGTCCCCGGTGCGCGCGGCCGGGTCGTCTTCGTCCGCAACGCTGTGAAGGGGGCCTGAGACAGATGGCTGACTCGACTCTCGCTCTCGACGTCCTCAGCACCGATGGCAGCAAGACCGGCACGGTCGAGCTTCCCGCTTCGGTGTTCGACGCCAAGACGAACATCCCGCTGATCCACCAGGTCGTCGTCGCGCAGCTCGCGGCGGCTCGCCAGGGCACCCACTCGACCAAGCGTCGCGGTGAGGTCTCCGGTGCCGGCCGCAAGCCCTTCAAGCAGAAGGGCACGGGTAACGCCCGTCAGGGCTCGATCCGTGCGCCGCACATGACCGGTGGTGGCATCGTCCACGGTCCGAAGCCGCGCGACTACTCGCAGCGCACCCCCAAGAAGATGATCGCCGCCGCCCTCGCGGGCGTGCTCAGCGACCGTCTCCGCGGCGGCCGCCTGCACGTCGTCGACGCGTTCGGCACCGAGAAGCCCTCGACGAAGGCTGCTGCGTCGTTCATCGCGCAGGTCACCACGTCGAAGAAGGTCCTCATCGTGCTCGACCGCACCGATGACTTCGGATGGCTGAGCGTGCGCAACCTGCGCAACGTCCACGTCCTGTCCGCTGACCAGCTCAACGCATACGACGTGGTCACGTCTGACGACGTCGTGTTCACGAAGGCCGCGATCGACGCGTTCATCGCGCAGAAGACCGGCGCCATTCAGGAGGTCTCGGCATGACCGCTCTCAACAAGGACCCCCGCGATGTCATCATCGCGCCGGTCGTCTCTGAGAAGAGCTACGGCCTGATCGACGAGGGCAAGTACACGTTCATCGTGGACCCCCGCTCGAACAAGTCGGAGATCAAGCTCGCGATCGAGAAGATCTTCGATGTGAAGGTCGCCTCGGTGAACACGATCAACCGCGTCGGCAAGACTCGCCGCACCCGCTTCGGCACGGGCAAGCGCAAGGACACCAAGCGCGCCATCGTGACCCTCAAGTCGGGCACCATCGACATCTTCACGGCTGTCAGCTGAGACGGCCAGGAGGAATAGAGAGAAATGGCTATTCGCAACTACAAGCCCACGACCCCGGGTCGCCGCGGCTCGTCGGTGGCTGACTTCGCTGAGATCACGCGCTCGACGCCTGAGAAGTCCCTGCTTCGCCCGCTCGCCAAGACCGGCGGACGTAACAACCAGGGCCGCATCACCACGCGTCACATCGGTGGTGGCCACAAGCGCCAGTACCGCGTGATCGACTTCCGTCGCAACGATAAGGACGGAATCAACGCGAAGGTCGCTCACATCGAGTACGACCCCAACCGCACCGCGCGCATCGCGCTCCTGCACTACTTCGACGGCGAGAAGCGCTACATCCTCGCGCCCGAGAAGCTGCGTCAGGGCGATGTCGTCGAGTCGGGTGCCGGCGCTGATATCAAGCCCGGCAACAACCTGCCGCTGCGCAACATCCCCACGGGTACCGTCATCCACGCCATCGAGCTCCGTCCCGGCGGCGGCGCGAAGCTGGCTCGCTCGGCGGGCGCCTCGGTGCGTCTCGTCGCGAAGGATGGCCCCTACGCGCAGCTCCGTCTGCCCTCCGGTGAGGTCCGCAACGTCGACGCACGCTGCCGCGCCACCATCGGCGAGGTCGGCAACGCCGAGCAGTCGAACATCAACTGGGGCAAGGCCGGCCGCAAGCGCTGGCAGGGCGTTCGCCCGACCGTCCGCGGTGTCGCCATGAACCCGGTCGACCACCCGCACGGTGGTGGTGAGGGCAAGACGTCCGGTGGTCGCAACCCTGTGACGCCGTGGGGTCAGCCTGAGGGCCGTACCCGCCACGCGAACAAGGAAAGCGACAAGCTCATCGTTCGTCGTCGTAACGCCGGCAAGAAGCGCAAGTAGGAGTCAAGAAGATGCCACGCAGTCTGAAGAAGGGCCCCTTCGTCGACGAGCACCTGCTTCGCAAGGTTGTCTCGCAGAACGAGGCGGGTACCAAGAACGTCATCAAGACCTGGTCGCGCCGTTCGATGATCATCCCCACGATGCTGGGGCACACCATCGCCGTGCACGACGGTCGCAAGCACGTTCCCGTGTTCGTGACCGAGTCCATGGTCGGCCACAAGCTGGGCGAGTTCGCGCCCACCCGCACCTTCCGCGGCCACGTGAAGGACGACAAGAAGGGCCGTCGCCGCTAAGGCGACCGAGAGGAGAGAGAAATGGTGGAGTCCATCGCACGTGTGCGACACATCCGCGTGACCCCTCAGAAGGCTCGTCGTGTCGTGGCCCTCATCAAGGGCAAGCAGGCCGAGGAGGCTCTCGCGATCCTCAAGTTCGCGCAGCAGTCCGCCTCGGACCCGATCTACAAGCTCGTCGAGTCGGCTATGGCCAACGCGCAGGTCAAGGCCGGCAACGCCGGTGAGTACCTGAACGAGCAGGACCTGTACGTGAAGAACGCCTTCGTGGACGAGGGGACGACGCTCAAGCGCTTCCAGCCCCGTGCACAGGGCCGCGCGTTCCAGATCAAGAAGCGCACGAGCCACATCACGGTCGTGCTCTCGACCCCCGAGGCCGCCGACGTGGCCCCCGCGGGCAAGAAGAAGGCGAGCAAGTAATGGGACAGAAGGTAAACCCGTACGGCTTCCGCCTCGGCATCACCACGGACCACGTCTCGCGCTGGTTCTCTGACTCGACCAAGCCGGGTCAGCGCTATGCCGACTACGTGGCCGAGGACATCCGGATCCGCAAGCTGCTCACCACGTCGCTCGACCGCGCCGGCGTGAGCAGCATCGAGATCGAGCGCACCCGCGACCGCGTGCGCGTCGACATCCACACCGCACGCCCGGGCATCGTCATCGGCCGTCGTGGTGCGGAGGCCGAGCGCATCCGCGGCGAGCTCGAGAAGCTCACCGGCAAGCAGATCCAGCTGAACATCCTCGAGGTCAAGAACCCCGAGGCCGACGCTCAGCTCGTCGCTCAGGGTGTGGCCGAGCAGCTCTCCGCTCGCGTGGCGTTCCGCCGCGCGATGCGCAAGGGCCTGCAGGGCGCGCAGCGCGCCGGCGCCAAGGGCGTCCGGATCCAGGTCTCGGGCCGTCTCGGCGGCGCCGAGATGAGCCGGTCGGAGTTCTACCGCGAGGGTCGTGTGCCGCTGCACACGCTGCGCGCGAACATCGACTACGGCTTCTACGAGGCGAAGACCACCTTCGGCCGCATCGGCGTGAAGGTCTGGATCTACAAGGGCGACCTCACCAACAAGGAACTCGCGCGTGAAGAGGCTTCGCGTAAGCCCTCCTCGCAGCGCGACCGTGGCGGCCGCCGCGGCCCGCGTCGCAACGACGAGGCAGCGCCGGTCGCGGAAGGAGCGTCGGCGTAATGCTCATCCCTCGCAAGGTCAAGTACCGCAAGCAGCACCACCCCAAGCGGGATGGCCAGGCCACCGGCGGCACGAAGGTCAGCTTCGGCGACTTCGGCATCCAGGCGCTGACGCCCGCTTACGTGACGAACCGTCAGATCGAGTCCGCTCGTATCGCCATGACGCGTCACATCAAGCGCGGCGGAAAGGTGTGGATCAACATCTACCCCGACCGTCCGCTGACCAAGAAGCCTGCTGAGACCCGCATGGGTTCCGGTAAGGGTTCGCCCGAGTGGTGGGTCGCCAACGTCAAGCCGGGTCGCGTCCTCTTCGAGGTCTCCGGTGTGTCGGAGGAGCTCGCCCGTGAGGCACTGACCCGAGCAATTCACAAGCTGCCGCTCAAGGCACGCATCATCAAGCGCGAGGAGGGCGACGCGTAATGGCGATCGGCACCAAGGAGCTCGCCCCCAAGGAGCTCGACACGTTCGAAGACCAGCGCCTCGTCGAGGAGCTGCGCAAGGCCAAGGAAGAGCTGTTTAACCTGCGCTTCCAGTCGGCCACCGGTCAGCTGGACAGCCACGGCCGCATCCGTGCGGTCAAGCGCGACATCGCGCGGCTGTACACCGTGATCCGCGAGCGCGAGCTCGGGATCCGTGCGACGCCGGCCCCGGTCGAGACCAAGGCCAAGAAGACCAAGGCGAAGAAGGCGGACAAGGCGGAGACGCCGGCTGCCGCCGAGGGAGAGGCTGAGTGATGGCCACCGAGAACAAGACCGAGGAGACCGCTGACCGCGGTTACCGCAAGTCCGTCCGCGGCTACGTCGTGAGCGACAAGATGGACAAGACGATCGTCGTCGAGGTCGAGGACCGCGTTAAGCACCCCCTCTACGGCAAGGTCATCCGTCGCACGAAGAAGCTCAAGGCGCACGACGAGCAGAACAGCGCCGGCATCGGCGACCTCGTGGTCATCAACGAGACCCGTCCGCTGAGCGCCACCAAGCGCTGGCGTCTGGTCGAGATCCTCGAGAAGGCCAAGTAAGCCTCCGGGCCTGCTTGGAATCCAAGGAGTAACAAGTGATTCAGAACGAATCCCGCCTCAAGGTCGCCGACAACACCGGCGCCAAGGAGCTGCTCACCATCCGCGTGCTCGGTGGCTCCAGCCGCCGCTACGCGGGTCTCGGTGACACGATCGTCGCCACCGTCAAGGACGCGATCCCCGGCGGCAACGTGAAGAAGGGCGACGTGGTCAAGGCCGTCGTCGTCCGCACTGTCAAGGAGACGCGTCGTCCCGACGGCTCGTACATCAAGTTCGACGAGAACGCCGCCGTCATCCTGAAGAACGACGGGGAGCCCCGTGGCACCCGCATCTTCGGTCCCGTCGGCCGCGAGCTTCGTGACCGTCGGTTCATGAAGATCGTCTCGCTCGCACCGGAGGTGCTCTAACTCATGGCGAAGATCAAGAAGGGCGACCTCGTCCAGGTGATCTCCGGCGCCAAGCCCGAGCGCGGTGGAGACCGCGGCAAGCAGGGCAAGGTGCTCGAGGTTCTGGAAGGCGGCAACCGCGTCGTCGTCGAGGGCGTCAACTACATCACCAAGCACAACCGCGTCGGCCAGACGCAGCGCGGCACGAAGACCGGCGGCATCGAGACCCTCGAGGCCCCGATCCACGTGTCCAACGTCGCGCTCGTCGACCCCGAGACCAAGAAGCCGACGCGTGTCGGGTTCCGTCTCGAGGAGCAGGTCAAGAACGGCGTCAAGAAGACTGTTCGCGTGCGCTACGCGAAGAAGTCGGGTAAGGACATCTGACAATGAGCACGGATACCGCTGCGCAGACTGGCCGAATCCAGCCGCGCATGAAGCAGGTCTACCGGGACGAGATCCGTCAGAAGCTGCAGGACGAGTTCGGCTATGCCAACCCGATGCAGGTTCCCGGTCTCGTCAAGGTGGTCGTGAACACGGGTGTCGGCGAGGCCGCTCGCGACAGCAAGGTCATCGAGGGCGCGGTCTCCGACCTCACCGCCATCACCGGCCAGAAGCCCATCGTGACCAAGGCCAAGAAGTCGATCGCGCAGTTCAAGCTGCGTGAGGGCCAGGCCATCGGCGCGCACGTCACCCTCCGCGGTGACCGCGCGTGGGAGTTCCTGGACCGCCTGATCTCGCTGGCGCTGCCCCGCATCCGCGACTTCCGCGGCCTGTCGCCGAAGCAGTTCGACGGCAACGGCAACTACACCTTCGGTGTGCAGGAGCAGTCGATCTTCCACGAGATCGACCAGGACCGGATCGACCGCGTCCGCGGCTTCGACATCACCATCGTCACCTCCGCGAAGACGGACGACGAGGGACGCGCGTTCCTGCGCCACCTCGGCTTCCCCTTCGTCGGCAAGAACGACGAGCAGGCCTGATACACTAGGGCGTTTGCTTGATGCGTTTCGCCCCCGCGGCCGCGCGCCGCGGGGGCGTCTCGCATGAGCTCACAACTGAAAATCGCAGGTCATCGAAGGTCGTCTGTCGTGTAACGGCAGCCGAAACCTCATGAACAAAGGACAAGTCGTATGACAATGACAGACCCGGTCGCAGATCTGCTGACCCGTCTGCGCAATGCGAACTCGGCGCACCACGACAGCGTGTCGCTGCCGTCGAGCAAGCTCAAGACGCACATCGCCGACATCCTCCGCCAGGAGGGCTACATCCAGTCTTGGGAGGAGTCGGACGCACGCGTCGGCAAGACCCTCACCCTGACTCTCAAGTACGGCCCGAACCGTGAGCGCTCCATCGCGGGCATCAAGCGCGTCTCGAAGCCCGGTCTCCGCGTGTACGCGAAGTCGACCGAGCTTCCTCGCGTGCTCGGCGGTCTCGGTGTCGCCATCCTTTCCACCTCCAGCGGTCTCCTCACCGACCGCCAGGCCGAGCAGAAGGGCGTGGGCGGAGAAGTTCTCGCCTACGTGTGGTGATCGAAACATGTCGCGTATCGGACGTCTTCCCATCGACATCCCCGCCGGCGTCTCTGTGACGGTCGACGGGTCGCAGGTTGCGGTCAAGGGCCCCAAGGGCGAGCTCGCCCTCTCGGTGGCCAAGCCGATCGAGGTCAAGGTCGAGGAGAACCAGGTTCTCGTCACCCGCCCCGACGACGAGCGTGAGTCGCGTGCACTGCACGGCCTCACCCGCACCCTCATCTCCAACAACATCATCGGCGTGACCCAGGGCTACACCAAGGGCCTCGAGGTCGTCGGCACGGGTTACCGCGTCGCCCAGAAGGGCTCGTCCGTCGAGTTCGCTCTCGGCTTCTCGCACCCCGTCGTCATCGAGCCGCCGGCAGGCATCACGCTCACGGTCGAGGGCAACAACCGCCTCACCGTCGCCGGCATCGACAAGCAGGCCGTCGGCGAGGTCGCTGCCAACATCCGCAAGATCCGCAAGCCCGAGCCGTACAAGGGCAAGGGCGTGCGCTACGCCGGCGAGGTCGTGCGTCGCAAGGCCGGAAAGGCTGGTAAGTAATCATGGCTGTGAAGTCGAAGTCCGTCGCGCGCTCGCGTCGCCACACTCGCCTTCGCAAGAAGGTCGTGGGCACCGAGGTGCGTCCCCGTCTCGTCGTCAACCGCTCTGCACGCCACGTGTTCGTGCAGCTCGTCGACGACAGCAAGGGCATCACGCTCTTCAGCGCGTCCACGCTCGAGACCGACCTCCGCTCGTTCGAAGGTGACAAGACCGCCAAGGCCCGCAAGGTCGGCGAGCTCGTCGCCGAGCGCGCGAAGGCCGCCGGCATCAACGACGTCGTGTTCGACCGTGGAGGCAACCGCTACGCCGGTCGTGTCGCCGCGATCGCGGATGGCGCCCGTGAGGGAGGCCTGAACCTGTGAGTGAGATCAAGGAGACCGAAGTGACCACCGAAGCCGCTGCCCAGGCAGCGCCCGAGCAGACCGAGGAGCGCCGCGAGCGCGAGCCTCGCCGCGGCGGTCGCGACCAGCGCGGCAACGGCGGCCGTGACCGCAACAGCCGTGGCAACGACAGTCAGTTCCTGGAGCGCGTCGTCACGATCAACCGCGTGTCGAAGGTCGTCAAGGGCGGTCGTCGCTTCAGCTTCACCGCTCTCGTGGTGGTCGGCGACGGCAACGGCGTGGTCGGCGTCGGCTACGGCAAGGCCCGCGAGGTGCCCCTGGCCATCTCCAAGGGCGTCGAGGACGCGAAGCGCAACTTCTTCCGCGTTCCCCGCGTCGGCAGCACCATCCCGCACCCCGTGCAGGGTGAGGCGGCCGCCGGTGTCGTCCTGCTTCGTCCGGCCGCTGCCGGTACCGGTGTTATCGCCGGTGGCCCGGTGCGCGCCGTGCTCGAGTGCGCCGGCATCCACGACGTGCTGTCGAAGTCGCTCGGCTCGTCGAACACGATCAACATCGTGCACGCCACGGTCGAGGCCCTGAAGCAGCTCGAGGAGCCCCGTGCGGTCGCCGCGCGTCGTGGCCTCGACTTCGACCAGGTCGCCCCGGCTCGTCTCGTGCGCGCGGAGGCCGAGGCCGCCGCTACTGCAAAGGCAGGTGCCTGATGGCTGCGCGTCTGAAGGTGACGCAGATCAAGTCCAAGGTGAGCGAGAAGCAGAACCAGCGCCACACGCTGCGCAGCCTGGGTCTCAAGCGGATCGGCGACTCGGTCGTCCGTCCCGACGACGCTCAGACCCGCGGCTACGTCCGCGCGGTCGCTCACCTCGTGAATGTTGAGGAGATCGACTGATGGCTGAGAGCAACGAGCAGCGCCCCGGCGTGCTGAAGGCCCACCACCTCCGCCCCGTTCCGGGCGCCAACACCGCGAAGACCCGCAAGGGTCGCGGTGAGGGCTCGAAGGGCAAGACGGCCGGTCGTGGCACCAAGGGCACGCGTGCCCGCAACACCGTGCGCGTCGGCTTCGAGGGTGGGCAGATGCCGCTGCACATGCGCACCCCGAAGCTCCGCGGCTTCAAGAACCCCTTCCGCGTGGAGTACCAGGTCGTGAACCTGGACAAGCTCGCGGAGCTCTACCCGCAGGGTGGCGATGTGACCATCGCCGACCTCGTGGCCAAGGGCGCCGTTCGCAAGAACGAGAAGGTCAAGGTCCTCGGCAACGGCGACATCTCCGTCGCACTGACGGTGTCGGTGGACAAGGTCTCCGGCTCGGCTGAGCAGAAGATCGTCGCCGCCGGCGGCAGCATCAAGTAACACCGCGCGAGAGGGCCGGAGGCATGCGCCTCCGGCCCTTTCCGTTACTCTGGAGATCGGTGCGCCCTCTTTCGTCGGGCCGCCACTCCATTCCACTGGGAGGCCCTTCCTTGTTCAGCGCTATCGCGCGGATCTTCCGCACGCCGGATCTGCGGCGGAAGATCGGCTTCACGCTCGGGATCATCGCGATCTACCGCTTCGGCGCTCACATCCCCGCGCCGTTCGTCAACTTCCCGAACGTGCAGAGCTGCATCGACCAGACCTCGGGCACCCAGGGACTCCTCTCGCTGGTGAACCTCTTCTCGGGCGGCGCCCTGCTCCAGCTGTCGATCTTCGCGCTGGGCGTCATGCCCTACATCACCGCGACGATCATCACGCAGCTGCTGCGCGTGGTCATCCCGCACTTCGAGGCCCTCTACAAGGAGGGTCAGGCCGGCCAGGCGCGTCTGACGCAGTACACCCGGTACCTCACGATCGCGCTCGCGCTGCTGCAGTCGACGACGCTCATCACGGTCGCGCGCAGCGGCCAGCTGTTCGGCACCACCGGCGTGCCCGAGTGCGTGAACGTCCTCACGAACGACGTGTGGTGGGCGCAGCTGCTCATCGTGATCACGCTGACCGCCGGCACCGGCCTCATCATGTGGTTCGCCGAGCTCGTCACCGAGCGCGGCGTCGGCAACGGCATGTCGCTGCTGATCTTCACCTCGATCGCCGCCTCGTTCCCCGCCGCCATGTGGGCCATCTGGCAGGCGCGCGGCTTCGAGATCTTCCTCCTCGTGCTGGTCATCGGCGTCGTCATCATCGCCGCGGTCGTCTTCGTCGAGCAGTCGCAGCGTCGCGTGCCCGTGCAGTACGCCAAGCGGATGGTCGGACGTCGCACCTACGGCGGCACGAACACGTACATCCCGATCAAGGTGAACATGGCCGGCGTCGTGCCCGTCATCTTCGCCTCGTCGCTGCTGTACATCCCGTCGCTCATCGCGCAGTTCAACTCGACGCCCGACGCCGACGGCAACCTACCCGGCTGGGTCCAGTGGATCAACAACAACCTGACCACGGGCGACAACCTGATCTACATGCTGGTGTACTTCCTCCTTATCATCGGCTTCACGTACTTCTACGTCTCGATCACGTTCAACCCGATCGAGGTCGCCGACAACATGAAGAAGTACGGCGGGTTCATCCCCGGCATCCGCGCCGGGCGCCCCACCGCCGAGTACCTGGAGTACGTGCTGACCCGCATCACGCTCCCCGGCGCGATCTACCTCGGTCTCGTCGCCCTCATCCCGCTCGTGGCCCTCGCGACCGTGGGCGCCAACCAGAACTTCCCGTTCGGCGGCGCGTCGATCCTCATCATGGTCGGCGTCGGCCTCGAGACGGTGAAGCAGATCGACGCGCAGCTGCAGCAGCGCCACTACGAAGGACTCCTCCGATGACAGCGCCCCGTCTTCTCATCGTCGGCCCGCAGGGCTCGGGCAAGGGCACGCAGGGCGTGCTCGTGGCCTCGGCCTTCGACGTCCCCGTCGTCTCCACGGGCGACATCTTCCGGGCGAACATCGCCCAGGGCACCGAGCTCGGCCGCAAGGTGCAGGCGATCACCGACGCCGGCAACCTCGTGCCCGACGAGGTCACCAGCGAGATCGTGCGCGACCGGCTCGCGCAGGACGACGCGGCCGAAGGCTTCCTCCTGGATGGCTACCCCCGCAACGCCGCGCAGGTGCGCGATCTCGACGCATTCCTCTCCGACCGCGGCGAGCAGCTCGACGCGGTGATCCTCCTCGACGTGCCGCGCGAGGAGTCGATCGCCCGCATCGCCAAGCGCGCCGCCGAGCAGGGCCGCAGCGACGACACGGAGGAGGCGATCTCCAAGCGCCTCGACATCTACGAGTCGGAGACCGCGCCCATCCTCGACGTGTACGGGGAGCGCGGCATCGTCGACCGCATCGACGGCGTCGGCTCGCTTGACGAGATCACCGCGCGCATCTTCGACGCCCTCGAGGCGCGCGGCATCGTGCGCGTGGCCGCGTGAGCGTGTTCCGCCGCTCGCCCTACAAGAACGCCGCGCAGCTGCGGGGGATGGTCGCACCCGGCCTCATCACCGCAGCCTCCCTCGACGAGGTGCGCCGGGCCATCCGACCCGGCATGACGACCGGCGAGCTCGACGCGATCGCGAACCAGGTGATCACCGGCCGCGGCGCGCGCTCGAACTTCCAGATGGTGCGCGGGTACCGCCACACCACCTGCATCTCGGTGAACGACCAGGTCGTGCACGGCATCCCGGGGGAGCGGGTCATCCAGCCGGGTGACATCGTCTCCATAGACAGCGGGGCCGAGACGGCGGATGGCTGGAACGGCGATTCCGCGATCACGATCGTCGTTCCCGGGGGAGACCCGGATGTCGCCGCTCGCCGTGAGGAGCTCTCTCGCGTGACCGAGGGGTCGATGTGGGCGGGGATCGCCGCCCTCGCGACGGCGAGCCACCTCGGCGAGGTGGGCGCGGCCATCCAGGACCACATCGAGGCGAACCCGCTGTCGTCGGGGAAGCCGGCCGGCATCCTGCGGGACTACGTGGGCCACGGCATCGGACGCAAGATGCACGAGGCGCCGTCGATCTTCAACTACCGCACCGAGGAGCGCGGCGCCGACGTGCGCCCCGGGCTCACGGTGTGCATCGAGCCGATGATGACGTCGGGCTCCGAGGACGTCTTCGTGGAGGACGACGACTGGACCGTGTCGACCGTCGACGGCAGCGACGGCTCCCACTGGGAGCACAGTGTCGCCGTGCATGATGGCGGCATCTGGGTGCTCACCGCGCCCGATGGCGGAGCCGCGGGCCTTGCCCCGTTCGGCGTCGTCCCCGCCCCGCTCGCCTGACCTTTTCGAAAGAGAACTGACGTGATGATGGCTACCCCTGGCAAGAAGACGAACTGGTTCGCCATCGTCATCTCCCTGATCGTCGTCGTGGCGATCGTCGGCGTCGGCGCGCTCGTCGTCACGATGAACAACGCCGCGACCGCGCCCGCCGAGGCTCCGGCCGCCGGCGTCGTGAACGAGGAGACGGGCGGCATCAGCATCGGCGACGGCCCGGACGTCATCGAGGAGTACGTGGACTTCATGTGCCCGTACTGCAGCCAGTACTGGGAGGGCTACAGCGAGTACGTCGGCGAGAAGGTGAAGGCGGGCGAGGCGACCCTCGTCATCCACCCGATCTCGATCCTCGACAACGCCTCGCAGGGCACGCAGTACTCCACCCGCGCCGCGAGCGCCGCGTACTGCGTGGCCGAGACGAACCCCGACGCGTTCTACTCGTACGTCGACCGCCTGTTCGACAACCAGCCGGCGGAGTCGTCGAAGGGTCTGTCGGACGACGAGCTCGCGAAGTTCGCGGACGAGGTCGGCGCCGGCGACGCCGCGTCGTGCATCGCCGACCACGAGTACTCGGACTACGTCGCCGAGCGCACCGAGGAGACCCCGATCGCGCCGGGCGCCGGTGGCATCTCGACGCCGACGATCATGGTGAACGACGAGTTCGTGCAGCTGACGTTCCAGGGCCCCGAGACGGACCTGGAGCCCCTGCTCGCGAAGTAGCGGGTCGTCGTCGCGGCGGCGGCGGGCACCGCGGGCGGGCACGCGGGCGGGCACCGGACTAGCGTTCGGAGCACTAGCCTCGCGCGAGGCTAGCGTTCGTCGGCGAGACTAGTGCTCGGAGCGCTAGCCTCGGCGACGAGCACTAGTCCTAGTGTTCCGAGCGCTAGTCCGGATGGCCCCGCCGCCCGCGACGCGGAAGCCGGCCCGGCCATCCGACACGCCGAGGTTGCCGACACGCCCGACGTGACATACCATTGATCTTTGGTGCCTTGCGCCTCATTCCGGCGTGTCGTTCCGACGGCCATCCGGCACCATCACCCAACCACCGCAGACCGACCGGTCTGCAGCAAGCGCGAGCGAGGATATGGCGAAGAAAGACGGAGTCATCGAGTCCGAGGGGACCATCGTCGAGGCGCTGCCGAACGCGATGTTCCGTGTCGAGCTCGACAAGCCCGCAGGGCACAAGGTGCTCGCAACGATCTCCGGCAAGATGCGGCAGAACTACATCCGCATCATCCCCGAAGACCGTGTGGTCGTGGAGCTCAGCCCCTACGACCTGACGCGCGGCCGCATCGTCTACCGCTACCGCTGACCGGTCGAGAAGTAACGACCGGCTGCGTCGCGAGGCGACGCCGGTACGAAGACAGCGAATAGGAAGCATCATGAAGGTCAACCCCAGCGTCAAGCCGATCTGCGACCACTGCAAGGTGATCCGCCGTCACGGCCGCGTCATGGTCATCTGCAAGAGCAACCCGCGCCACAAGCAGCGCCAGGGCTGAGCTCGGCCGATACCGGCAACTGAATTCGGCAGGATCAGAACCCGCTCAGGCGGGGGACACCTCGGGGCGGAGGCCCGGGCACCGATCCTGCTCCACACCTCCACATAGCAACAGGAGAACCGCATGGCACGTCTTGCCGGCGTCGACATCCCGCGCGACAAGCGCGTGGTGATCGCACTCACGTACATCTACGGCGTTGGCCGTACCCGCTCGAACGAGATCCTCGCGGCCACGGGCATCAGCCCCGACGTCCGCGTGAAGGACCTCTCCGACGACCAGCTCGTCGCGCTGCGTGACCACATCGAGGGCACCTACAAGGTTGAGGGTGACCTCCGCCGTGAGGTCGCTGCCGACATCCGCCGCAAGGTCGAGATCGGCTCCTACGAGGGTCTGCGCCACCGTCGCGGTCTCCCGGTCCGCGGTCAGCGCACGAAGACCAACGCGCGTACGCGCAAGGGTCCGAAGCGCACCGTTGCCGGTAAGAAGAAGGCCCGCTAAGGCGCGCGGATAGGTTTAGGAGAACAACATGGCTGCACCGAAGTCCGCAGCGCGCAAGCCGCGCCGCAAGGAAAAGAAGAACATCGCGCTGGGCCAGGCCCACATCAAGTCGACGTTCAACAACACGATCGTCTCGATCACCGACCCGTCCGGCGCTGTCATCAGCTGGACCTCGTCGGGTGGCGTGGGCTTCAAGGGCTCGCGCAAGTCGACGCCGTTCGCTGCCGGCCTCGCTGCCGAGGCTGCTGCGCGTCAGGCGCAGGAGCACGGCGTCAAGAAGGTCGACGTGTTCGTGAAGGGCCCGGGCTCGGGCCGCGAGACCGCGATCCGCTCGCTTCAGGCCGCCGGCCTCGAGGTCGGGTCGATCCAGGATGTGACGCCGCAGGCCCACAACGGCTGCCGTCCGCCGAAGCGTCGCCGCGTCTGAGAACCGACTTCGCCGGGGTGCTCGTTACGAGCACCCCGGCGCATTCGCCGTTCACGCCCGGCGCGAGCTGGGTGCCGAGTACCCCTCACGACCTCTCATCCACGCAAGTGTCATATAGCGGGCACTTGATCGAAAGGAACACATAGTGCTCATCGCACAGCGTCCGACCCTCACCGAGGAGAAGATCTCCGAGTTCCGCAGCCGGTTCGTCATCGAGCCGCTCGAGCCCGGCTTCGGCTACACGATCGGCAACGCGCTCCGTCGCAGCCTGCTCTCGTCGATTCCCGGTGCATCGGTCACGAGCATCCGGATCGACGGCGTGCTGCACGAGTTCAGCACCATCCCCGGCGTGAAGGAGGATGTCACCGAGATCATCCTCAACATCAAGCAGCTGGTCGTCTCGAGCGAGCGCGACGAGCCGATCACGGCCTACCTGCGCAAGACGGGTGCGGGCGAGGTCACGGCCGCCGACATCTCGGCTCCGGCCGGCGTCGAGGTCCACAACCCCGAGCTCGTCATCGCGACGCTCAACTCGGACGCCAAGTTCGAGCTCGAGCTCACGATCGAGCGCGGCCGCGGCTACGTCTCGGCGACGCAGAACCGCAACGAGTACGCGGAGGCGGGCCAGATCCCCGTCGACTCGATCTACTCGCCGGTGTTCAAGGTCAGCTACCGCGTCGACGCCACCCGTGCCGGTGAGCGCACCGACTTCGACAAGCTGATCCTGGATGTCGAGACGAAGGCCTCGATGCTGCCGCGCGACGCCGTCGCTTCGGCCGGTCGCACGCTCGTCGAGCTGTTCGGTCTCGCCCGCGAGCTGAACGTCGAGGCCGAGGGCATCGAGATCGGCCCCGCGCCGGTCGAGACCGTGCTCTCGAACGAGCTGTCGATGCCGATCGAGGACCTCGACCTGTCGGTCCGCTCGTACAACTGCCTCAAGCGCGAGGGAATCAACACGGTCAGCGAGCTCGTCGCCCTCTCGGAGACGCAGCTCATGAACATCCGCAACTTCGGTCAGAAGTCGGTCGACGAGGTGCGCGACAAGCTCGTCTCGCTCGGTCTGTCGCTGAAGGACTCGGTGCCCGGTTTCGACGGCACCGGCTTCTACAGCGGCTACGACGAAGAGTCCCTCTGACCCGACTTCCCGTCCTGATACTGGAGTAACACGAAATGCCTAAGCCCACCAAGGGTGCCCGCCTCGGCGGCGGCCCCGCCCACGAGCGTCTGCTTCTCGCGAACCTCGCAGCGGCTCTGTTCACGCACAAGTCCATCAAGACCACGGAGACGAAGGCAAAGCGCCTCCGCCCGCTGGCTGAGCGTCTCATCACGAAGGCGAAGCGCGGCGACCTGCACGCACGTCGCACCGTGCTGTCGACGATCGGCGACAAGTCGGTCGTCCACGTTCTCTTCAACGAGATCGCTCCGCTCGTCGCCGAGCGCGAGGGCGGCTACACGCGCATCACCAAGGTCGGGAACCGCAAGGGCGACAACGCCCCCATGGCCGTGATCGAGCTCGTTCTCGAGCCCGTCACCCCGAAGGCGAAGAACTCGTCGACGTCGTCGAAGGCTGCTGCCGCCGACGCTTCGGCCGAGCCGGCTGCCCCCGCCGAGTCGGCGGCTCCGGTCGCCAACGAGAACGAGACGGCTGAGCCCGCCGAGGTCGAAGAGGCGGGTGCTGCTGCCGACGACAAGCTCGGCGAGGCGCTCGTCGACAACGAGGCCGGCGACGAGGAGGCTGCCGAGGAGGCAGACGCTCCCGAGGCCGACGCGAAGTAACTCTCGCTTCAGCGGAACGCCCTCGACCTTCGGGTCGGGGGCGTTCTGCTGTGTGCGGCGGTTCGGTGGGGCGGTGCGGTGGGGCGGATGGCCGGGGTCGGGTCGGCGGCGGCCCTACCGCGCCGACAGCCGCGCGATGAACTCGTCCGCCGCCGCCAGCTGCCGCTCGAGCTTGGCGCGGCGCTCGACCGCCTCGGCGAGGAAGGCGTCGACGCGCGCGCGAGCAGCGCCATCCGCCGGGTCTGCCTCAAGCGCGTCGGTCGCCGCGAGTAGCTCGCCCATCTCCTCCAGCGCGAAGCCGAGCGGCTTCATGCGTCGGATCAGCATGAGGCGCTCGAAGTCGCGCTCCGTGTAGAGCCGATAGCCGCCATCCGATCGGGCGGACGGCTTCAGCAGCCCGATCTCGTCGTAGTGGCGGATGGTCCGCAGCGACAGTTCCGAGCGGTCGGCGAGCTCGCCGATGTGCATCGTCGCGGTCACGGACGTCCTCTCCAGTCGGCAGCAACCCTCACGTTACGGTAGGGTTGGGGATGGCCGTTCGGCCGCTCCCATCCTCGCGCACGTTCTCGAAGGAGCACGGTGTCCTCTGGCGTCACGGTCCTGCAGGCCATCCGCTCACCGCGCACGCTCACGCGCGAGGTGCTCGCCGGGCTCGTCGTGGCCCTCGCGCTCATCCCCGAGGCGATCGCGTTCTCGATCATCGCCGGGGTCGACCCGCGGGTCGGGCTCTACTCGTCGTTCATCATGGGCATCGTCATCTCGATCGTCGGCGGACGCGCGGCCATGATCTCCGCCGCGACCGGCGCTGTGGCGCTCGTCGTGGCCCCGGTCGCTCCGACGTACGGCGTGGACTACCTCATCGCGACGATCATGCTCGCGGGCGTCATCCAGATCCTGCTCGCGGTCTTCGGCGTCGCGAAGCTCATGCGCTTCATCCCTCGCAGCGTGATGACGGGCTTCGTGAACGCGCTGGCCATCCTCGTCGTCATCGCGCAGCTGCCGCACGTGATCGACGTCCCGTGGCTCGTGTACCCGCTGATCGTCGTCGGCGTCGCGATCATCTTCGCGTTCCCGAAGCTGACCACGGCCATCCCCGCGCCGCTCATCGCGATCATCGTGCTGACGGTGTTCGTCGTGGTCGCGGGTGTGAACATCCCGACGGTCGGCGACCAGGGCGCGCTGCCGCGGAGCCTGCCGTCGCTGTTCATCCCGAACGTGCCGCTCACCGGCGAGACGCTCGCGATCATCGCGCCGTACGCGATCGGCGTCGCGGCGGTGGGCCTGCTCGAGTCGCTCATGACGGCCAAGCTCGTCGACGAGATCACCGACTCGCACTCGTCGAAGACGTGCGAGGCGTGGGGCCAGGGCACCGCGCAGCTCGCGTCGGCGTTCTTCGGCGGGATGGGCGGCTGTGCGGTCGTCGGGCAGACGATGATGAACGTCCGCGTGGCGGGCGCCCGCACGCGCATCTCGACGTTCCTTGCCGGAGCGTTCCTGCTCGTGCTCGTCGTGCTCTTCGGCGACGTCGTCGCGCTGATCCCGATGGCGGCGCTCGTCGCGGTCATGATCATGGTGTCGGTGGCCGCGTTCGACTGGCACAGCATCCGACCCTCGACACTGCGGCGGATGCCCCGGAGCGAGACCGCGGTCATGGTGCTGACGGTCGTGCTGACCGTTCTGACGCACAACCTCGCCGTCGGCGTCGGCGGGGGAGTGCTGCTCGCGATGGTGCTGTTCGCGCGCCGCGTCGCGCACTTCACGACCGTGCGACGGACGGTGGCGGATGGCGTCGCCCGCTACGAGGTGGATGGCGAGCTCTTCTTCGCCTCGTCCAACGACCTCACGACGCAGTTCTCCTACGCGGACGACCCGAAGCGCGTGGTCATCGACATGTCGCGCTCGCACGTCTGGGATGCCTCGTCGGTTGCGGCGCTCGACGCGATCGAGACGAAGTACGCGCGCCATGGTGTCGAGGTGGAGATCGTCGGGATGAACACCTCGACGCAGGACTTCCACGGCCGGCTGTCGGGAAACCTCGGCGGGGAGTAGCGCGGGGCGCCGGCGGATGGCCGGGGCGCGATTCCGCGAGTTCGGCACCACTGAGTGTGGGGCCGGTCCGTTCGGTGGTGCGGTTCTTGCGTTCTGAAGCGCGTATCCGCGAGTTCGGCGCCACCGAAGCCAGGGCCGTCCGATTCGGTGGTGCCCTTGTCGCGGATAGCGGGGCCATTCCGCGAGTTTGGCACCACCGAGTGCGGCGCTCGTCCGCTCGGTGGTGCCGTTCTCGCGTTCTGAAGCGCGTATCCGCGAGTTAGGCACCATCGAAGCCGCGACCATCCGATTCGGTGGTGCCCTTGTCGCGGATAGCTGGGTTATTCCGCGGGTTCGGCACCACCGAGTGCGGGGCCGGTCCGCTCCGTGGTGCGGTTCTCGCGTTTTGAGCGGGTCCGGGGATTCACCAGTGCGGCCGACACGACTAACGCCCCCGAAACGTGTCGTCCGCACTGGCGAGCGCTTCCTCGGTACCTCTCGGACGGAGCCGAGGATGGCATTCCTGCCTGTAGCGCCCTCTAACGGTATCGCGATATTTTCAAAGGAATGCGACCGGACCGTTTCCGGACGCAATCTTCCGGCCGCTCCCCCCGGCGGCCTTCGCTCGATCCCTGACGGAGTCACCCATGTCCGCACCCACCTTCGACTTCAGCGCGCCCGCAGCACCTCCTGCGAAGAAGAAGCGCAATCTCAAGAAGTTCCTCGTTCCGACGGTCACCGCCATCGCAGGCCTCATCCTCGGGGCCGGCTTCGGCACCGCGGGCAGCTCGTCCGAGAACTCCGAGCTCACGGCGCAGGTCGCCGAGCTCGATCAGACCAAGGCCGCGATGGACGAGCGTCTGGGCGCGCTTGAATCCATCCAGGACGAGTACGACGCCCTCGACGCCGAGCACGCCGACACCGTCGCCGCGCTGGCCAAGGCCGAGGACTCGACCGCCGACCTCACCGCGCAGGTGAGCGAGCTCGAGGGCCAGACCGCCGACCTCACCAGCGAGCTCGACGCGAAGACCGCCGCGCTCGACGCGAAGACGGCGGAGTACGACGAGCTCGCCTCGCAGCCGGTCGCCGCGGCTCCCGCTCCCGAGGCCGCCGCTCCGGAGCAGGCCGCGCCGCCGGTCGCCGAGCCCGCGCAGCCGAGCGCGTACTACAAGAACTGCACCGAGGCGCGCAACGCGGGCGCCGCACCCGTGCGCGTGGGCGACCCGGGCTACGGCAGCCACCTCGACCGCGACGGCGACGGCGTCGGCTGCGAGTAACCTCCCCACGTTCGCCAGTGCGGGCGACACGGTTCCGAGCCGCGAGCCGTGTCGCCCGCACTGGCGAACCGCATCAAGGGCCCCCGCCCTTACAGACCCCCGCCCCTACAGGCCCCCGCCCCGCAAGACCCCCCGCACCCACCGCCCGCCAACCGCACCCCGCGTATCCTCGGATGGTGACTGAAGCGCCCCGCATGAACGTCGAGTCGTTCAACCTCGACCACCGCATCGTCTCCGCGCCGTATGTGCGCCTCGCCAACCGGAAGCAGCTCCCCGCGGGCGACGTCATCGTGAAGTACGACGTCCGCTTCGCGCAGCCGAACCGCGCGCACCTCGAGATGCCGACCGTGCACTCGATCGAGCACCTGTTCGCCGAGAAGAGCCGCAACCACTCCGACCGCGTCATCGACTTCTCGCCCATGGGGTGCCAGACCGGCTTCTACCTCATCCTGCAGGGCGAGCCCGCATACGACGAGGTCCTCGCGCTCATCGAGGCGACCCTCACCGACATCCTCGACGCCACCGAGGTCCCTGCCGCGAACGAGACGCAGTGCGGATGGGGTGCGAACCACACCCTCGAGGGCGCCCAGTCCGCCGTCCGCGCGTTCCTCGCCGAGCGCGACCAGTGGAGCACGGTGTACGCGGCATGAGCCACGTCGTCGTCCAGGTCGCCATGGACGAGGAGGCCCAGCCCTTCCTCGATGCCGCCTCGGAAGTCTCCGAACCCGTGCAGATCGGCCGGGCCATCCACCGCGGTGTCGTCGTCGGCGGGCGCACGTTCGTGCTCGTCCGCTCGGGCATCGGCATGGTGAATGCCGCCGTCGCGGCCGTCGGGTCCGCGCATCGCTACGGCGACGACATCCTCCTCATCTCCGCCGGATCCGCGGGAGGCCTCGGCCCCGGCGTGCAGGTCGGCGACATCGTCGTCGGCACGCAGTACATCAACGTCGACGCCGACGCGCAGGCCTTCGGCTACGTTCCCGGCCAGGTGCCCGGCATGCCGCCGAGCTACGCGCCCGACCCGTTCGCGCACGCCGCGCTCATCACGGCGGCGCTGGCGGATGGCCGTGGCCGCGAGGGCGCGATCGGCTCCGGTGAGAAGTTCGTCACCGTCGACATCGCGCACCGCCTGCGGGAGGTGTTCCCGGCCATCCTCGCCGTCGACATGGAGACCGCAGCCCTCGCGCAGACGGCCTTCAACCTCGGTCTGCGGTTCGCATCGCTCCGTGCGATCAGCGACCTGTGCGCGCCGGACGGCACGGAGTTCGAGACCCACATCGACGACGCCGCCGAGCGTTCCGCGCAGGTCGTGCTCGCGGCGCTCGCGCAGCTGTAGGGGCCGGCGATGCGTCGTATCCGCCTCGACATCGCCTACGACGGCACGCACTTCCGCGGATGGGCCCGCCAGCCCGCGCTCCGCACGGTGCAGGGCACCCTCGAGGGAGCGCTCGGCCGCATCGCGGGATCGCCCGTGCAGCTCGTCGTCGCCGGACGCACCGACGCCGGCGTGCATGCGAGCGGCCAGGTCGCGCACGTCGACGTCGACGACGAGCAGTGGGAGCGCCTCACGGTCCGGCGCCGCAACGCCCCCGAAGCGGCCGACCCGATCGAGCCCGTGGCGAAGCGGATGGCCGGGGTGCTCGGGCAGTACCCCGACGTCTTCGTCACGCGCGCCTCGACTGCGCCCGAGGGGTTCGATGCACGCTTTTCGGCGACCTGGCGTCGGTACTCGTACCGCATCGCGGATCAGGTCGTCGGGTACGACCCGATGGAGCGGCACCGCACCACGACCGTCCGCGCGGATCTCGATGTCGCCGCGATGGATGAGGCCGCCCGCGGCCTCGTCGGGCTGTGGGATTTCGCGGCCTACTGCAAGCCTCGTCCCGAATCCACGACCATCCGCACCCTGCTCGAGTTCGACTGGCGTCGGGATGCCGACGGCGTGCTCGTCGCGAACGTCCGCGCCGATGCGTTCTGCCACTCCATGGTGCGCGCGCTCGTCGGCGCGTGCGTGGCGGTGGGGGAGGGGAAGCTCACGGGTGAGCATCTTCGGATCATCCGCGACAACCTCGAGCGCACGAGCGAGTTCAAGGTGCTCGCCGCGCGGGGCCTCACGCTGACCGAGGTGGGGTACCCGGCGGACGAGCTGCTCGGCCAGCGCGCCGAGCAGACCCGCAAGCGCCGCGATGCCGACGAGGTGGGCGGCTGACCCGCCCCGCGCTCGCGCCCCTGGGAGCAGGCCCGGAGCCGCCGGTGTCCACACCGGTATCCTGGCTGAGACGAAGGGGATGCCGATGCGCGCCATGAAGAGGGCCACGTTCGCTCTGACCCTCGGCGCGCTCGCCGCAGCGCTCACGGGATGCAACGGGGCCGCGCCCTGGGTCGACGCGACCACCCCCAGCCCGACGCCGACCGCATCCCAGCGCTCCTACGGCGACGGTGCAGAAGCTCCCGCGCCGACCGAGACCCCGGAGCCCGTCGTCAACGACCTCGAGACCGGCAGCGCCAAGCGGCAGCTCGACGCCGGCGCGGTCGTGGCCGACGTCACGTACTGGTCCGACCTCGCGCTCGATCAGTGGACCGCCGCGGCCGCCAAGCCCCTGAGCCTCTCCCTCTCGACGACCATCACGCCGAACGACGGGCAGGGTGTGTACCTGCAGCGCGCGAGCGTCACCGTCGTGCCGGATGGCGGCGAGGCGCTCCCCGTGCAGGAGGACGCCTCCACCGAGCCGCACGGATACCTCGTGCTCTCGCCCTACAGCTACTCGCAGACGTTCACGATCGGCGCCGTGCCGGATGGCACCCGCTCGGTCACGCTGCAGATCCGGTACGAGTTCCTCGTGCAGACGACCCCGACATCCGACGAGTACGCGAAGCAGACGGCGACCGACAGCCTCACCGTCGCCATCGCCGGCTGACCCGGCCGCGCCAGCCCCGGCCATCTGGGATTCGACACGGCGGATGGCCCGGCTTCCGTCCCTGATTTCGGACCGCCGGTGCAGGAGTAGCCCCGTGTGGCGGACACGCGCACACCAGCCCCGGCCATCCGAAATCCGACACGACGGATGGCCCGGGTCGCGTCTCTGATTTCGGGCCGGTGGTGCGGGAGTCGCCTCCTGTGGCCGACACGCGCACACCCGCCCCGGCCATCCGAAATCTGACACGACGGATGGCCGCGCTCGGCCGCCGCCGCGTCGCCCGCACTGGCGAGCCGCAATCAGCCCCCATTCCGTGTCGCCCGCACGGGCGAACCGCAGGGCCGCGAGTCCCGAACCTCAAGCCCCCACCAAGCGCGCACCAAGCCGCCGACCCCAACCGGCCTCCAACCTCAAGGCAAGCGCAAGACTGACGCAGGGAATCCCGGAGAGGCCGGATTCGGGCCATCCGGCGTGATTATCTGAGCAGGTCGTCTTCTGGGGAGGCGGCCCCGCGTAACCCGAATACGCGACCAGCCCTCGCGCAGCACCCGAGCTCGTGCGACGGCACCACTGCGCTCGTGCGCACCTCGGCCAAGGTGCGCACGAGCGCCCATGGACTTCCAGGAGAAACAGTCATGCTCACACGCACCATCCGCGCGACGGCCGCCACGGCCATCCTCGCCGCCTCGCTGATCGCGACCGCCGGCTGCAGCCAGATCGCCGCGATGGCCCAGCCGATCGTGGAGCGCACGCCCGACGCGTCGTCCACGAGCGCCGCCGGCACCGACGACGCGGCCGCGTTCGAGTCGGTCCTCTCGCAGGATGGCTCGGTGTCGCTCACGACGGACGTCGCGGACGACCTCGAGGTCACCATCGACGTGTGGGCCGAGAGCCCCAAGCGCACCCAGGAGTGGACGACGACGGGCGACAAGACGTTCGGCTACGCCATCAACGTCGCCGACTACCGCGTGGCAGAGAAGGCCACGCTCGACCAGAAGCGCCGCGTGTACCTCTCGCAGCTCGCCGTCACCTCGACGCTCAGCCCCGCGCAGACGCCCGGCCCGGTCAACTTCACCACCGACCCGCGCACGCTCGTGCCGAGCGACGCCATGAGCACCGACCGCGGTCTGCTGCTCAACAGCTTCCAGGGTGGGCTGCTCGTTCCCGAGAGCACGATCTCGCAGCTTCCGGATGGCACCACCGGCATCACGCTGGACTTCGCGCTGACCCTGTCGGCCGAGGGCTCGCCGAACAGCGACGGCTCGTTCTCCGAGCAGACGATCCACCAGACGCTCCCGATCGCGATCTTCGCCGCCCAGAGCTGATTTTCCTTGCGCTGATCTTGAGGTTCGTCGGGGCAAAACCCCACCGTTCCTCGCGGTCCGCCCGGAATACTCGTCTCAACGAAGCACCCCGAAGACAGGAACCACCGTGACCACCCAGGACACCACCATCGTCCCCCTCGCGCCGTCGGCCGAGATGGAGCCGGCCAGCGCATCGTCGGCCGAGATGGAGCCGGTCGGATTCGCCGACGACTTCGCCTCCGTGCTGGAGGATGTCCCGGGTCACCGCTCGACCATCGGCTGCATCATCCCCGCATACAACGAGGAGGAGTCGATAGCCGATGTGATCCAGGCGCTCCTCGCTCAGACCCGCGTGCCGGATGTCATCCACGTCGTCGTCAACAACTCCTCGGACGGCACCGTGCGCATCGCTTCGGAGTACGCCGGCGCCCACGAGATCACCACCGAGCTCGGCGACCAGTTCACCGAGGTGTTCGTCCACGACATCGGCAAGAACCCCGACAAGAAGGTCGGCGCGCTGAACTACGGCTACTCGCTCGTGGAGGGCTACGACTACCTCCTCGGTGTGGATGGCGACACGGTCGCCGACCGCCAGGCGGTCGAGCACCTCGAGAACGAGGCGGTCTCCGACTCGCGCATCGGCGGCATCTCCGCGGTGTACTCGATCGACGACCGCCCGATCAAGGGCATCATCCCGAAGTTCCTCATCGCCGGACAGCGCACGCAGTTCGCGGCGTTCAACATGCAGAACCTCCTGCGCGGCCGCAACATGGCCGTGCTCGGCGGGCAGTTCTCGATCTTCTCCACCGCGGCCCTGCGCGACGTCATGAAGAGCAACCACCAGCGCACCCCGTGGGTGAAGGACAGCGAGGTCGAGGACTCGCTTCTCTCGCTGCAGATCAAGAGCGCCGGGTACCTCACGAAGATCAGCCCCTTCGCCCGCGCCGATGTCGGCGGCATGACCACGCTCCGCGGCTACGACGCGCAGCAGGTCAAGTGGACGTACGGCGCCATCGAGCTCATGTGGCCCGGCCAGCGCGGCGACACCAAGGGCCAGCCCTTCCACCCGAACCTGCGTCTGCGGTGGCTCGAGAACTTCGACATGCTCACGAACCTGTTCGTGCGCTTCGCGTTCGTCGTGCTGCTCGCCGGCTCGCTCTCCATCGGTGCGTTCGTCTTCTCGCCGGTGTGGCTCATCACGCCGCTCGTCGCGACGCTGCTGAACGTCCGCATCGCGATGACCCTCGCGACGCGCACCAAGCGCGACGTGCTGTTCGCCGCGCTGATCTTCCCCGCGGAGATCTTCATGTGGGTGCGGATGAGTCACTTCGTCCGCTCCTGGTCGCGCTTCCTCTCGCGCCGCAAGGTCGACAACTGGGCGATGCAGGCTCGCGCGGAGAAGGGCGGCGGAAGCTCGCACTGGATGCCGCTCATCCTCCTCGTCGTCGTGGTCGCCGCGGTCACCGTGATCTGGCTCATGCTCGGCCCGGTCGTGCAGTCGTCGATCCTCTGGGTGGGGTGGCCGATCGTCGGCATCGTCACCGTGATCCAGACCGTCGCGATGATCTTCCGCCTCCTGCGTCGCCAGCACGGCTACAAGGTCTGAGTCTTCTCGAGGACGCGAGAGCCGGCCATCCCATCGGATGGCCGGCTCTCGCGTTTGCAGGAACGACTCAGTAGGCGGGCGCCACCTGCGACGTCAGCCGATAGCCCACGCCGCGCACGGTCTCGATGTACCGGGGCGTGACGGGATTGTCGCCGAGCTTGCGACGCAGGTTCGTCATGTGCGCCTCGATCGCGCGCTTGTCGGCGTCGCCCACGAAGTAGCTCGTCACGTACGACTCACCGCGCAGCACGAGTGTGAGGTCGGCCTTGCTGCGCACGCGGCGCTTCGACTCCATCAGTGCGGCGAGCAGATCGAACTCCGTGCGCGTGAGCTCGAGGTCGCGGTCGCCGATCTTCGCGATGCGGCTCTCCGGGTCGACGTAGAGGTCGCGGTGCGCGAGCGTGTGCGGGCCGAGGCCGGTCGGCCCGCTGGTGGCGAGCTCCTGCCCGCCCTCCTGCGGCCCGACATCGCCGTTCACGACGACGGGGGCGGATGGCGCTGCCTCGTTCGCGGGCGAGACCCGCCAGACCTCGGGCTCGCCCTGGGCGCCGGGCTGCACGGGCGGCGACGGCGCCGACGCCGCCGGGAACCCCGACACACCAGGCGCGGTGCGCGCGGCCGGGAACGACGGACCGGCCGCATCCTGCCGGGGCGCGGCCGGCGCCGCCGCACCGGCACGGGGGCGGCGCAGCATGGCGTCGATGCGCGCGCGCAGCTCGCGGGGGCGGAACGGCTTATTCAGGTACTCGTCGGCGCCCGAGCTGAGCCCGAGCACGACATCGGCCTCATCGTCGAGGGCCGTGAGCATGATGATGTACGTGTCGCTGCCCGCGCGGATGCGGCGAGCGGCCTCGAAGCCGTCGATGCCCGGCATGTTCACGTCGAGCGTCGTGATGAGCGGCTGATACCGCAGCACCGCGTTCACCCCGTCGATGCCGTTCCCCGCCGAGACGGTGGAGAAGCCCGCGGACTCCAGCACCTCCACGAGGAGGTGACGGATGTCGGGATCGTCCTCGACGATCACGGCGGTCTTGATCGGGACGCCCGGGTCAGTCATCTTGCTCCACTCGCATGCAGAATACTGCTATTGCTAGTCATCCTAGCCTTCGTCATCGGGCAGCGGCCGTCAGGGCGACCGCCCCCTCGGGCCACCACTTGCCCGCAGCCGGCCCGCCGTTGCAGGGGCCGTCGCTCTCACCCGGCGGCTTGATCCAGAGGTTCGTGTCGACGACGTCGTCGCCGTATTCGCCGGCGGTCTCACCGACCGTCTGCCCGGCGGGGTTGCACCACTCCGCACCCGCCGATGCGGTGCCGTTGCGCGACGTGTCGATGACGGCGTGCATGCCGTCGAGGTGCGAGGCCACCGCGTGCGCGTAGGCGAACTCGTCGGTCAGCGACTGGAAGTTCGACACGTTCGTCGCGAAGCCGCGCACCGAGTCCGCGACGTCGACGGCCGAGATGAGCTGGGCCATCCGCTCGGGGGCGAGCCACGAGCTGTGCCCGCCGTCGAGGTAGATCCAGGTGTCCACGGACTGCAGCGCGGCGACCGCGCCGCGCAGCTGCGTCACGCGCTCGTCGAGGTTGCCGCACTCGGGGGCGAGCGCGAGGCTGTCGGGCTCGAGCACGACGATCTTCTGCACGTCGCGGGCGTTGTCGAGCGCGGCGCCGATCTCGGCGACCCACGTCTTGTAGTCGTCGGGCTCGAGTCCGCCCGCGGAGTGGTTGCCGCAGTCGCGCCCCGGCAACCCGTACACCGCGACCGACAGCGCCTTGCCCTCGCTGCGGGCCTGCTTGGCGAGCGCGCCGACGGTCGCGCCGGCCTGGCCGATCGGGTCCTGCTCGGGGGTGATCCAGTACGTCGAGGGCTGCGCGGCGAGGTACTCCGCCGCCTCCTGCTGCTCGGGCGTCAGGTCGGAGTCGAGCGCGCGCTGCGCCTTCGACAGCGTCGGCGCGATGAACTCCGTGCCGACCCCGGGCGGGCGGGCGGTGACGGCGTTGGCCCAGTGGCTCACGAAGACGCCTCCCACGGCGAGCATGCCGACGACGACGGCGCTGAGCACGCCGATCCACAGCCACGGCGACCGGAGCGCGCGCGGCACCCGCGACACCCGCCGCACCCGAGCCGCCCGCGGTGCCCTCGGAGCCCGCGCCATCCGCCCACGCCGCACCATCACGCGCGCTTCCCGGCGGTGACGGTGGCGATGCCGGTGGTCACGACGTCGGGCTTGCCCGCGCGCTCCCAGCGGTCGCCGCCCATCTGCCGGGCTGCGGCGTTCGCGTCGCTCGCGGCGGTCAGCAGCGCGTCGAGGTCGTACCCGGTGGCGGCGACCGTCGCCCATCCGATGCTCGCCGAGGTGCGCACGGGCAGCGGATGGTCGGGGTCGGGTTCTCCGATCCGCTCCAGCAGCGAGACGATGAGCCGGCGGGCGGCCTCGCTCGAGCGCGGAACGAGGGCGACGAACCGGGTCTCGCCGCGCTGCTCGATGTCGGCGTCGGCGGGGAGGCCCGCGTTCACGGCCGCGCAGAAGCGCTCCGCGATCTCCTCGAAGGCGCCGCCGCCGAGGGCGGTGCGGATGTCCTCCGGGTCGTCGAGCCGCACGTCGATGAGCGACCACCAGTCGTCGCCGGTCTTCTGCGCGCGCTCCAGCCGGTTCTTCGCGACGGCCTCGAACGTGCCGTCGGTGCGCGCCGACGCCGCACGCGGCTGACGCACGATGAGTAGCAGCGTGATGAGCACGCAGACGATGTAGACGCTCGTGCCCACGCCGTTCACGGCGCGCACCGTGGCGAGGTCGTCCGAGGAGGGGTTGCCGTGAATCCAGCGCAGCAGTCCGTCGAGCAGGCCGTAGACCGCGAACACGGGGAAGATCGCTGCCGCGACGACCATCGGCAGGATGGCCTCGTGCACGCGCGGGTAGAGCTTCAGCAGCTCGGCGATGCACAGCACCGCGAAGACGCACGAGACGAGGAAGTCGAGGCGGAACGCCATGGAGTAGTAGGGCGTGGGATACAGGAGGATGAGGACGGTCGGCGACGCGACGAGATAGACCGTCGCCCACGACCATCCGGATCTGCGCCGCTCGTTGAAGAACCGCAGTCCGGTCCAGAGAAACGCGTTCGCCGGCAGGAAGATGCCCGACGCGTATGCGGGGAGGAACCAGTAGTCGGTCGTCTCGGCGTACAGGTACGTGTACGAGGCGTTCATCGCGAGCACGAACGCGAGCGACCAGTGCGCCGCGGCATATGAGGGGCGGGGGAGGAAGCCCAGGCCGATCATGATGATGCAGGCCACCGTCGCGACGGCGATGAACGGAACGGTCGTGTTCACGCCGTCTCCTTGTCGATGGTGCGGGGGAGCCGGATGGTCACGGTGGTGCCGTGCCCGAGGGCGCTCTTCAGCTCGAGGGTGCCACCGTGCTCGGCGACGATCTCACGCGAGATGCCCATGCCGAGCCCGGTGCCGGGGATGCCGGCGTCGCGGGCGCTCGAGGCGCGGAAGTACTGATCGAAGATGTGCGCCACCTCGTCGTCGGGGATGCCGATGCCGGTGTCGGCGACGCTGACCCCGACCTCGTCGCCGGTGGAGTAGACCTGCACGGTGACGGTGCCGCCGCGAGGGGTGTACTTCACCGCGTTGCCGATGACGTTGTCGACGACCTGCCGCAGGCGGAACCCGTCGCCCACGATGACAGCGCTGTCGCCCTCCTCCGGGCGGACGATCCGCACGCCCCCCGAGAGCGCGGCGGGCCCGAAGGCCGAGACCGAGGCGACGGCGATGGAGGCGAGGTCGACGACGGTGTGCGCGTCGGCGGGGTCGCGCCCCGGGTCCTGCAGGATGCGCGCGATGAGGTGCTGCATGCGCTCCGCGGCGTTCTCGATCGTCGAGAGCTGCTCGCGTGCGGAGTCGGGCAGGTCGCTGCGCTCGAGCAGCAGGTCGGCGTGGCCGAGCACTGCCGTCAGCGGGCTGCGCAGCTCGTGCGACACCGCCCGCGCCATCGACTGGCGCTCGGTCTTCGCCTCGGTCTGCGCGGTGACGTCCTCGGCGACGACGATCATCCCGTCGAGGCGATAGCGGGCGGACACCTCGAGAAGCCGCCACCGGCCATCCCGATCGAACAGCCAGACCCGCTCGGCCGCGAAGTTCTCGCCCCGGGCCGCGCGCGCGACGGTCGTCTGCTCGGCGGGGATGGCCTCGCCCCGTCGTTCGCGGTACTCGACCGCGCGCGTGGGATGGAGCATCGGGAGGTTCTCGATGCCGTACATGCGGCGGTAGGCGGCGTTCGTCGCGGGGAGGGTGCCGTCGGGGTCGACCTGGGCGATGCCGGTCTGCAGGGTGTCGAGGAGGGCGGTGCGTCGCTGCTCTTCGCGCCGCGCGAGGGCGAGGGCCGCGTCGAGCTGCCGGGACTGGCGGCGCATGAGGCGCGCGGCCGCGCGGGTGCGGCTCATCCCCAGACTCAGGGTGATGCCGATGAAGGCGAGCGTGAGCACCATCGCGAACAGGCGCAGCGCGTCGTGGGTCTGGAAGCTGCCGTTCGCGAGACTCGCGCCGAGGATGGAGCCGGCGACGAGGCAGATGCCGGTGACGAGCCATCCGACCGAGTAGTAGTTCGCGAGCCAGACGATCGGAAAGGCCCACAGCAGACCGAGGGCATCGCCGCCCGCCTGCGCGAGGAGGCCGATCGAGAGGATGTCGAGGATCGGCAGCGCGAGGACGGCGCCGCTCGGCAGGCGGTGCCAGGGGAGGGCGACGGCGAGAACGGTCCAGACGATGACCGCCGTGAGCCCGAACCCGAAGGTCGGGATGACGAAGAGCTCCGGCTGCAGCAGTGCGACGACCGTGACGATCGCGACCGTGCTGAAGGCGAGGATGAGCTGATGGCGCCAGATGGATCGTGTGCGCGCATCGCCCTCGTGGCGGGGTACCGGGGCGCGCGCTACTACCGTGCGCCCCCCGCCATCCGCCATACCCGGAATACTACTTGGGCGTTGCTGAGCGAATCGCTGGACAGAGTGCGACGCACCGGCGCAAGCGCTAGCCGGGCGGATGGCCCGGGCCTACCGTGGGGTAGATGAGAGTCCTCTCCTACAACCTGCGCAAGCACGCGGCAGCTCACGAGCTCGAGCAGCTCGTCGAGCGGTGGGAGGCGAACGTGCTGTGTCTGCAGGAGGCCGATACCCGCGCGCTTCCTGAGCACATCGCCGGCTTGAAGCTTGCGAGGGCCACCGAGCGCAATCGACTGGGGCTCGCGCTGTACTACCGCGAGAACATGTTCCGTCTCGGCGACGCCGTCGTGCTGTCGCTCAAGCGCTCGCTGCACGACATCGTGCTGCGGCCGGCACACGAGCGGCTGCTGGGGGTGCGGCTGACCGACATCGACGCCGGCACCGAGGTGATCGTCGCGTCGTTCCACGCGGCTCCGCTCACGGCGCTGAACTCGCTGCGGCGGCACCAGATCCGTGCGGCGCTCGGCGCGCTCGAGCGGCTCGGGCCGGGACTGCCGATGCTCATGGTGGGGGACTACAACTACCCCGTGTTCAAGGAGCGGCTGCACGAGCGGGTGCGCGGGGCGGGCTACGACCTCACGCTCAGCGATTCGCGCACGTACACGCGGTATCGGTTCTTCAAGGGGCACTACGACTTCGCGACCTCGCAGGGGCTGACGATCGACGACGTCACCACACTGCCGCAGGGGAGCAGCGACCACCTGCCGATCCTCGTGCGGGCGAGCTACCGGTAGACGCAGAAGAAGGGCGACGACTGTTCGCCATGGCTGTTTTGCGCTTGCGGCGGGCGTAGCCTAAGCTGTTCTGTTGGTGCCCGTCTCGGGCGCCGCGAACGTGAGCCCTCCACCGCAGGTGATGGCCGAGATCTATCAGCCAAACCGCTCGGAGCGGGATTCACGAACGTCTCCGTTCGAACAGAAAGCAGCACAACTGTGACGCGCACCTACAGCCCGAAGGCCGGTGAAGCCCAGCGCGAGTGGCTCGTGATCGACGCCACCGACGTCGTTCTCGGCCGCCTGGCCTCGCACGCCGCCGCCCTCCTCCGCGGCAAGCACAAGGCGACCTTCGCCCCGCACATGGACATGGGCGACTTCGTCGTCATCGTGAACGCCGACAAGGTCGCGCTCACCGGTCAGAAGCTCCAGCAGAAGAAGGCCTACCGTCACTCGGGCTTCCCGGGCGGCCTCAAGTCGGTCACCTACGCGGAGTTCCTCGAGAAGAACCCGGTTCGCGCCGTCGAGAAGGCCGTCCGCGGCATGCTCCCCAAGAACACGCTTGGTCGCGACCAGCTCGCCAAGCTGAAGGTGTACGCCGGTGCCGAGCACCCGCACGCCGCGCAGCAGCCCAAGACGTACACCCTCGACCAGGTCGCCCAGTAAGCGGCGTTTAAGGACTTATCGTGGCGAACGAAATCGAAAACGACATCCAGAACTACTCCACCGAGACGCCTGCGGGCGACGTGGCGGTCGCTGAGCGCCCCGTCGTCAGCGTTCCCGGTGCCGCTGTGGGTCGCCGCAAGCAGGCCATCGCCCGCGTGCGCATCATCCCCGGCTCGGGCTCCTTCACGGTCAACGGTCGCACGCTGGAGGACTACTTCCCGAACAAGCTGCACCAGCAGCTGATCACCGACCCCTTCACGGTGCTCAACCTCAACGGCGCGTACGACGTGATCGCTCGCATCAACGGCGGTGGCCCCTCGGGTCAGGCCGGTGCGCTCCGCCTCGCGATCGCCCGTGCGCTCAACGAGGTCGACCGCGAGAACAACCGCCCGACGCTCAAGAAGGCCGGCTTCCTCACGCGTGACGCCCGCGTCATCGAGCGCAAGAAGGCCGGTCTCAAGAAGGCCCGCAAGGCCTCGCAGTTCTCGAAGCGCTGAGGCAGACCCTCTCCATGCCGCTTTTCGGCACGGACGGCGTACGAGGGCTTGCCAATGGCGCCCTCACCGCCGATCTGGCTCTCTCCCTGGCCCAGGCGACCGCGGTCGTCCTGGGCCAGGGGCGTTCCGCCGAGGCGCGCCGCGCCGCCGGCAAGCGCGCTACCGCGGTCATCGCCCGCGACCCGCGCATCTCTGGAGACTTCCTCGGAGCAGCGGTGGCCGCGGGCCTTGCCGCGTCCGGAGTCGACGTGCTCGACGCCGGGGTCATTCCGACGCCCGCCCTCGCGTTCCTCATCGCGGACCGCGAGGCCGACTTCGGTGTCATGGTCTCTGCGTCGCACAACCCGGCGCCCGACAACGGCATCAAGATCTTCGCCAGCGGCGGCGTCAAGCTGCCCGACGAGGTCGAGCAGCGGATCGAAGAGCACCTGACCGGCGAGAAGCTGCTGCCCACGGGCGGCGACGTCGGACGCATCCAGCGGTTCTCGGATGCCGAGGACCGCTACGTGCTGCACCTGCTCGGCTCGCTGCCGTCGCGCCTCGACGGCATTCACGTCGTGCTCGACTGTGCGCATGGTGCCGCCTCGGGCGTCTCGCCCGAGGTGTTCCGCGACGCCGGAGCCCAGGTGACGGTCATCGGCGCCGAGCCTGACGGCATCAACATCAACGACGGGGTCGGCTCGACGCACCTCGACCTGCTGGCTCGCGCGGTGCTCGAGCATGGCGCCGACGTGGGCATCGCGCACGACGGGGACGCGGACCGCTGCCTCGCGGTCACGGCCGACGGAACCGTCGTCGATGGCGACCAGATCATGGCCATCCTCGCTGTCTCGATGAAGGAGCGGGGACTGCTCGCGAACGACACGCTCGTCGCGACGGTCATGAGCAACCTCGGCCTTCACGTGGCCATGCGTGAGCACGGCATCTCGGTGAAGACCACCGCGGTCGGCGACCGCTACGTGCTCGAGGAGATGAACGCGGGCGGCTATTCGCTGGGCGGCGAGCAGTCCGGTCACGTCATCATGAGCGCGCACGCCACCACGGGCGACGGTGTTCTGACCGGTCTGCATCTCGTGGCGGAGATGGCGAGGCAGGGCAAGACCCTCGCCGAGCTCGCCTCGATCATGAAGGTGTACCCGCAGGTGCTCGTCAATGTTCGCGGCGTCGACAAGGCGCGCGTTCACGACGCTGGCGTGCAGGAGATCGTCGGAGGAATCGAAGCTGAGCTGGGCGACAGCGGCCGCGTGCTGCTGCGCGCCTCGGGCACCGAGCCCCTCGTGCGCGTGATGGTCGAAGCCGCCGACGGCGAGACGGCTCAGCGCCATGCCGACGCGATCGCGGACGTCGTGCGGGAGCGCCTCGCCCTCTAGGTCCGACTCTCGGACATGCCGCCGCCCTCCGCGATATGTGGAGCGCGGCGGCATTTCACTATCCTGAAGTCACCATGCCTGCTTCCGATACGCGCACGCCACCCGTCCGCAAGACGTGGATCGCCGTATCGCCAGAGACAGCGATGTTCCGCGACCGCCCGCCCCTCCCGTGGCTGCGTATCGGGCTCGTGGCCGCGCTCGCGCTGGTGGTGGCGGTGCTCGTCGTCGCCGCGCTCGTCGTCGGTTCGGGGCGTTCCGGCGCCAGCGAGATCAGCCGACACACGCAGTACGACAGCGCGAGGGCTGAGACTGTTGGCACGGTGGAGGAGTTCTCGAAGGCACGGGACGAGACCGAGGCGCTGATCTCTTCGCGCATCGAGACCGGTAAGCAGCTGTCTGCTGCTCTCGGAGCCTCAGAGGGGTACCTCGAGGAGCAGGCCCGCACCGATGCGCTCGCGGCCGTCGACGGCTACGTGAAGGGGCTGAGCGCGGTCGACCTGCCGGAGCCGCTTGAGGCGCTTCCTGTGGAGTCAGACGTCGAGGATCCGGAGGAGTTCGCCACCGCGCTCGGAGCGCTTGAGCGAGTGAAGGGCGACGCTGCGACCGGGGCCGAGGCGCTTTCCGCGGCCGCTGGGAAGTTGGACTCGCTCGAGGCCTCCCTGCGCGCGGCGCTCGTCGGCTTCCGCGAATCGCTGCCGCCCCGCGCGGAGGTGCTCGCAGGGGAGAACCCGGATGCGGTGGAGGAGTTCCGGACGGCGGTGAACGAGGCCGCGGCCGGTATCGCCGCTGATGAAGACCTGTCGGCGCTGCCGGGATCGCTCGAGAAGTTCCGTGCTGCCGTCGATGCGCTTCGAGGGGACCAGCAGCGGGCCGCGGAGGCGATCGAAGCCGAGCGTCTGGAGGCTCAGCGCATTGAGGCGGAGCGCCTCGAAGCCCTCGAGCGCGAACGTCAGCAGCAGGTGGTTCCGCCGCCCGTGCCGCAACCCCTCCCGGAGCCAGAGGTCATTCCGGAGCCTGAGGCCACGCCTGATCCTGTGCCGCTGCCGGACGAGGAATCTGACGTGGCGCCGGAGCCCGAGACTACCGCGCCCGCCGAACCGGAGAACACGCCGGCGCCGTAGACGCATCGCGGGGCATTGCGCACTGACGCCCACGAGCGCGATAGGAAGCGCCGGAAGCCGATTGCGGACGCAGTTCACGCATCCGCTAGGTCAGAAGGATCCCCACGCTGGAGGACCGCCGCGATCGTCATGGCTCGTCTCCGGTCGATGGCTAGTACTGGCGCATCGCGTGCGCGCCGACCCCGTGCCCGACGGCCGCTCCGCGTGCGTGAAGGCCGTGTGTTTCGGGAACGCGCCGCCGCCATCCGCCGGCTTGTCGCTGGGCGAGCGGGGGATGACGGAAGGGTAAGAAGCGCTCGCGCGGCGGAGGATGCCGGTCTGCCCGCTTTTATGCTCTGCCCATGAGCAGTGGCCGCCGACTTGTAGCACTCGACGGCGTCCGAGGGGTCGCCGTTCTTCTTGTGGTCCTCGGCCACATCTCGGGAACGTGGGCGCCCTACGCGGGCAACGTCGGCGTGACGCTGTTCTTGGTGCTGTCGGGGTACCTCATCACGTCTCTGCTGCTGCGGGAGCGCGACCGCTACGGAAGCATCAGCTTCACCGGGTTCTACATGCGCCGCGTTCTGCGACTGATGCCGGCGCTGCTTCTCGTGCTGGCGGTGACGCCCATCCTGCTGTGGATCGCGACCGATGCGCGCCTGGAGACCTACGGGTACCCGGCCGTCGTCTCCGGCCTCTACCTCGCCGACTTCTTCCAGGCCTCCGGGGTCAACCTCGGCTTCTTCACCCATATGTGGTCGCTGGCGGTCGAGGAGCAGTTCTACCTCATCTGGCCGCTGCTGCTCGTGGGCCTGCTGGGCGCTGTCGGATGGGGCGTGAGTGGAAGCCGGAGGCGGCTCGTCGCGATCGTCGCATCGCTTGCCTTCGTCGGACTCGCCTGGCGCGTTGTCGCGACGCTCATCCTTGACGCCGACCGGGTCTACTACGCCCCGGACACGAACGCGTTCATCATCCTGCTCGGATGTCTGCTGGCCGTGATGAAGAAGGAGACGATCACACGCGTGCCGCGGTGGCTCGCGGTCGCAGCGCTTGCGGTGATCGCCGTCGCGTCGGTGCTGCTGCCGGAGGGCTCGCCGATCGTGCGGAACTGGACCGTTCTCGGCGCCGCCCTACTGGCCGTGGTCGTCGTCGCCGGGTCCGCGTCGGGCGGGCGCCTGCTCAGCGCCAAGCCGCTCGTGTGGTTCGGCACCATCTCCTATGGCCTCTACCTCTGGCATGCCGTGCTGCTGTGGATCGCGTGGTGGGGGCCCGAAGCCGCCGGCCTGCCGCGACTCGGCCTCGCGGCGATCTCCATCGTCATCGCGTGGGCGTCGTTCCGCTTCTACGAGCTGCCGATCCAGCAGCGCTTCAAGGCGCGGTGGGAGCGGCCGCGCGTGGTCGGGACCGGCGAGACCGCGGTGCTCGCGCCATCCGGAGCCGGGGCGGTCTGAGGGGCGTTGCAGAGAGCGGGTCGCGGCGTTTCGTCTCGCTTCGCTCGCTCAACGTCCGGAGTGGTTGCTCAACGTCCGGAGGGGGCAGCTCCGATCGAGAGGAGCGGGGAACAGCAAGCCGCGCTCGCGGCACCGAAGTCACCCGCACCGCCGCACACACCCGTCTCCGGCAGCGCCAGATCGTTGCGCGCCGCGGCCTCGTGGTCGCCCACGAGAAGCGCGACCACGCTGCGCACCTGCTCGTACCCGGTCAGCGCGAGGAAGGTCGGCGCCCGCCCGTAGCTCTTCGCCCCGACGATGAAGAACCCCGGCTCCGGCTGCGCGAGCTGCCGCGCACCGGTGGCCGCCACCGTTCCACACGAGTGGATGTTCGGGTCGATCTCCTCCGCGATGCCCGCGACCGCCTCGAGTGCGGGGTCGAGGGCGACGCGCAGCCCCGACAGGATGCTCGCGTCGGGGCGGAACCCCGTCAGCGCGAACACGTGCGCGAACCCGTCGACGACGCGACCGTCTTCGGAGACGAGGCCCAGGCCATCCGCTGCCCGTCGGATCTCGCTCACGCGGAACCCCGTCACGACCTCGACCTCGCCGCGTTCGATCGCCCGTCGTGCGCGCACGCCGAGGGCCGCGCGCTCGGGCAGCCCGTCGCTCGCGCCGCCGCCGAGCGCGGAGGTCGCCGACCCGCGACGCAGCAGCCACGTCACACGCGTCTCGGGGGAGGTGCGGGCGAGTTCGGCCAGGCGCAGGATGGCGTGGGTCGCCGAGTGCCCGGCGCCCACGACGACGACGTGGCGGCCGGCGAACTCTGACACGTCGGCGGGGATGCGGTAGGAGACGAAGTCACGGGCGGCGCGCTCGCCGAGGGCGGGGAGTCCGTCGGCGCCGGCGGGGTTCGGCTGCGACCAGGTGCCCGACGCGTCGATGACCGCGCGGGCGGCGATGCGACCCTCGGTGCCGTCGGCCGCGAGGGTGTGCACGGTGAAGGGGGCCCCGCGGCGGCCGCCGTCGACGACCTTGTCGCGCCCGGCGCGGCTGATGCCGGTCACGTTGACGCCCGTGCGGACGCGGTCGCCGAGCGCGTCGGCGAGGGGGAGGAGGTAGCGCTCCACCCACTCCGCGCCGGTCGGGTAGCCCCGGGCGGGCGCCTGCCATCCGGCCGCCTCGAGAAGGCGACGGGATGCCGCGTCGACCAGCTCCGGCCATCCGGAGAAGAGGCGGACGTGACCCCACTCGGCCACGGCGGCTCCGGCGGAGTCGCCCCGCTCCAGGACGATGACGCGTTGCTGGCGCTCGACGAGGTGCGCGGCGGCGGTGAGGCCCTGTGGGCCGGCGCCGATGACGACGACGGGCAGATCCGGCATGGTGACTCCTCACATCGAAGAACTTCAATGCGATTACTCTGGGGGACGTATCGAAGAATGTCAATGTGTGCGAAACTCGAGGCGTGAGCGATTCGAGCTGCTGCGTTCCCGTGATCACGTCAGCGATCACCGACGGCGACGCGGAGCGGGTGGCGCGCGTGTTCAAGGCCCTCGGCGACCCGACGCGCGTGAAGCTGCTGTCGTTGATCTCGGCCGGCGAGGGCGGGGAGGCGTGCATCTGCGACCTCACCGCGCCGGTCGGCCTGTCGCAGGGGACCGTCTCGCATCACATGAAGCTGCTCGCCGAGGCCGGGCTCGTGCGCCGCGAGCAGCGAGGCAAGTGGGCCTACTTCGCGGTGGTCGGGGAGACGCTGGAGTCCGCTGCGGCGGCACTGCGCGGGGTGTGAGGCGCGCGGGTCGCCGGTGATGCGCGGCGAGTCGCGGCACCACTAGGCTTCGAGCATGCCGGGGCATATCTCGCGGTGGAGTGCGCTTGCAGGCGCCTGCGCCGTTCTCATCAGCGGTGGCGTCGCGCACGCCGCCGATCCGATCGGCGACGAAGCCGACGTGACGATTCAGGTGACGATCGACGAGGCGCAGTGCCGCGGGCCGGTGCTGCACGTTCCGGCCGATGTCGCCGATCTCGTGCGCGACCGCTCGAACGGAAAGGCCCGTCCCTTCGAGGATGGGCTGCCCGGCGTCGTGGTGTCGGGGGCGTGCGATGGGCCGGGGAAGCCGGATAAGCCCGGGAAGCCGGGGAAGCCGGATAAGCCTGGAAAGCCGGACAAGCCTGGGAAGCCGGACAAGCCCGGGAAACCGGACAAGCCTGGGAAGCCGGATAAGCCGGGGAAGCCGGACAAGCCGGGGAAGTCCGCGCTCACGGTGGACTATTCGGAGAGTGACGGCTCCTCGCTGGTGACGCTTTCGCTGTTCTCGTAAAAGCGACGTGCTGGGGCACCCGTCGTTGAGTGCAGCTTGGGGGCGTTTCGTCTCGCTTCGCTCGCTCAACGCCCGGGGTTGACCTGTAGGCTCGAACGCGGAGTGCCGGGAAGTCTGGTCGGCGACGCATTTGTCGACGACTAAGGGATTCTCATGGCAACCACCGCCCGCCGCTCACTCTGGGCCCGCTTCGCACACCGCTTCTCGCAGGACGTCACCGGCGGAGTGCTCATGATCGCCGCGGCCATCCTCGGCCTCGCATGGGCGAACTCGCCCTGGCGCGAAAGCTACGCCGCGCTGTCGGCGTTCACGCTCGGACCCGAGAGCATCCACCTCGACCTGTCGCTGTCGACGTGGGCGGCCGACGGCCTCCTCGCCGTGTTCTTCTTCGTCGTGGGCGTCGAGCTGAAGCACGAGATCGTCGCGGGCAACCTCCGCAACCCGCGGCAGGCGGCCGTGCCCGTGCTCGCGGCCGTCGGCGGCATGATGCTTCCGGCCCTCATCTACGTCGGCGTCGTGCTCGCGCTCGGCGCTCCCGAGATGCTGCACGGATGGGCCATCCCCACCGCGACGGATATCGCGTTCGCGCTGGCCATCCTCGGGATCTTCGGGCGCGGTCTGCCGGTCGAGCTGCGGATCTTCCTCCTCACCCTCGCCGTCGTGGACGACCTGCTCGCCATCGTCGTCATCGCCGTGTTCTACACCGCGACCATCCACCTCGTCAGCCTGATCGGCGCGATCGCCGTCATCGCGCTGTTCGCCCTCGCCGCGCGCGCTCGCCGCATGCGGTGGTGGCTGATGATCCCGCTCGCGCTCGTCGCCTGGGCGCTCATGCACGAATCGGGCGTGCACGCGACGATCGCCGGCGTGCTGCTGGGCTTCTGCATCCCCGCGCGCCCGCTGCGCGATGAGGTCGAGCCGCGCACGCACCAGCTCGAGCACGCGGTGAAGCCGCTGTCGGCGGGCATCGCGCTGCCGATCTTCGCGTTCTTCGCCGCCGGCGTGACCATCGTCGGCAGCGACGCCGGCGCGGTTCTCACCGAGCCGGTGGTCATCGCGGTCGTCGCCGCCCTCGTGATCGGAAAGCTCGTCGGCGTGCTCGGCGTCACCGCGCTCGTCACCAAGGTGACTCCGCTGCGCCTGCCGGACCGCATCGGCATCCGCGACCTCCTGCCGGTGGGCTTCCTCACCGCGATCGGGTTCACCGTCTCCCTCCTCATCGCCGAGCTGTCGTTCGGGTCGGACGAGGAGGCGACGTCGGGCGCGAAGATCGCGATCCTCATCGCGAGCCTGCTCGCGGCCATCCTCGCCGCCGTCACCCTGCGACTGGATGCCCGCAAGGCCCGGAGCAGCGACATGAACGAGGACGGCGTGGTGGATGGCGAGAGCCCGCTGATCGGGGACCGTCCGGTCGAGGACTGAGGGGCTGGGCGCGGCGTTTCGTCTCGCTTCGCTCGCTCAACGTCCGGGTTTGGAGAACGGGTCGGGGCGTTTCGTCTCGCTTCGCTCGCTCAACGTCCGCGTTTGGAGGGCAGGTTGGGGCGTTTCGTCTCCGCTTCGCTCGCTCAACGTCCGAGGTGGCGCGACGGATCAGCCGCGCAGCGCACTCAGCACGAGATAGGCCGCACACGCGGCACCCAGCACCAGCGCCGCAGCGGTCGCGAGCGCCATCGGCCACGCGCCGTGCTCGAGCGCGCCCGTGCGATTGAGCGACCGGTTGGCGCGCTGGTACCCGACGGCGGCCGCGAAGTACGCGGCGACCGCGAGCCCGACGCCGATGAGCCCGACGAGCACGGCGAAGATGCCCGCGACCTCGGCCGTGAAGCGCATCGCGACGAGACTGCCGAGGCCGAACGAGAGGCAGGTGCGCCGCCAGGCGAGAAGCGTCCGCTCGGGCTGCAGGCCCGGGTCGAAGACGGTCTCGCTCACACGAACATCCCGACGGTGACGAGTGCGACCGCCACGATCACGCCGACCACGAGCACCCCGCCTACGCCGAGACCCGGCAGGGGCTTGTTGTCGCGCAGCGCCTTCTCCGTCTGCGACCAGCCGATCCAGGCCTGGATGGCCGCGAGCGTGCCGAGGACGAGGAAGACGCCCGCCGCAGCGAGTCGCCAGGCTGTCGCCTCGGGGAGGGCGAGCGCTTCGAGCGCGAACGCCCCGGCGTACATCGCGAGCGCGGTGCGGAGCCAGGCGAGGAACGTGCGTTCGTTCGCGAGGCTGAAGCGCGGGTCGGGCTCGTCACCGTGACGGTAGACGCGCTGGGGGAAGCGATTCATGCGGTGGCCTCCAGGGCGGGCGGCGATGTTCCGTCTCGCTTCGCTCGGTCGATGTCGGCTGGGTTCACCAGCCCAGGTCTTCGATGTACCGGATGAGGACCCCCTCGCGAAGCGCCCACGGCGACACCTCGAGCTCCTCGACGTCGAGTGCGGACATCGCCTCGTGCAGGACGACCGCACCGGCCGTGATCTGGAACGTGCGGTCCGCCGTGATGCCGGGCAGCTCCTGCCGAGCCGAGGCGGGGATCTTCGCGAGGCGCGGGATCCACGACTTGAGCGCATCCCGCCGCAGCAGCAGGCGCTCGGTCCCCGACCATCCGCTTATCGACTGACCGGCGAGACGCGCGAGCGACCGGATCGTCTTGGACGAGCCGACGACGTGATCCGGGCGAGGCTGTGCGGCGAAGCGCTCGGCGAGGGGCGCGAGGGCCGTCGCCGCGTGCCCGCGGAGGCGCTCGACCTGCCGCTCGCCGGGCGGGTCATCGGGCAGGAAGCCGATCGTCATGCGCCCGGCGCCGAGCGGCACGGACTCCGCGAGCTCGGGAAGCTCCTCGCTGCCGGTCGCGAGCTCGAGCGACCCGCCGCCGATGTCGAACAGCAGGATCTGTCCCGCGGACCATCCGAACCAGCGCCGGACCGCGAGGAACGTGAAGCGCGCCTCCTGCTCGCCGCCGAGCACCTGCAGCGGCTGCCCGAGCGCGGCTTCGATCTGCAGGATGACATCGATGCCGTTCGCGGCCTCGCGCACGGCGGAGGTCGCGGTCGCGAGCAGCTCGTCGACGCCCTCCTTCTCGGCGACATCCCGCGCTCGCTTGACGGCCTCGAGGATGGCCGTCACGCCCTCGTCGTTGATGCGCCCGTCGTCCTCGAGGTACCGCATGAGACGCAGCACGGACTTCTCGCTCGTCTGCGCGAGCGGGCGACCGCCCGGATGCGCGTTCGCGACGAGCAGGTGGACGGTGTTCGATCCGATATCGAGGACTCCCAGGCGCACGCCGCAAGGCTAGCGCGGCGCAGGGATCGGGAGTGCGGGGGTTGCGCTGGGGCGGTGGTCGTTCTATTGCGCGGATGGCCGGGGCTGGGGGCCGGCGGGGCGGGCCGGGTCGGGGCGGGTCGGGTCGGGGTGGGTACGTGCTGGGTCGGGTACGTGCTGGGTCGCCCGTGCCGGATTTCGGACCGGTGGGGCGGGTGGCAACTGCTGTGGCCGACACGCGCACACCAGCCCCGGCCATCCGAAATTCGTGACGGGCGGGCGATCGACGGCGCTCGGCGGACGTGCCGGATTTCGGACCGGTGGGGCGGGTGGCAACTGCTGTGGCCGACACGCGCACACCAGCCCCGGCCATCCGAAATTCGTGACGGGCGGGCGATCGACGGCCCTCGGTGGACGTGTCGGATTTCAGAGCGGTGGCACGGGTGGTGACTGCTGTGACCGACACGCGCACATCAGCCCCGGCCATCCGAAATTCGGCACCGCGGCCCGCGCGAACGCCGGGCACGGCCGAGCGGCCAGAGGGCCCCGGAGCCGCGCCGGTACGATGGGGCGGTGAGTTCGCCTGCCATCCCCGCCTCCCTCTCGCTGTATCGCGAGATCCCTCGCGCCGAGTGGGCGCGGATGGCCGCGGGCATGGATCAGCCGCTCACCGAGACCGAGGTCGTGCAGCTGCGCGGGCTCGGGGATCGTCTCGACATCGCCGAGGTGCGGGATGTGCACCTTCCGCTGAGTCGCGCGCTGAGCATCTGGGCGAGCGGCGTGCGGCGGATCGGCGCGGAGGTGTCGACGTTCCTGCAGGAGGAGGACCAGACGACACCGTTCGTGATCGGCGTCGCGGGATCCGTCGCGGTGGGCAAGTCGACGATCGCCCGTTTGCTGCGCGAGCTCGTGAGCCGCTGGCCGGACACCCCGCGGGTCGAGCTCGTGACGACGGACGGGTTCCTGTACCCGAACGCCGAGCTCGAGCGGCGCGGGATCATGGACCGCAAGGGCTTTCCCGAGTCGTACGACCGCCGCGCGCTGGTCGACTTCGTCACGCGCGTGAAGAGCGGGGCCGACGAGGTGCGCGCACCGTTCTACTCGCACATGAAGTACGACATCATGCCCGATGCGCAGGTGGTGGTGCGGCGTCCGGACGTGCTCATCATCGAGGGGCTGAACGTGCTGCAGCCGCCGCCCACGCCGAACGACGTGGCGGTGAGCGACCTGTTCGACTTCTCGATCTACGTCGACGCCGACGCCGCGCACATCGAGGAGTGGTTCGTGAATCGCTTCCTCGCGCTGCGGGCGGGCGCGTTCTCGAACCCGTCGTCGTACTTCAACGTATTCCAGCACCTCAGCGACGCGGAGGCGATCAGCACCGCGCGCGGGATCTGGAACGACATCAACCTCCCGAATCTCATCGACAACGTCGCGCCCACGCGGCACCGCGCGACCCTCGTGCTGAACAAGGGCCGCGATCACGCGGTGGAGAGCGTGCTGCTGCGGAAGCTGTAGCGCTCGGGGCGCTCTTCTCCGGTTCGCCAGTGCGGGCGAGCGGGTGGGTCAGCGGGGATCGGTCAACGGGCGCGACGCGCGGCGGACGCCATGAGGTGCGCGCGCATCGCAGCAGCCGCGGCGAGCGGGTCGGCGAGGCGGATGGCCGTGGCCACGGCACGATGCTCCGCGAGGACCGCGGCCGCATCCGCGGGATCGCGTTCGGCGTCGGAGATCCGCGCGGTCGGCAGCACGATCGCACGCGCCCCGATCCGGTCGAGGGCGGTCAGCAGGTAGCGATTGCCCGACGCGGCGGCGACCGCACGGTGGAACGCGAAGTCCGCCTCGACCGTCTCCACCGGGAGCGTCGCCCCGGCCAGCGCGTCGAGCGCCGCGTCGATCGTCGCGAGATCGGGGGCGGATGGCGCGCGCGCCGCGAGCGCGGCGGCTTCCGTCTCGACGGCGATGCGGAAGGCGTGCAGCTCGGCGCGCTCGGATTCTCCGCGCGCGGCGAGCCAGTCATCGCCGGTCGTCGGCGCGGGCGGAGTGAGCGCGTAGCTGCCCGAGCCGACGCGCGTGCGCACGAGGCCGAGCGACTGCAGACGCTGGAGCGCCTCGCGCACGACGGTCCGGCTCGCGCCGAACTCCTCGACGAGGCGCCCCTCGCTCGGCAGGCGCTCGCCGGGGGCGATCGTGCCCTCGACGATGCGGTCTGCGAGAACCCGGGCGATGTCCTCCGCGCGTGATCGGCTCATCCGCTCATCGTTTCATTCGTTGTCGATGCATCCGGACGTTGAGCGAGGGACGCAGCGACCAAGACGAGACGGGGCCGTCGTCGAGAGCCGGTCACCGCGTTTCGTCTCGTTTCGCTCGCTCGACGTCCGGACTGGCGCCGGCCATCCGTCAGCGGCCGAGACGAAACGGGGCGAGCCCTTGTCGAGAATCGGTCACCGCGTTTCGTCCCGCTTCGCTCGCTCGACGTCCGAGGCCGGCGCCCGGCCATCCGTCAGCGGCCGATGGTCACCGACTCGGTCGTCCAGGCACGCGCCTGGTCGCTGAAGGTGATGCCGAGGCCGGGACGATCCGGCACGATCATGCGGCCGTCGCGCGTCTCGAGGCGCTCCTCGAAGAGCGGGTCGAGCCAGTCGAAGTGCTCCACCCACGGCTCGCGGGGGTAGCAGGCGGCGAGGTGGAGGTGGATCTCCATCGCGAAGTGCGGCGCGAGGTCGAGGCCGGCCTGGTCGGCGAGCGTCATGAGGCGCATGAACTGCGTGATGCCGCCCACGCGCGGGGCGTCGGGCTGGATGATGTCGCACGAGCGCGCCGCGATGAGCCGCTCGTGCTCGGCGACCGAGGCGAGCATCTCGCCCGTGGCGATGGGGGTGTCGAGGGCGCGGGCGAGGTCGGCGTGACCCTCGGCGTCGTAGGCGTCGAGGGGCTCCTCGATCCAGATGAGGTCGAGCTCCTCGAAGCGGCGGCCCATGCGCAGGGCGGTGGCGCGGTCCCACTGCTGGTTCGCGTCGACCATGAGCGGGAAGGCGTCGCCGATGTGCTCGCGGACCGCGCGCACGCGGCGGAGGTCCTCGGCGCTGTCGGGCAGGCCGACCTTGATCTTGATGCCGCCGATGCCCTCCTCGATCGACTGCGATGCGCGGGCGAGCACCTCATCGAGCGAGGCGTTGAGGAAGCCGCCGGACGTGTTGTACGTGCGGACCGAGTCGCGATGCGCACCGAGCAGCTTCGACAGGGGGAGACCCGCACGCTTGGCCTTCAGGTCGTAGAGCGCGATGTCGATGGCGGCGAGGGCCTGGGTGGCGACGCCCGAACGTCCGACCGAGGCGCCGGCCCAGAGCAGCTTCGTGTAGAGCTTCTGGATGTCGTTCGGATCCTCGCCGATAGCCGCGTCCGCGACCTCCTTGGCGTGCGCGTACTGGGCGGCGCCGCCGGCGCGCTTGGAGTAGCTGAAGCCGTGACCCGAGAAGCCCTGCTCGGTCTGGATCTCGGCGATGAGGAACGCGACCTCGGTCATCGGCTTCTGGCGGCCGGTGAAGACCTTGGCGTCGGAGATCGGCACGGAAAGCGGCAGACGCAGCGTCGACAGCGTGATCGAGCGGATGGCGTCGGGGGTGTAGGTCATGGTCTCCTCCTCGAGAGCGTTGAACACAACCTACCAGACAGGTTTGTGATCTGTCTCGTAACCTGTAGTGGTTCGCCAGTGCGGGCGGGACGCTTTCGACGGGTGAAGCGTGTCGCCCGCACTGGCGAATGCTTCCGGGTCCGTCGCACCGGGGGAGTTCGCGCTTTCCGCGAGTTCGGCACCACCCAGTGCAGCGCCCCTCGGGTTCGGTGGTGCCGAACTTGCTCTATGGAGTCGCATTTGACGAGTTGCGCACCATCGAAGCCGGCGCCATCCGACTCGGTGGTGCCGAACTTGCTCTATGGAGTCGCTTTCCGCGAGTTCCGCACCATCGAAGCCGGCGCCATCCGACTCGGTGGTGCCGAGCTTGCTCTATGGAGTCGCTTTCCGAGAGTTACGCACTACCGAAGCCGGCGCCATCCGACTCGGTGGTGCCGAACTTGCTCTATGGCCCCGCATTTGACGAGTTGCGCACCACCGAAGAGTGCGCCCTCGGCTTCGGTGGTGCCGAACTCGAGCTATGGCCCCGCTTTCCGCGAGTTCCGCACTGCCGAAGCCGGCGGCATCCGACTTGGTGGTGCGGAACTTGCTCTATCGCCCCGCATTTGACGAGTTCCGCACCATCGAAGGCCGCGCCCACGCGCTCGGTGGTGCCGACCTCGCTCTTCGGGCCTGGAAGCGCGCCGGAAGCCGCCCACGCAAAGAGGAAGCCCGCCGCGCGTCCGAGGACACGCGGCGGGCTCCGCCGCGGGCGACGAGCACCCGCGAATACCCGTTCAGCGAACGAGGCAGGGCCGCTTCGGGTCGAACGCCCACTCGGGCACGAGGTACTGCATCGCGAGGGCGTCGTCGCGCGCTCCCAGGCCGTGCTCGAGGTACAGCGCGTTGGCCGCCGCGAGCCGGTCGCGGTCGATCGTCACGCCGAGGCCGCCGCTGGTCGGCACCTGCACCTCGCCGCCGCGGATGACCGGGGGAGCGGTGGTGAGCTCCTGGCCGTCCTGCCAGATCCAGTGCGTGTCGAGCGCGGTGATCTCGCCCGGCGCTGCGGCGCCCACGTGTGTGAACATCGCCAGCGAGATGTCGAAGTGGTTGTTCGAGTGCGAACCCCACGTCAGGTCGAAGTCCGCGCACAGCTCCGCGACGCGCACGGAGCCCGCCATCGTCCAGAAGTGCGGGTCGGCGAGCGGGATGTCCACGGCGTTCTCGCGCACGGCGTGCGCCATCTCGCGCCAGTCGGTCGCGATCATGTTCGTCGCCGTGCGGAGTCCGGTGCGACGACGGAACTCCGCCATCACCTCGCGGCCGGAGAACCGGCCCTCCGCCCCGCACGGGTCCTCCGCGTACGCCACGACGCCGCGCAGACCCTCGGCGAGGCGCACCGCCTCCTCCAGCAGCCATCCGCCGTTGGGGTCGAGGGTGATGCGCGCCTCCGGGAACCGCTTCGCGAGGGCCGTGACGACCTCCACCTCGCTGTCGCCGTCGAGCACGCCGCCCTTGAGCTTGAAATCCTTGAACCCGTAGCGCTCCTGCGCGGCCTCGGCGAGACGCACGACGCCGGCGGCATCCATGGCCTCCTCGCGGCGCACCCGCTCCCACGGGTCCGCCCCCTGAGGCTCGCGCAGGTACGGCAGGTCGGTGCGGTCGGGGTCGCCGACGAAGAAGAGGTACCCGAGCATGGGCACCGCCTCGCGCTGCTGACCCGAGCCGAGGAGCTCGGCCACCGGCACGCCGAGCTCCTGACCGTGCAGGTCGAGCAGCGCCGACTCGAGCGCGGTGACCGCGTGCACGGTCGTGCGCAGGTCGAACGTCTGCAGTCCGCGGCCACCGGCGTCGCGGTCGGCGAAGCGCCGGGCCACGTCGCGCAGCAGCGAGCGGAACCGCGCGACCGGCTGGCCGACGAGCATCGCGCCCGCCTCCTCGATCGTCGAGCGGATGGCCTCGCCGCCGGGGACCTCGCCGAGCCCCTCGCGCCCGTCGGAGTCCGTCACGATGGCGATGTTGCGCGTGAAGAACGGCGCATGCGCGCCCGACAGGTTGAGGAGCATCGAGTCGTGCCCGGCGACGGGCACGACCTCGACGCGGGCGACGGTGGCGCTCATCGCTTCTCGCTCAGCTGGATGTCACCGTCGATGCGACGGTTGAGGTGCCACGGGTTCGCATCGCGCAGGGCCGGCGGCAGCAGCGCGTCGGGGATGTTCTGGTACGCGACCGGGCGGAGGAACCGCTCGATCGCGAGCGTCCCGACGCTCGTGGTGCGCGAGTCCGACGTGGCCGGGAACGGCCCGCCGTGCACCATCGCGTGCCCGACCTCGACGCCCGTCGGCCACCCGTTCGCGAGGATGCGCCCGACGCGGTGCTCGAGCACCGGCAGCAGCTGCGCGGCGATCTCGTGGTCGGTCTCGGTGAGGTGGATGGTCGCGGTGAGCTGGCCTTCCATCCGCGCGGCGGCCGCGGCGAGGTCGGCCGCGCCGTCGTAGCGGACGACGAGCGACGCGGCGCCGAAGATCTCCTCCTGCAGCTCGTCCTCGGAGAGGAAGGTCGACGCGTCGACCCCGTGGATCACGGGCGCCGGCGCGTTCTCGCCCGGTCCGTCGGAGCCGGCGGCGATGAGCTCGACACCCGCCACCTTGGCTCGCGAGTCGACGCCCTCACGCCAGGCCCTGGCCATCCCGGGGGTCAGCATGACCTGGCCCGCCGCGGTGCCGAGGATGCGGCCGCTCTCGGCGAGGAAGCGGTCGCCCGCCTCGCCGCGCGGCACGAACACGATGCCCGGCTGCGTGCAGAGCTGGCCGCTCGAGGCCGACAGACTCGTGACGTAGTCGGCGGCGAGCTTCTCGACGTCGCCCTCGAGCGATCCCGGCAGGATGAAGACGGGGTTCACCGAGCTCATCTCCGCGTAGACGGGGATCGGCACGGGGCGGCTCTGCGCGGTGGCGAGGATCGACAGACCGCCCGAGCGCGAGCCCGTGAAGCCGACGGCTTGGATGACCGGGTCGGCGACGAGCGCCTGGCCGACGGACGATCCGGGCCCGTAGACGAGCGAGAAGACGCCCGGGTGCAGGCCGTGCTCGGCGACGGCCGCGGCGATCGCGGTGCCGACCAGCTCGCTCGTGGCGGGGTGCGCGTTGTGCGCCTTGAAGACGACCGGGCAGCCGGCCGCGAGGGCGGCCGCGGTGTCGCCGCCGGCGGTCGAGAACGCGAACGGGAAGTTCGACGCGCCGAACACGGCGACCGGGCCGAGCGCGACCTTCCGCTGCCGGATGTCGACCCGGGGGAGCGGCGTGCGGTCGGGGATGGCCGGATCGATGCGGACGCCGCGGAAGTCGCCCTGACGGACGACCTTCGCGAACAGGCGCAGCTGGTTCGACGTGCGCGTGCGCTCGCCGGTGAGGCGGATGGCCGTGAGCCCGGTCTCGAGGGAGGTGCGCTCGATGAGCTCGTCGCCGAGGGCGTCGATGCGGTCGGCGACGCTCTCGAGGAACGCGGCGTGCTTCTCGGGCTCGAGGCTCGAGAACGACGGGAACGCCTCGGCGGCGGCCGCGGTGGCGGTGGCGACCTGGTCAACGTCGAGCAGCGAGTAGCCGGGCTCGAGGCGCTCGCCGGTCTCGGCGTTGATGCCGTACGTCGTGCCCGACGTGCCGACGACGCGCTCGCCGGCGATGAAGGAGTGGCCGGTCAGTTCGGTCATAGGAAGGGAGTCCTTTCGAATCAGACGGCGGCGGGCTGGCGGACGCCGGCTCGCTCGATGAGCGCCGAGAGGTCGGCGAAGTCCTGCTCGGTGAGGTCCTGCAGCGGCGGGCGGACGGGTCCGGCGTCGCGGCCGACGGCGCGGAGGCCCGCCTTGACGATGGAGACGCCGTAGCCGCGCACGCGATCGCGGATGTCGAGGTAGGGCAGCACGAAGTTCGTCAGCTTCTCGGTGACGGCGGTGCGGTCGAGGGCGCGCACGTCGCTGTAGAACTCGAGCGCGAACTCGGGCAGGAAGTTGAAGATCGCCGACGAGTAGGTGCTGAGGCCCATCTGCAGGAGCGGCAGCGCGAACGTCTCGGCCGTGGGGAGGCCGCCGAGGTAGAAGAGGCGGTCGCCGTTGCGGCTGTAGACCTTGGCGAGGTGCTCGATGTCGCCGATGGCGTCTTTGAAGCCGATGAAGTTCTCGTGCTTCTCCGCGAGGCGCGCGACGGTCTCGGCCGAGTAGATGCCGTTGCCGCGGTTGTAGACGATGATCGCGAGGTTCGTCGCCGACGCGATGGCGTCGACGTGGGCCTCGAGACCGCGCTGGTCGCACTCGGTGAGGTACGGCGGCAGCACGAGGAGGCCCTCGGCGCCGGCCTCCTCGGCCGCGCGGGCGTTCTCGACGGCCTGCCAGGTCGCGCCGCCGGCGGAGGCGAGCACGGGGACCTCGGGGCGCGACGACTCGACGGCGGCGCGCACGACCGCGGCCGACTCCGCGGGGCTGAGGCTGAAGCCCTCGCCCGTGCCGCCCGCGGCGAACAGGCCCGCGACGCCGAAGCTCGACTGCCACTCCACGTGCTCGCGGTACGCGCGCTCGTCGAACTGCAGGTCCGCGGTGAAGGCGGTGACGGGGAAGGAGAGGAGGCCATCCTTGAGATGGGCCGTCAGCTCGGCGGGGGTGAAGTGTGCCACGAGTGTGCTCCTGAAGGCAGTGCCGGCGACACCGGCGTCGGTCGGATCACTGCCACGCTAAGCGCGCCGAACCATACCTGTCCAAGCCAAACTATGGATGGTTCGATGCCCCGAGTGCATCGTCGGGCAGCTCCCTCAGCAGCTCCACGACGCGCTGCAGAGCGGGGTTGCCGCTCGCGCGATTCCAGATCGCGTGCAGCTGCACGGCGTCGCGCCCGACATCGCCGAGCCCGACGTACGAGACGCCGTGGATGCCGAGGAGCCGCGCGGACGCGGGCACGAAAGCGATGCCGCGGCCCGCTCCGACCAGCGCCACCATCGTGGCGATCTGGCTCACGACGTGCTCGACCCGGCCGTGGTCGACGGGCAACATCCGCACGGCGAGGTCGTAGAAGTACCGCGCACGCGTGGGGGAGTGCATGACGAGCGGCTCCTGCTGCAGCTGGGCCGCGGTCGGCGGCTTCTCGGCATGGGCGAGCGGATGGCCGAAGGGGACCGCGAGGACGAGATCCTCCGCGAGGAGGAGACGGGAGCCGAACTCCTTGACGTCGAAGGGCGGGCGGGCGAGGCCGAGGTCGAGCGATCCGTTCTCGATCGCCGTCATCTGCTGCCCCGTCACCAGCTCCTCGAGCTCAATCCGCACGCGCGGCAGAGCATCGGAGATGAGATTGAGCAGGGGGCCGAGCACGCTGTAGCCCGAGGCCGCGGTGAAGCCGATCCGCACGATGCCACTGCGCCCCGCCGCCACCTCGCGCGCGGTCGACGGCGCGCGCTCGACGGCCGCCATGATCTCGCGGCTCTCCCGGAGGAACGCGTGGCCCGCCTCGGTGAGGGCGACCCGGCGGTTGTCGCGGTCGAGCAGCGAGACCCCCAGCAGCGCCTCGAGACGCTGGATCTGGCGGCTGAGCGGCGGCTGCGTCATCCGCAGTCGCTCGGCCGCGCGACCGAAGTGCAGCTCCTCCGCGACCGCGATGAAGCAGCGCACCTGATCGAGCGTGAAGTCCATGCCGTGAGGGTATCGCGCCATGCGAAGACGGGCTTGGACGGGCATCGACGATCTCCATAATCTGGTGAACTGCCCCACACAGCAGTGGGCACCCGAGAAGCGGGCAGCGATGCCCGACCGAAAGGACCCGACATGAACGCCTACCGTCTCGCCGGACTCGGCATCCTCGCCGCCAGCGCCCTCGCTCTCACCGCGTGCGGCGGCAACATCTCCTCCGGCGGAGGCTCGGAGGAGGAGTTCCCCACCGGCCCCATCACCCTCACCGTCGGCCAGGCCGCCGGCGGCTCGACCGACCTCATCGCCCGCGCCGTCGCCGAGGGCATGTCCGACGAGCTCGGCGTCGCCGTGCCCGTCGTCAACAAGCCCGGCGCAAACGGCGCGCTCGCGACCGAGGAGGTCGCCGGCACCAAGCCCGACGGCTACAACCTCGTGCTGCTGAACGCCTCGCTCATCACCATCACGCCGCTCGCCGTCAGCGAGAACGAGGCCGTGAGCCTCGACGAGCTCACCGTGCTGAAGGGCCTGTCGCAGGACGACTACGTGCTCGTCGCGAGCAAGGACTCGGGCTTCACGAGCCTGGAAGACCTCAAGGGCGCCGAGAACCTGTCCTATGGCACGACCGGCGTGGGCACGGGATCGCAGCTGGCCCAGGCCATCCTGTTCGCCGAGGCCGGCATCGAGGGCACCGCGGTGCCCTTCGACTCGGGCTCGCCCGCCCTCACCGCCGTGATGGGCAACCAGGTGCAGGTCGCGACCATCCAGCTCGGCGAGGCGAAGCCGCAGATCGACGCCGGCACCGTCGTGCCGCTTCTGACCTTCTCCGACGAGCGCAACGAGTACCTCTCCGACGTGCCGACCGCGACCGAGGAGGGCTACGACATCCCCGTCGCCCAGTACCGCGCCGTCGCCGGCCCGAAGGACCTGCCGGAGAACGTGCAGGAGGCGCTCGTGTCGGGCATCGACGCCGCGCTCGAGTCCGACGCGTACCAGCAGCTCAACGAGACCAACCTCCTCACGCCGCACGAGATCTCCGGCGACGAGGTCGTCTCCGAGTGGACCGAGCTCGCCGACACCTACCGCACCCTCGTCGAAGAGAACGACATCTCGCTCACCGAGGGCTGAGCGCGAGCGCGGCCGGGCCATCCCCGGCCGCGCTCCCTCCCATCCGCACGACCCACTCGAAGAAGAGGACGCCGCATGGCCGGTATTTTCCGCCTCCCCGTGCCGCCGCCGGAGGACACCACCCCGCTTCCGATCGACGACACCCCGCCCGCGGCGGGGCCGATCGCGAACCTCGCGGCATCCCTCGTCACCGCCGCGGTCGGCGTGCTCGGCGCCATCCTCGCGGTCGGTCTCGGCGTCGGCTCGCTCGCGCAGCCGGGCCCGGGCCTCTGGCCGCTCGGCGTGAGCATCGTCATCGCCGCGCTCTCGCTCATCCAGATCGTCGTCGGCCGCCACGGCGGCGACGGCGAGAAGTTCGGGCGGGCGTCGTGGATGGCCGCGGCCGGCTTCGCGAGCCTCATCGTGTTCGTCGCGCTGCTGCCGATCATCGGCTTCGAGATCCCGACGCTGCTGATGGCGTTCCTGTGGATGCGCGTGCTCGGCCACGAGAAGTGGGTCTCGACCATCGTCGGGTCCGTGCTCATCACGGTCGCCTTCTATCTCGTGTTCGTCGTCGCGCTGCAGACGTCGATCCCTCACCTCATCTGACGCGCGGAGACATCATGGACTTCCAGCCCGTGCTCGACGGCTTCGGGACCGTCTTCGAGCCCCTCAACCTCCTCTACTGCCTCATCGGCGTCGTCGTCGGCATGCTCGTCGGCGTGCTGCCGGGCCTCGGCCCCGCGGCGACCATCGCCATCCTGCTGCCGCTCACCTACGGGATCGAGCCGGTCACGGCGATCATCATGCTCGCGGGCATCTTCTACGGCGCACAGTACGGCGGCACGATCACCTCGGTGCTGCTGCGACTGCCCGGCGAGGCGAGCTCGGTCGTCACCGTCTTCGACGGGTACGCGCTCGCCAAACGCGGAAAGGCGGGCACCGCGCTCGGCATCGCCGCCATCGGCTCGTTCGTCGGCGGCACCGTCTCGATCATCGCGCTGACGATCTTCGCGCCCATCCTCGCCGGCTGGGCCCTGAGCTTCGGGCCCGCCGAGTACGCGGCGCTCGCGCTCCTCGGCATCCTCCTCGTCGCCACGATCTCCAGCGGCTCGAAGCTCAAGGCGATCATCGCCGCGGCCATCGGCCTGCTGCTCGCCACCGTCGGCCGCGACCCGTTCACGGGCGCCGAGCGCTTCACGTTCGAGAGCCTGCAGCTCGCCGACGGCATCGACTTCGTGCCGATCGCGATGGGCCTGTTCGGCCTCGGCGAGATCCTCTACAGCCTCGAGGAGCGCCACCGCGCCGAGGCCATGGCTCCCGCGCACGTCGCGAACGTCTGGCCGAGCCGCTCCGAGCTGCGCCAGTCGTCCGGCGCGATCGCCCGCGGATCGGTGCTCGGCTTCCTCCTCGGCCTGCTCCCCGGCGGCGGTGCGACGATCGCCTCGATGGCGGGCTACGCCGTCGAGAAGAAGCGCGCGAAGGACCCCTCCCGCTTCGGCCACGGCGCCGTCGAGGGCATCGCGGGCCCCGAGACCGCCAACAACGCGGCCGCGACGAGCTCGTTCATCCCGCTGCTCACCCTCGGCATCCCGGCCAACGCGACCATGGCGCTCATGTTCGGCGCGCTGCTCATCCAGGGCGTGACGCCCGGCCCGCAGCTCGTCGACCAGCACCCCGAGCTCTTCTGGGGCGTCGTGAACTCGATGTACATCGGCAACGTGCTGCTGCTCATCATGTCGCTGCCGCTCGTGGGGCTGTTCGTCCGCGTCCTCCGGGTGCGCGCGGCCATCCTCGCCCCGATCACGGCGCTCATCACGCTCGTCGGCGCGTACACGATCAACAACTCGGTCTTCGACGTGGGGCTCGTCGTCGCGTTCGGTGCGATCGGCTACCTCATGAAGAAGTTCGGGTTCGAGCCCGGGCCGCTCGTGCTGGCGTTCGTGCTGGGCTCGCTCCTCGAGTCGAGCATCCGCCGCTCACTGCTGCTGTTCGGCGGCGACCCGACCGGGTTCATCACGCGCCCGATCTCCGGCGTGCTCATCCTCGTCGCCGTGATCGTGATCGTGCTGCCGCTCATCCAGTCCGCGCTCCGCCGTGGCCGGAAGCAGGACCCGGTGATCACGGTGCGCCGCTGACCCCCCTTTCTCGGTTCGCCAGTGCGGGCGACACGGTTTCGGACTCCGAAGCGTGTCGCCCGCACTGGCGAGCGCAGGAAGCCGATGCATCAAAAGCGCGGATGCCGCCTCCTTCGATCATGGCGGGACCGATCCCTCGCCAGATCTAGGATTGAGCGCATGTGTGGAATCGTCGGATACGTCGGCCCTCGGGAAAGCCAGGACATCCTCCTCTCGGGCCTCGCCCGTCTGGAGTACCGCGGGTATGACTCCGCAGGCATCGCGGTCATCGACCGGGATGGCGCTCTGGGCATGCGCAAGAAGGCGGGCAAGCTCGCTCGTCTGCGCGAGACGCTGGAGGAGACCCCGCTCGCCGCGGGCACGACCGGCATCGGCCACACCCGCTGGGCCACGCACGGCGGCCCGACGGACGAGAACGCGCACCCGCACCTCGCGGATGACGACAAGCTCGCGGTGATCCACAACGGCATCATCGAGAACTTCTCCGCGCTGCGCGCCGAGCTCCAGGCGGAGGGCTACTCCTTCCGCAGCCAGACCGACACCGAGGTCGCGGCCGTGCTGCTGGGCCGCGAGTACCGGGTCGCGGGCGGCGACCTGCAGGCCGCGTTCCGCGCGGTGGTGGCGCGCCTCGAGGGCGCGTTCACGCTGCTCGCCATGCACGAGGACCACCCGGGCCTCGTCGTCGGCGCGCGCCGCAACTCGCCGCTCGTCATCGGGCTGGGCGAGGGGGAGAACTTCCTCGGGTCGGATGTCGCGGCGTTCGTCGAGCACACCCGCCGCGCGCTCGCGATCGGCCAGGACCAGATCGTCGCCATCACGCCGGAGGGCGTGACGGTGACGGACTTCGACGGCAACGTCGTCGAGGTCGAGGCGTTCGAGGTGTCGTGGGATGCCGCCGCCGCCGACAAGGGCGGCTGGTCGAGCTTCATGGCCAAGGAGGTCGCGGAGGAGCCCGACGCCGTCGCGAAGACGGTGCTGGGTCGCGTGCACGACGGGCAGATCGTCATCCCCGAGCTCGACGGCATGGACGAGCTGTTCCAGGGCGTCAGCCGGGTCATCGTCCTCGCCTGCGGCACGGCGTACTACGCGGGCCTCGTCGGCAAGTACGCGCTCGAGCAGTGGGCGCGCATCCCCGTCGATGTCGAGCTCGCGCACGAGTTCCGCTACCGCGACGCGATCGTCGGCCCCGACACGCTGGTGGTGTCCATCAGCCAGTCGGGCGAGACGATGGACACGCTCATGGCGGTCAAGGAGGCCGCGCGCCTCGGCGCGAAGACCCTCTCCATCTGCAACACGCAGGGGGCGACCATCCCGCGCGAGTCGGACGCGATCGTCTACACGCACGCCGGCCCGGAGGTGGCGGTCGCATCGACGAAGGCGTTCGTCGCGCAGATCACCGCGCTCTACCTGCTGGCGCTGCATGTCGGCCGCGTGCGCGGCGCGCTGTCGGCCGAGGTCGGCGTGGAGGCGATCGAGGAGCTCGAGGCGCTGCCGGAGAAGATCCAGTGGATCCTCGACAACGAGCAGGGCCGCATCGAGCAGCTCGCGCACTGGATGACCGACACCCGCTCGGTGCTGTTCCTCGGGCGTCACGTGGGCTTCCCGATCGCGCTCGAGGGTGCGCTGAAGCTCAAGGAGCTGTCGTACATCCACGCGGAGGGCTTCGCCGCCGGCGAGCTGAAGCACGGGCCGATCGCGCTCATCGAGCCCGGTCAGCCGGTGTTCGTCATGGTGCCCTCGCCGCGCGACGGCGCGACGCTGCACTCGAAGGTCATCTCGAACATCGAGGAGATCCGCGCCCGCGGCGCGCGCGTGATCGCGGTGGCGGAGGAGGGCGACGCCGCCGTGCTGCCCTTCGCCGACGAGGTGCTGCGCGTGCCGCTCGCAGCACCGCTGTTCGAGCCGGTGCTCTCGGTCGTGCCGCTGCACATCTTCGCCATGGGCCTCGCCACGGCGAAGGGCCTCGACGTCGACCAGCCCCGCAACCTCGCGAAGTCCGTCACGGTCGAGTGAGCCGGTGCGGGGGCGTCCGCGCCCCCGTACGGCCCCGCGGGCGTCGTCCCGTCGGCCTCCGTAACCATCCGCCAGACGATGTCGTCTCACCGACGCGACACCGTCCAACGCGGAAAAGCGTGTCCTTCCGGTGAGACGATGTCGTCTGGGCGGGAGAAGGGCAGCAGCATGATCGTCGGAATCGGCGTCGACGTGGTCGACATCGCGCGGTTCGAGCGCACCCTCACGCGCACGCCGCGCCTGCGCGAGCGCCTCTTCACGCCCGCCGAGCGGCCGCTGCCGCTCCGGTCGCTGGCCGCGCGGTACGCCGCGAAGGAGGCGCTCATCAAGGCGCTCGGCGGATCCGAGGGCCTCACCTGGACCGAGGCCGAGGTCGCCCGCAACGGCGAACGCGAGGCCCCGCGCTTCGAGTTCACCGGCGCCACCGCCGACGCGATCGCCGCCCGCGGCGTGACCGCCGTGCACCTCTCGCTCTCCCACGACGCCGGCCTCGCCGTCGCGTACGTCGTCGCCGAGGGGCCGGATGGTCCGGGTGCTGCCGCGACGGATGGTCCGGGTGCTGCCCCGACGGATGGCCCCGCCTCGTGAGCGGGGGAGAATCGCCCATGCGCGAGGCCGTCATCGACCGCGCCGCCATCGTCCACAACGTGCGCCACCTGCGGGAGGTCGCCGGCACGCGCGAGTTCATCGCCGTCGTGAAGGCCGACGCCTACGGGCACGGCGCCGAGACCGCCGCCCGCGCAGCGCTCGAGGGCGGTGCGACGCGGCTCGGCGTGGCGGAGATCCCCGAGGCGCTCGCCCTGCGCGCCGTCGGCATCGACGCGCCGATCATCGCCTGGCTGCACGACCCGAACGAGGACTTCGTCGCCGCGGCGCACGCCCGCCTCGAGCTCGGCGTCTCGCGCATCCCGCAGCTCGAGGCGATCGCCCGTGCGGGCGACGCGGCCGGCACCGGCGCGCCGCGTGTGCACCTGAAGGTCGAGACCGGGCTCGGCCGCAACGGGCTCGCCCCCGCGGACTGGGCCGACGCATTCGCCGAAGCCGCACGCCTCGAGCGCGACGGGCGCCTCGTCGTCGAGGGCGTCTTCAGCCACCTGTCCGGCACGAGCGACGCCGACGACCTCGACCAGGTCGGCGTCTTCGAGGGAGCGCTCGCCGCAGCATCGGCGGCGGGCCTGGCCCCGGCCATCCGCCACCTCGCCGCGACTGCGGCGGCCATCCGCCTGCCCGCCGCGCGGTTCGACGCCGTGCGCGTCGGTCTCGGCATCTACGGTCTCTCGCCGTTCGACGACGCGACCTCGGCGGACCTCGGGCTGCGGCCGGTCATGACGCTCACCGGCCGGGTCGCCGCGGTGCGCCGGGTGTCCGAGGGGCAGGGCGTCTCCTACGGATATGTGCACCGGACGGCATGCGAGACGACCCTCGCGCTCGTGCCGCTCGGCTACGCGGATGGCATCCCGCGGCAGGCATCGGATGTCGCGCCGGTGGCCATCCGCGGGGAGCGCCTGCGCGTCTGCGGCCGCATCGCCATGGACCAGTTCGTCGTCGAGGTGGGCGACCTTCCCGTCGAGATCGGCGACGAGGTCGTGCTCTTCGGCGATCCGAGCGCGGGGACGCCGGCGGTCGAGGAGTGGGCGGAGGCCGCGTCCACCATCAACTACGAGATCGTCACGCGCATCGGTCCGCGCGTGGCACGGAGGGTGACGGGATGATTCCCGACGACCTGCTCGGCACGCACGACGTGCCCACCGCATCCGACATGGAAGAGCTCGGGCGCCGCCTCGGCGCGCACCTGGAAGCGGGCGACCTCGTCGTCCTCACCGGGCCGCTCGGCGCGGGCAAGACGACGCTGACGCGCGGCCTCGCCGAGAAGCTCGGCGTGCGCGGGCCCATCCAGAGCCCCACCTTCGTCATCGCGCGCACGCACCCGTCGCTCGTCGGGGGAGTGCCGCTCGTGCATGCCGACGCCTACCGCCTGTCGTCGGCGCTCGAGCTCGACGATCTCGACATCGACGTGGACGGCTCCGTCGTCGTCATGGAGTGGGGCCGCGACAAGGTCGAGGGCTTGCGCGACGTGTGGTGGGACGTGGAGATCACGCGGCCCGTCGGCGGCCGCGGCTCCGACACGATGTGCGGCGACCTGTCGCGCGCATCGGCCGAGCTCGACGAAGACGCCCCGCGCGTCGTCCGGATCGAGCGGCGCACCGCCGCATGACCCGCCCCTCTCTGGCGGCGCAGCTCCTGCGCCGTCGCACGATCGGCATGCTCGTCGCCGAAGCCGGCACCTCGAGCGAGGGCCCGGGCACGCTGGGCCGCCACCTCTCGATGATCCAGCTCGCGATGATCTCCGTCGGGGCGACGCTCGGCACCGGCATCCTCGCGCTGCTTGCGGAGCAGATCCCGCATGCCGGTCCCGGCATCTGGATGAGCGTGCTCCTCGCGGCCATCCCGGCGCTGCTGTCCGCGCTGTCGTACGCGGAGATGGCGGGCGCCGTGCCCGTCTCCGGATCGAGCTACTCATACGCCTACGTCACCCTCGGTGAGGGCGTCGCATGGGTCGTCGGCTGGTGTCTCGTGCTGGAGTACGGCGTCTCGGTGGCCGCGGTCGCGGCGGGCGCCGGGCAGTACGTGGACGAGACGCTCGCGATCTTCGACCTGTCGCTCCCCACCGCCATCGCCTCGGACCCCTCGGCGGAGGGCGGCGTGTTCAACCTCAGCGCATTCCTCCTCGTGATCCTCGCGATGGTGCTGCTGCTGCGAGGCGTACGCGAAGCGGCATGGATCAACACCGTGCTCGTCCTCCTCAAGATCGTCGTGCTGCTGTTCTTCGCCGCCGTCGCATTCACGGCGTTCCGGATCGATCACTTCTCCGGCATGTTCGACACGTTCTTCCCCGGTGTCACGGGCGCCGCCGCCGTGCTGTTCTTCTCGTACATCGGCTTCGATGCCGCGTCCACCGCGGGAGAGGAAGCACGCAACCCGACCCGCGATCTGCCTCGGGCCATCCTGCTCGGCATGGGTCTCGTCACGGTGATCTACGTGGTGGTCGCCGTCGCGGCGATCGGCGCGCGCGAGGCGTCGTGGTTCCGCGAGAACGGCCTCGTCACCGTGCTCGCCGAGGTCACCGGGCAGCCCTGGTTCGGCGTGGTCTTCTCGCTCGGCGCGCTCATCGCCTTCGCGAGCATCGTGCTCACCGTGCTCTACGGACAGACGCGGATCCTCCTCACGATGTCGCGCGACGGCCTCGTGCCGCGCGTGCTCGGCCGGATCTCGCCGCGCACTCAGACGCCGGTCGTCGGCACCCTCATCGTCGGGATCGTCATCGCCGTCGCCGCCGGCGTCGTGCCCCTCGGAGAGCTCGCGAACGCCACGAGCATCGGGACCTTCGCCGCGTTCACCGTCGTCAACATCGCCGTGATCGTGCTGCGCTACCGCCGCCCGGAGCTGCCGCGCACGTATCGGGTGCCGCTCTTCCCGGTCATCCCCGTGCTCGGCGCGCTCACCTGCCTCGCGCTCATGTCGCAGCTGTCGGCGAGCACCTGGATCGCCTTCGCCTGCTGGATGGTCGTGGGCGCGGTGATCTACCTCGGCTACGGTCGACGGCACTCCCGCGTCGGCGCGCTCGCCGAGGCCAAGTACCGCGCGGCGCTCGTAGAGGCGTAGGGCCGGGCCCTCCGCGCGTTCCCGGCGTTCCCGAGGCCCGGGAAACTACGCTGGAGGGCATGATCCTGGCCGTCGACACCTCCCTCGGCTCGGGCGCGGCGGTCGTCGCGCCCGACGGCGAGATCCGCTCCGCCGTCGAGAGCGAGAACGCCCTCGGGCACGCCGAGGTGATCGGCACGCTCCTCGAGCGCGCGCTCGCCGACGCGGGCGTCGCGGCCGGCGACATCACGCATGTCGCGGCGGGAATGGGACCGGGGCCGTTCACCGGCCTGCGCATCGGCATCGCCGCCGCGCGCGTATTCGCACTGGGCCGCGGCATCCCCGTGCTGCCCGTCGTGAGCCACGACGCCGTCGCACTGGAGCTCCTCGAGACGCATCCCGACGGCGGATTCGCCGTGACCACCGACGCCCGCCGTCGGGAGAACGCGATCTCGGTCTACGGCGAGCCCGACGGATGGCGCCTGCCGCGCCGAGTCGCGGGGCCCGAGCTCCGCCCGCGTGACGCCGACCTCGCGGCGGACCTCCTGCTCGCGAGCCTGCGCTTTCCGGAGGAGATGAGCAGTCAGGAGGAGGAATCCCGCACAGGGGTCCTCCCGAACGCACATCTCCTCCCGAACTCCGTGATCTTCGCGGCCACGCGCATCCCGATCGGGATGCTGGGCCGGGTCGCGGCCATCCGCCTCGGCGCCGGTGAAGCGCCCGACGTCGACGAGCCGCTGTACCTGCGGTCGCCCGATGTGAAGATGCCCGCGCCGCGGAAGAAGGTGAGCGCGTGAACATCCGGCCCGCGACCATCCTCGATCTGCCCCCGATCATCGCGCTCGAGCGCGCATCGTTCCCCACCGACGCGTGGAGCGAGGCGATGATGCGCGAGGAGCTCGGCTCCGAGCACGGGCACTATCTCGTCCTCGAGCAGGCGGGGCAGGTCGTCGGCTATGCCGGCCTGCGCGCGCTGCCCGGCTCGAAGGACGCCGACGTGCAGACGATCGCCGTCGCCGAGAGCGCTCGCGGCCGCGGCCAGGGGCGCGCGCTGCTGCGCTCGCTCGTGGAGGAGGCCGACCGGCGCCGCGTGCGCGAGGTGTTCCTCGAGGTGCGCGCGGACAATCCCGTCGCCCAGGCGCTGTATGCGAGCGAGGGCTTCACCGAGCTCGGACGCCGCCCCGGGTACTACCAACCCGACGATGTGGATGCGATCGTGATGCGCCTCGACGTCCCCGCGTGGCGCGCCGCGCGCACCCCCGACCCTGCCGATGCCGGAGCCTGCTCATGACCCCCGCCGAACCCCTCGTCCTCGGCATCGAGACGAGCTGCGACGAGACCGGAATCGGGATCGTCCGCGGCCGCACGCTGCTGTCGAACACGATCGCGAGCTCCATGGACGAGCACGCACGCTTCGGCGGCGTCGTGCCCGAGGTGGCCGCACGCGCGCACCTCGAGGCGATGCAGCCCGCGATCGAGCAGGCCGTGGCCGAGGCCGGCATCCGCCTCGCCGACGTCGATGCCGTCGCCGTGACGAGCGGCCCGGGTCTCGCCGGCGCGCTCATGGTGGGTGTCGGGGCCGCGAAGGCGCTCGCCGTCTCGCTCGAGAAGCCGCTGTACGCCGTGAACCACCTCGTCGGCCACATCGCCGCGGACCTCCTCGCCGACGACAGCGAGCCGCTCGAGTACCCGACGGTCGCGCTCCTCGTCTCGGGCGGGCACACCTCGCTGCTGCTCGTCCGCGACCTCACGAGCGACGTCGAGCTGCTGGGCGAGACCGTGGACGACGCCGCCGGCGAGGCGTTCGACAAGGTCGCGCGCATCCTCGGGCTGCCCTACCCGGGCGGCCCCGAGATCGACCGGGCGGCCGTCGGCGGCGACCCCGACGCCATCCGCTTCCCCCGCGGCCTCTCGCGGGCGAGCGACCGCGAGAAGCACCGCTGGGACTTCTCCTTCTCCGGCCTCAAGACCGCCGTCGCGCGGTGGACGGAGCAGCGCGAGGCCGAGGGCGAGGCCATCCCGATGGCGGATGTCGCGGCGAGCTTCCGCGAGGCCGTGGTCGACGTTCTCGTGACCAAGGCCCTCGACGCGTGCGCCGAGCACGGCGTACCGCGCCTGCTGCTCGGCGGCGGGGTCATCGCGAACCGCCGCCTGCGCGAGGTCGCGCTCGCCCGCGCGGAGGCCGCCGGCGTCACCGTGCGCATCCCGCCGCTGCGCCTCTGCACCGACAACGGCGCGATGATCGCCGCGCTCGCGTCGGAGCTCATCCAGAGCGGACGCCGCCCGTCGACGCTCGCGTTCGGCGCGGACTCCACGCTGCCCGTCACCGAGATCCAGGTCGCGCCGGTGCCATGACCGAGCCCGAGGACGCCGCACAGCTCGACGACGACGAGCTGCTGAACGAGGTGTCCTCCGCGATCCCGGTGGTCCGCCGCCGGATCTCGCTCTCGACGCCCGCGCTCATGCTCGGGATGTTCGCGCTGCCGACATCCTGGTTCACGCCGTGGGTGGCGCCGCTCGCTCTGGTCGCCGTCGTGCTCGCCGTCATCGCGCTCGTCCGCCGGCACGCGGACCGCTCGATGGCGTGGTGGGGTTTCGGTCTCGGCATCGCCGCGCTCGTGGGCTGCAGCGTGTGGGCGGTGTGGATTCTCGGTCAGCTGGGGGAGACGCCGGTGCTGGCGGTGCCGGGGCTGCTGTGATTCGGATGGCCCCTCCCGGGGTCCCGGGGAAGGGTTGCGGCGTGTCGTCTCGCTTCGCTCGCTCGACGTCCGCGTGCCTCACACGCGGTCGGCAAGGATGGCCGTCCGCTTGCCGCCGATGCGCGTCACGAACAGCGTCGCGGACTCGTCGCCCCGCAGGTTCAGCTTCTTCCGGAACAGCGCCGGGTCGATGTCGACGCCGCGCTTCTTGATCTCCAGCGTGCCGATGCCTCGCGCGCGCAGGGCCTTCGCGAGCGCCTTCGCATCGGCGGGGAGCGTCTCGCGCACGCGGAACGACGTCACGAACGGCGTCGTCACCGCCGCGTCGCCCGTGAGGTACGCGATGCCCGGCGCCACCGGCCCCGCCTCGAGCGACCGCGCCACCTCGCCGACCAGCCGCGCGCGGATGACCGCACCCTCGGGCTCGTGCAGGAACGCCCCGAGCTCGCGCACCGGCTCGTCCTCCGTGTCGCCCGCACTGGTGAGCTCGTGCGAGGCCTCGCCGCGGATGACGAGTGCCGCGCGCCCCACGCCCTCGCGGGCGAGCGCGCCCGACCACAGCACGACCTCGACGGTGGACCCGTCCACGCTCACCCACTGCGCCTCGACGCCGTCCGGAATCGCCTCGCGGTCGTGCGCTGGTCCGAGCTTCATGCCCACGGGCATCCGCTCGCCCAGCTCGTGCGCCCAGTCAAGCGACGGCGAGTAATCGGATGGCGCCACGCGCCGCGTCTCGGAGTGCCCGGCCGTGCGCCGGGCCGGGTCGAGCCAGACGGCGTCCCACCCGGCCAGGTCGACTTCTTCCGCGCGGGCGGAGCGCACCTCGACCGCATCCCCGAACGGGCGGAGGTTGTAGGCGGCGAGGGCGGCGGTCACCGGATCGGCATCGACCGCGAGCACGTCGAGCCCGCTGCCGGCGAACGCGAGCGCGTCGCCGCCGATGCCGCAGCCGAGGTCGGCGACCCGGCCGATGCCCGCCCGACGGAAGCGCGCCGCGTGGTGCGCGGCCACGGCCATCCGCGTCGCCTGCTCGACACCCGCGCGCGTGAACAGCATGCGCGAGGCGAACGGGCCGAACTTCGCCTCGGCGCGCAGGCGCAGCCGCGACTGGCCGACGACGGCGGAGACGAGGTCGGGGGAGTGTCCCTCCGCGCGCAGGCGGGAGACCGCGCGGGCGACGTCGGCGGTCGTCTCGACGGGGTCGAGGGCGTCGAGCAGCGCGAGCCCCTCGGAGGTGAGCAGCGCGTCGAGTTCTCCCTGATCCATGAGTCCCATTCTCCCGTGCCGCCGGACGACCGCCCCCGCTCGCGACGCGCGTTGGCACTCGCGTTGCATGAGTGCCAGGCGTCGTCCTATGCTGGCATTAGCACTCTCGGCATGAGAGTGCGAACCAGTCTTCCGTCGAAGCAACGAAAGAAGAGGTACACCGTGTCGGTTTCCATCAAGCCGCTCGAGGACCGCATCGTCATCAAGCAGGTCGAGGCCGAGCAGACCACCGCCAGCGGTCTGGTCATCCCCGACACCGCCAAGGAGAAGCCCCAGGAGGGCGAGGTCGTGGCCGTGGGTCCCGGCCGCATCGACGACAACGGCAACCGCGTTCCGCTCGACGTCGCCGTCGGCGACCGCGTCCTGTACAGCAAGTACGGCGGAACCGAGGTCAAGTTCGGCGCCGACGAGTACCTGGTGCTCTCGGCCCGCGACGTGCTCGCGGTCGTCGTCCGCTGACGACAGCCTTCGGAAAGGCCCGGCGCTTCGGCGCCGGGCCTTTCTGCATCCACGGAGGTCGGCGTCGTTAGCGTGGACGGATGCTCCCTCTCGACGTCGAACAGCCCGTGGACGCCGCCTCGCTCGCCTGGGGGTGGGGTACCGTCGCCATCGCCGTGGCGGCCGCGCTCGCCGCCGCGTTCGTGTGCACCTGGGTGCTCGGGGTCGTCATGCGCACCCTTGGGCGCCGTCGCGAGCTCTTCACGCGGCTCTCCCGTCGACTGCGCTCGCCGCTGTTCTGGACCATCCTGGCGGTCGGCCTCTGGGTGGCGACCGCGCAGCCGCTCGAGCAGGTCGCGCCCGCCCTGGCCGGCGCCATCCGCTACACCCTGAAGCTCGCCTCGATCATCACGATCGGCTGGCTCATCGCGAGCATCCTGCTCTTCCTCGTCGACGGCCTGCTCGCGCGCAGCGTTCCGGATGGCGATGCCGACTACACGCTGCGCCGTCGCCGCACGCAGATCCTCATCATCCGGCGGCTCGTCATCGTGGTCGTCGTGGTGCTCACCGCCGGCACGATCCTCATGACGATCCCGGGCGCGGAGAGCTTCGGGACCTCGCTGCTCGCGTCGGCCGGCGTCGCATCGATCGTCGCCGGCATCGCCGCGCAGTCCACGCTCGGCAACGTCGTCGCCGGCATGCAGCTGGCGTTCTCCGACGCGCTGCGCGTGGGCGACACCGTCGAGGTGGACGGCGAGTTCGGCGTCGTCGAGGAGCTCACCCTCACCTACGTCGTCGTTCAGATCTGGGACGACCGGCGCCTCGTGCTGCCGTCGACCTACTTCACGACCACGCCCTACGCCAACTGGACGCGCTCGCAGACGCAGCTCACCGGCGTCGTGCTCATCGACGTGGACTGGGGAGTCGACCTCGACGGCCTCCGCGCGGAGCTGCAGCGCGTCGTCGAGTCCGCTCCCTCGTGGGATGGCCGCTCGGCCGGTCTCGTCATGGTCGACGCCCGCGCCGACGCCGTGCAGGTGCGCGCGACGGTGACCGCGGCGAACTCCGGCGACCTGTGGGACCTCCGCTGCCTCGTGCGCGAGCGTCTCGTCGCGTACGTCTCCCGACGGGGCGAGTCGCTCCCCGCGCGGCGGGTGCGGGTGGAGGAGCGCGGCGACGGGCAGACCCTCGAGCAGGCTCCGGGCCGCGCGCACGAGCCAGCCGACCGCTCCCGCGGGCGTCGGCGGCGGGCCGCGGAGCGCCTCGGCCGGGTCTCCCGACGTAACCTGGAGGGATGACCGGACCCGCGCCATCCGCCCCCGACCGCGAGCGGATGCTCGGCACCGGATACGGCTTCGGCGCCTATCTGCTCTGGGGCGTGCTACCGCTGTACTTCGTGCTGCTGGCGCCGACCGGTCCGTGGGAGGTCGTCGCGTGGCGGGTGCTGCTGTCGCTCGTGTTCTGCGCTCTGCTGCTGACCGTCACGCGCGGCTGGGGGCGGATGGCCGCGGTGCTGCGGAATCGTCGACTCGCGCTGTGGACGGCGATCGCGGGCGTGCTCATCTACGTGAACTGGCAGACGTTCCTCATCGCGACGCTCACCGGACACGTCATCGAGTCGAGCCTCGGGTACTTCATCAACCCGATCGTGACGGTGCTGCTGGCCGTGCTCGTGCTGCACGAGAGGCTGCGGCCCGCGCAGTGGGCGGCGATCGGGATCGCCGCGGTCGCGGTGGCCGTGATCGTCATCGCGTACGGGTCGGTGCCGTGGATCTCGCTCCTCCTCTCCGCCTCGTTCGGGTTCTACGGCCTCGTGAAGAACCGCATCGGCGGCGCGGTGGACGCCGTCAGCGGCCTCGCGATCGAGACGGCCTGGCTGACGCCGGTCGCGGTCGTGCAGCTCGTGGTCGTCGCGATGACGACGGGGCTCACGTACGGGTCGGTCAGCATCCTGCACACGGTGATGCTGTCGCTCGCGGGCGTGGCCACGGCCATCCCGCTGCTGCTCTTCGCGGCCGGCGCGCGGCGCGTCTCGCTGACGACGATCGGGCTGCTGCAGTTCATCGCGCCGATCCTGCAGTTCCTGTGCGGCGTGGTCGTGCTCGGCGAGCCCATGCCCCTTGAGCGGTGGATCGGGTTCGGCATCGTGTGGGTCGCGCTCGCGGTGCTCTCGTTCGACATGGTGCAGAACGCCCGGCGCTCGCGGCAGGCGGCTCCAGTGGCGGATCCGGTCGGCTGAGGCGAGGCCTCTTCGCTTCGCCAGTGCGGGTGGCACGGTTTCGGCACCGGAAGCGTGTCGCCCGCACTGGCAAACCGGGTGGTCGGGTGGATCCGCGCGTGCCGCTTGCCCCGGAGGGCGCGCGGCTCTAATTTTTCGGTATGCCGAAAAATCGTCGGGTCGCCGGTGCCGCGCTCCTCGCGGTCGCCGCGCTGCTGTCCGCCTGCGCGGCGCAGCCCGCGGCGGAGGGCGACGGCCGCCCGGTGGTGCTCACGACGTTCACGGTGCTCGCCGACATCGCGCAGAACGTCGCGGGGGAGCACCTCGCCGTCCAGTCGATCACGAAGGTCGGCGCCGAGATCCACGGCTACGAGCCGACCCCCGGCGACATGCGCCGCGCCGCGGACGCCGCGCTCGTCCTCGACAACGGCATGGGGCTCGAGGCCTGGTTCGCGCAGTTCGTCGATGCGGTCGACGCCCCGCACGTCGTCGTGTCGGACGGGGTGGAGCCGATCTCGATCGAGGGCACCGACCATCCGAACCCCCACGCGTGGATGAGTCCGGCGAACGCGCGGATCTACGTCGACAACATCGTCGCCGCCTTCAGCGACCTCGACCCCGCGCACGCCGACGCGTACGCGGCCAACGGCGCGGCGTACCGCGGCGAGCTGCAGGCCGTGGCGGACGAGCTCGTCGCCGCCCTCGCGCCGCTGCCGGAGAACGAGCGCGCGCTCGTCACGTGCGAGGGCGCCTTCTCGTACCTCGCCCGCGACGCCGACCTCGCCGAGGCGTACATCTGGCCGGTGAACGCCGAGCAGCAGGCGCGGCCGCAGCAGATCGCCGCCGTCACCGAGTTCGTCGACGACCGCGACGTGCCGGCCGTGTTCTGCGAGTCGACGGTCTCGGACAAGCCCATGCAGCGCGTGGTCGAGGCGACGGGCGCCGCGTTCGGCGGCACCCTCTACGTCGACTCCCTGTCCGAGGCCGACGGCCCGGTGCCGACGTATCTCGATCTCATCCGACACGACGTCGACCTCATCGTGGAAGGGCTCACGGGATGACCCCCGCCATCGAACTCGCCGACATCACCGTGCGGTACGGCGACATCCTCGCCCTCGACGGGGCGTCGATCGCCGTCGAGCCCGGCCGCGTGACCGCGCTCATCGGCATGAACGGCTCCGGCAAGTCGACGCTGTTCAAGACCGCGCTGGGGCTCATCCGCCCGGACGAGGGGAGGGTGCGCATCGAGGGTGGCTCGCCCGCGACCGCCCGGCGGCGCGGCGTCGTCGGCTACGTGCCGCAGAGCGAGGACGTCGACTGGGCGTTCCCCGTCTCCGTCCGCGACGTCGTGATGATGGGCAGGTTCGGGCGCCAGGGCATCACGCGGCGCCCCCGCCCGGAGGACCGGGCCGCCGTCGCCACAGCGCTCGAGCGGGTCGACCTCGCGGACCTCGCCGACCGGCAGATCGGCCAGCTCTCCGGCGGCCAGCGGAAGCGCGCGTTCGTCGCGCGCGGCATCGCGCAGGGCGCGCGGATCCTCCTCCTCGACGAGCCGTTCGCCGGCGTCGACAAGCGCTCCGAGGCGACGATCGTGCGCCTGCTGCGAGAGCTCGCGGCGGATGGCTGCGCGGTGCTCGTCTCGACCCACGACCTGCATGCGCTTCCGCAGCTGGCCGACGAGGCCGTCCTGCTGCTGCGCCGCCCCCTCTTCCACGGACCGGTCGACGTCGCGCTGCGCCCGGAGAACCTCGCGAAGGCGTTCGGACTGGAAGGCGTCGCATGAGCCCGCTCGACCTCCTCCTCGAGCCGCTGCAGTACGACTTCATGCTGCGCGCGCTCGCCGCCACCGTCGTCGCCGCGATCGTGTGCGCGTTGCTGTCGTGCTGGCTCGTGCTCGTCGGCTGGTCGCTGATGGGCGACGCGGTCTCGCACGCGGTGCTGCCGGGGGTCGTGCTCGCCTACATCGTCGGCGCGCCGTTCGCGCTCGGGGCGCTCGCATTCGGGCTCCTCGCCGTCGCGCTCATCGGCGTGCTCCGCGACACGAGCCGCGTGAAGGAGGACGCCGCCATCGGCATCGTCTTCACGACGCTGTTCGCGCTCGGGCTCGTCCTCATCTCGGTGACGCCGAGCCAGACCGACCTCAACCACATCATCTTCGGCAACATCCTCGGCGTGTCCGACGGCGACCTCATCCAGATCGGAGTGCTCGCCGCCGTCGCGCTCGCGGTGCTGCTCGTGAAGCGCCGCGACCTCACCCTCTACGCGTTCGACCCCACGCATGCGTTCGCGATCGGCCTCTCCCCGCGGCTGCTCGGGGCCATCCTGCTGGGCGTGCTCGCGCTGACGTCGGTCGTCGCGCTGCAGGTGGTCGGCGTGATCCTCGTCGTGGCGATGCTGATCATCCCGGGAGCCACCGCGCACCTGCTCACCGACCGGTTCGGGCGGATGCTCATCATCGCCCCCGCCCTCTCGGCCGCGAGCTCGGTCGTCGGCATCTACCTCAGCTTCTGGCTCGATGCGGCGTCGGGCGCGCTCGTCATCCTCGTGCAGGGCGTGGTGTTCACGCTCGTCTACCTCTTCGGTCCGCGCCACGGCCTGCTCGGGCGGCGGATGGCCCGGCTCCGGGCCGCGCGCGTCGGCTGACGACGGCGGATGGCCGGGGCCGGGTTCGGCCATCCGCACCCGACCCAGCCGCGGCCATCCACCCGCTACCTGAGCGCGCGGTGTGAGGGGGCAGAACGTCGCTCCCAGACACGCCGGTAGAATTCCTGCACGGGATGGTGATCCTTTCCCGTACCGGAGCAGCCCTCACCGCGTCGGCAGGAGACACCCCCAATGACAGAACACGACCCGTTCGGCTTCGTAGGACTGACCTACGACGACGTCCTGCTCCTCCCGGGGCACACGGATGTCATCCCCAGCGAGGCGGACACGTCGTCGCGCCTCACACGCCGCATCCGGGTCGCCGTCCCGCTCCTCTCGAGCGCCATGGACACCGTCACCGAAGCTCGCATGGCGATCGCGCTCGCGCGCCAGGGCGGCATCGGCATCCTGCACCGCAACCTCTCGATCGCCGACCAGGCCAACGCCGTGGACCGCGTGAAGCGCAGCGAGTCGGGCATGATCACCGACCCGATCACGACGTCGCCCGACGCGACGATCGCCGAGGTCGACGCGATGTGCGCGAAGTACCGCATCTCGGGCCTCCCCGTCGTCGACGCCGATGGGCGCCTGACCGGCATCATCACGAACCGCGACATGCGCTTCGTGTCGGAGCGTCGCCGCTCGGTCACCCGCGTCAAGGACGTCATGACCACCGAGGGCCTCGTCACGGGTCCGGTCGGCATCGCCGCGGAAGACGTCATGAACCTCTTCGCGAAGCACCGCATCGAGAAGCTCCCGCTCATCGACGACGATGGCAAGCTCGCCGGCCTCATCACCATCAAGGACTTCGACAAGAGCGAGCAGTACCCGCTCGCCACGAAGGACGACCAGGGACGCCTCCGCGTCGGCGCGGCCATCGGCTTCTTCGGCGACGCGTGGGAGCGCGCCGAGGCGCTGCGCGACGCGGGCGTCGACGTCATCGTCGTCGACACCGCGAACGGCCAGTCGCAGGGCGTCATCGACATCGTCCGCCGGCTCAAGGCCGACGAGACGTTCGCGCACATCGACGTCATCGGCGGCAACATCGCCACGCGCGAGGGCGCCCAGGCGCTCATCGACGCGGGCGTCGACGCCGTGAAGGTGGGCGTCGGGCCGGGCTCGATCTGCACCACGCGCGTCGTCGCGGGCGTCGGCGTGCCGCAGGTCACCGCGATCTACGAGGCTTCGCTCGCCGCTCGTGCGGCCGACGTCCCGGTCATCGCGGATGGCGGTTTGCAGTACTCGGGTGACATCGCGAAGGCGCTCGTGGCCGGGGCCGACACGGTCATGCTCGGCTCGCTCCTCGCCGGCACCGACGAGTCGCCGGGCGAGGTCGTCTTCCAGGGCGGCAAGCAGTACAAGCAGTACCGCGGGATGGGCTCGCTCGGCGCCATGCAGACGCGCGGCAAGCAGACGTCCTACTCCAAGGACCGCTACTTCCAGGCGGACGTTCCGACGGACGACAAGCTGATCCCCGAGGGCATCGAGGGCCAGGTTCCCTACCGCGGCCCGGTGTCGGCGGTCGTGTACCAGCTCGTCGGCGGCCTGCGTCAGTCGATGTTCTACGTCGGCTCGCGCACGGTCGAAGAGCTCAAGGCCCGCGGCAAGTTCGTGCGCATCACCTCGGCGGGGCTCAAGGAGTCGCACCCGCACGACGTGCAGATCGTCGTCGAGGCGCCGAACTACAAGCGCTGAGCCGCAGCCGCTCGGACGTCGAGCGAGCGGAGCGAGACGAAACGCGGTGACCGGCCCTGAGGGCGGGTCACCGCGTTTCGTCTTCCTCGCTGGCGCTCGGTCGCTCAACGTCCGGGGGAGGGCTGGCGCTCAGCCGCTCAACTCCCGGGGGAGGACTGGCTCCTCGGCCGCTCCGCGTCCGGGGCGGGAAACCAGCCTGTCCGGCACGGCGGGTAGGCTGGGCGGGTGAGCAGTGACATCGAGCTGGGCCGCGGCAAGCGAGGGCGACTCGCCTACACGTTCGACGACATCGCGGTCGTGCCCTCGCGGCGCACCCGAAGCCACGAAGACGTCTCGACGGCATGGGCCATCGACGCGTACTCGTTCGACATCCCCGTCCTGGGCGCGCCCATGGACTCGGTCGTCAGCCCCCAGACAGCCATCGCGCTGGGCAAGCTCGGCGGCCTCGGCGTGCTCGACCTCGAGGGCCTCTGGACGCGCTACGAAGACCCGGAGCCGCTCCTCGCCGAGATCGCCTCGCTGCCCGAGCGCTCCGCCATCGCGCGCATGCAGGCGCTGTACGCCGAGCCGATCAAGCCCGAGCTCATCACCGCGCGCCTCTCCGAGATCCGCGACTCCGGCGTCGTCGTCGCCGGCGCCCTGTCGCCGCAGCGCACGCAGGAGCACTACGAGACCGTGGTCAACGCGGGCGTCGACCTCTTCGTCATCCGCGACACGACCGTGTCGGCCGAGCACGTGTCCAGCGCCGAAGAGCCGCTGAACCTCAAGGAGTTCATCTACGAGCTCGACGTGCCCGTCATCGTCGGCGGCGTCGGCACGTACACCGCCGCTCTCCACCTCATGCGCACGGGCGCGGCGGGTGTGCTCGTCGGGTTCGGCGGGGGAGCGGCGTCGACCACGCGCGCCACCCTCGGACTCTCGACCCCCATGGCCACGGCCGTCTCCGACGTCGCCGGCGCGCGCCGCGACTACCTCGACGAGTCGGGCGGACGCTACGTGCACGTCATCGCGGATGGCGGCGTCGGCACCTCCGGCGACCTCGTCAAGGCGCTCGCCATGGGCGCCGACGCCGTGATGCTCGGCGTCGCGCTCGCGCGTGCCACCGATGCTCCCGGCCGCGGCACGCACTGGGGCCCCGAGGCGCGCCACGCCCGCCTGCCCCGCGGACGCCGCGTGACCGTCGACCAGGTCGGCACGCTCGAAGAGGTCCTCTACGGGCCCGCCCTCGTCGCCGACGGCACCGCGAACCTCATCGGCGCGCTGCGCAAGTCCATGGCGACGACCGGCTACTCGGACCTCAAGGAGTTCCAGCGCGTCGACGTCGTCGTCAACCCGCCGCGCTGATGCCCGACCCCGCGCCATCCGAGAGCACCTCGACGCAGGGGGAGGTCTTCCCACCGACCCTGCGCGAGGTCATGCTCCGCCCGCGGTGGATCGCGATGCTGGTGCTGTGCCTCGTCGTGGCGGGCGTCTTCTCGTGGCTGCTGCAGTGGCAGCTCGTCCGCGCGATCGACACCGACCGGCCCGAGTCCGGCGCGACCGAGATCATCCGGCCCATCGACGAGGTCGTGCAGCCGGGGCAGTACCTCGACGATTCGCTCGTGGGCCAGAAGGTGGCGGTCGAGGGGCAGTGGGTTCCCGGCGACTTCCTCGTCGTCTCCTCCCGCTACGACGACGGCGCCGAGGGCTACTGGGTGACCGGGCAGTTCAGCGTCGACGCGTCCCCCGAAGCTCGGTCGATCGCGGTGGCCATCGGATGGTCCGACTCGCGTGACGAGGCGGACGCCGCGGCCGCGCAGCTCGAGAAGCGCGCGGAAGCGGCCTACGTCGCGCCGGATCAGCGCCACGTCGCGGACTGGCAGCGCACCGAGCTGACCGGGCGTATCATCCCGGATGAGGGGCCCCAGCTGCCCCCGGGCGATGACATCTCCGAGATGATCCGGATGTCCCCTGCCGCGCTCCTCTCGCGCTGGCACGATACCGAGATCGACGGCGCGCACATCGACGTCTACCGCCAGTACCTCACCTCCGACGATCCGGTCGCGGGCCTCGTCGAGACGGATCTCAAGACGATCTCGTCGCACGCACCGCAGGAGAGCGGCGCGGTCAACTGGCTGAACCTCTTCTATGCCGCCGAGTGGGCGGTCTTCGCCGGGTTCTCGTTCTACCTCTGGTACCGGCTCGCCAAGGACGACTGGGAGCGCGAGCTCGAGGCGATCGCCGGCGTCGACCCCGACGAGGAGTAGGCCCGCTGCGGATGTCCGCGGTCCGCAATACACTCCCCGCATGACGAGGAGGCGGTGGATCGCCGTCACGGCCGGCGCGCTGGTCGTGGGGCTGATCCTCGGCGCGGTCATCGGCCGCGTCGTCTGGCCCTGGTCGGTGGGAGACGACTTCTGGTTCGCCTTCTGGACCGGAGCCCCGATGGCGGGCATCCTCGCGATCATCGCCGCGTTGATCGCGTTCGGTCCGGCCTATCGGTCGACGCGCATTGCACAGGAGAACGGCGCGCGCGAGCAGTGGTGGAACCGCGCGCAGTGGGCGCTGGAGATGGCGGCCTCGAGCAGGCAGTCGGACCGCGAAGTGGCCAACGAGGCGCTGCTCGCCCTTTCCGCGGAGGCGACGCCGATGGAGCTCGCCATGATCACCAAGACGATCGCGCAGCTGCAGGATGCCGGAACCGAGGAAGGGGAGACCCTCCGCACCCGGCAGAGCATCAGCGCGCTGCGACGGGAGATCGCCGCCGGGGCGGCCGAGCCGATCAGCAACCGCGAGCGCGAGCAGCTCGAACTCCTGCGGCAGGAGTACGAACGTCGATTCGGGAAGGAGGCAGCTCGACGCGTCATGGGTCGTCCCTGAAGAGCGCGCCGGTCCGAGAGCGAAGTCCGTCAACCCCTGTCGCGACAGCGATCGGGGTGGCTAGCGTGGCGGCACACCCCAACGGAAGGATCGACATGCTCCGCGCACTCGCCCTGAACTGCTCGCTCAAGCCCTCGCCCGCCGTGTCCAGCACGGACGTCCTCGCTCAGCAGGTGCTGGACGCGCTCGCTCCGCACGGGGTCGCGGGGGAGATCGTGCGTGTCGTCGACTACGACGTGAAGCCGGGCGTCGAGGCCGACATGGGGGAGGGCGACCAGTGGCCGACGCTCCGCGAGCAGGTCCTCGCCGCCGACATCCTCGTGCTCGCCACCCCGACCTGGGTCGGCCACATGTCGAGCGTCGCGCAGCGCGTGCTGGAGCGCCTCGACGCGGAGCTGTCGGAGACCGACGACGAGGGGCGCCCGATCCTCGCCGGCAAGGTCGCCGTGACGGTCGTGGTCGGCAACGAGGACGGGGCGCACGCCATCACGGCCGCGCTGTTCCAGGGTCTCAACGACGTCGGCTACACCGTCCCTTCGCAGGGCGGCGTCTACTGGAACGGCGAGGCCATGCAGACGACCGACTACAAGGACCTCGACGAGACGCCCGAGCCCGTCGCGCAGACCACCGCGACCCTCGCGCGCAATGCCGCGCACCTCGCGAAGCTCCTCTCGGAGACGCCGTACCCGGCTCCCTGATCCTTCCGTCAGACGAGCGGATGGCCCCTCCCGCAACCGCGGGAGGGGCCATCCCGCCTCGGCGAATGGCCAGCGAGCCGCCCCGTAGAATGGGACCATGCCACAGCCGCGGGTCTCCTCGTTCCCTCAGATCCGCCGGGCGCTCCGCTTCTATCAGGTCTGCTCGGTCATCACCGGCGTCGGCCTGCTGCTGCTGTGCGCGGAGATGCTGCTGAAGTACACGCCGCTCGCGGTGGAGCTGTTCTTCCTCGATTCGCACGGCCTGTTCGCGTTCCGCGAGGTCGTGCCGAACCCGACGGGCGGCCTCGACTCGACCGGCGACGGCGTGAACCTCTCGCTCGGCATCCTCATCGCGCACGGATGGTTCTACGTCGTGTACCTGTTCGGGTGCTTCCGCGTGTGGAGCCTCATGCGCTGGCCGTTCTGGCGCTTCATCCTGCTCGCCGGCGGCGGCGTGGTGCCGTTCCTCTCCTTCTTCATGGAGTACTTCGTCGCCCGCGACGTGAAGCGGTACCTCGCTCAGCGCGAGGAGGTGGCCGCCGAGAAGCGCGCGGCCAAGAGCGCCGGCGATCCCTCTTCTCCGTCCGCCCCCACCCAGGAGGTCCCCCGATGAGCGCAGACACCGCTGCGCGCCCCGTCCTCGTCGTCGACTTCGGCGCGCAGTACGCCCAGCTCATCGCACGTCGCGTGCGCGAGGCCGGCGTCTACAGCGAGCTGGTGCCGCACACGGTCACGGCCGACGAGGTCGCCGCGAAGAACCCCGTCGGGATCATCCTGTCGGGCGGCCCGTCGTCCGTGTACGAGCCCGGAGCGCCCTCGCTCGACCCCGCCATCTTCGACCTGAAGGTGCCGACACTCGGCATCTGCTACGGCTTCCAGGTGATGGCGAAGACCCTCGGCGGCGAGGTCGCGCACACCGGCCTGCGCGAGTACGGCGCGACCGACGCCGTGATCGCCGGCGACGGCGGCGTGCTCCTCGGCGGCCAGCCGGTCGAGCAGAACGTGTGGATGAGCCACGGCGACCAGGTGTCGCAGGCGCCCGAGGGCTTCCAGGTGCTCGCCTCGACGGCGGTGACCCCGGTCGCCGCGTTCGCCGACGACGAGCGCTGCCTGTACGGCGTGCAGTGGCACCCCGAGGTGAAGCACTCGCCGTACGGTCAGGACGTGCTCGAGAACTTCCTGCACCGGGCGGCGGGCCTTCCTGCCGACTGGAACAGCGGCAACGTCATCGAGGAGCAGGTCGCGCGCATCCGCGAGCAGGTCGGCTCCGCGCGCGTCATCTCCGCGTTGTCGGGCGGCGTGGACTCCGCCGTGTCGACCGCGCTCGTGCACCGCGCGATCGGCGATCAGCTCACCGCCGTGTTCGTCGACCACGGGCTCCTCCGCAAGGGCGAGCGGGAGCAGGTCGAGCAGGACTACGTCGCGTCCACCGGCGTGCGCCTCATCACGGTCGAGGCGGCCGACACGTTCCTCGGGCACCTCGCCGGGGTCACCGACCCCGAGCAGAAGCGCAAGATCATCGGCCGCGAGTTCATCCGCGCGTTCGAGAAGGTGCAGCGCGACCTCGTCGAGGAGGCCAAGGCCGAGGGCGAGCCCATCCGCTTCCTCGTGCAGGGCACGCTGTACCCCGACGTCGTGGAATCGGGCGGCGGTGCGGGCACGGCCAACATCAAGAGCCACCACAACGTGGGCGGCCTGCCCGAGGACCTCGACTTCGAGCTCATCGAGCCGCTGCGCACCCTCTTCAAGGATGAGGTGCGCGCCATCGGCCGCGAGCTCGGCCTGCCCGAGGCGATCGTCGGACGCCAGCCCTTTCCGGGGCCCGGTCTTGGCATCCGCATCGTGGGCGAGGTCACCGCTGACCGCCTCGAGATCCTGCGTGAGGCCGACGCCATCGCCCGCGAGGAGCTGAGCGCGGCCGGTCTCGACCGCGAGATCTGGCAGTGCCCCGTGGTGCTGCTCGCCGACGTGCGCTCGGTCGGCGTCCAGGGGGATGGCCGCACCTACGGCCATCCGATCGTGCTGCGCCCCGTCTCGAGCGAGGACGCGATGACGGCCGACTGGACCCGCTTGCCGTACGACGTGCTGTCGAAGATCTCCAACCGCATCACCAACGAGGTGCGCGAGGTCAACCGCGTCGTGCTCGACGTGACCTCCAAGCCGCCGGGGACCATCGAGTGGGAGTGATCCCGCGCGCGTGAGGCCGTCGCTGCAGTCGCAGCGGCGGCCTTCGCCGTTCCGGGAGCGAACACGCGCCGGAGCCGCGACCCGGGAGAATGGACCGGTGACCTCCTACCGCATGCGCGACCGGCTCATCCGCGACCACACCGTGACGGTGCCGCTCGACTGGTCGAGCCCCGACGACGGCCGCACCCTCGAGGTCTTCGCGCGCGAGGTCGCCCACGTCGACCGCCCCGAGGCCCCCGTGCTCGTCTTCCTCCAGGGCGGCCCCGGCGGCAAGGGACCGCGCCCCATGCCGGGCGGCGATTGGATCGACGAGGCCCTGAAGACGCACCGGCTGCTGCTCCTCGACCAGCGCGGCACGGGACGCTCCACGCGCGTCGAGCGCGCGTCCATCGCCGGCATGGGCGGGGACGAGGCCGCCGCATACATCCGGCTGTTCCGCGCCGAGCAGATCATCGCCGACCTCGAGCACATCCGCCGGGAGGAGTTCGGCGGCATCCGCTGGCAGACCCTCGGCCAGAGCTACGGCGGCTTCCTCACCCTCACGTACCTCTCGTTCCACCCCGAGGCGCTCTCGGCCTCGTACGTCACCGGCGGGCTCACCGCGACGGACCCCGACCCGGTCGAGATCTACCGCCGCACGCTGCCGCGCGTCGCGACGAAGACCGCCGAGTTCTACCGCCGCTACCCGCAGGACGCCGACACCATCGCCCGCGTCGTCGAGGTCGTCGAGAACGACGACGTCCGCCTCCCGAGCGGCGACCGGCTCTCCGCCCGGCGCCTGCAGACCCTCGGCATCGACTTCGGCATGAAGCCGGGCTTCGAGCGGCTCCACTGGCTCTTCGACGAGGCGTTCTCGCGCCCCGGACGCCTCAGCGACGCCTTCCTCGCCGCGGTCGACGACGCCACGCAGTACTGGGGCAACCCGCTCTACGCCCTCCTGCAGGAGGAGATCTACGCGGATGGCCCGGGCGCGACCGCGTGGGCGGCTCAACGCGTGCGCGACGAGCGGGGTGGCCTGCCGGCGACGGATGGCCCGATGCCGTTCACGGGGGAGATGTTCTTCCCGTGGATGTTCGACGAGATCGCCTCCCTTCGTCCCTTCCGCGACGCCGCACATGCGCTGGCGGCGGCCGACGACCATCCGCGTCTGTACGACCGCGCGCAGCTCGCGCGGAACGAGGTGCCGGTCGCCGCCGCGATGTACTACGACGACATGTACGTGGACTTCCACCAGGCGGAGGAGACCGCGCGCTTCGTGCCGAACACGCACCTGTGGGTGACGAACGAGTACGAGCACGACGGCCTGCGGCAGGATCCGCGGATCATCCGCGCGCTCATCGACCGCGTCGTCGCGGAGGGCGGGCCGCTGTGACGCCCGATCCCTCGGCCGCGCGTGCCGAGCCGGACCGGGCCGCCCGTCGCGCCCGGGGCGCGGTCTCGGCGCTGTTCCTCACGAACGGCGCCCTGTACGCGAACGTCGTGCCGCGCCTGCCCGAGATCAAGGACGCCCTCGGCCTCAGCGACACCCTCTACGGCGCATCGATCGCCGCGATGCCGGTCGGCGCGCTGATCTCCGGGCTCGCGGCCGCGTCGCTCATCCGCCGGGTCGGCTCCGGACGCCTCGCCGCGATCGGCTCTGTCCTCCTCGCCGTGGCGATGCTCGGCATCGGGCTCGCGCCGCTGCCCATCCTCTTCGCGCTGGCGCTGTTCACCGCCGGGCTCCTCGACTCGGTGACCGACGTCGCGCAGAACGCGCACGGCCTGCGCGTGCAGCGCCGCTACGGACGCTCGATCATCAACGGCTTCCACGCCCTCTGGTCACTCGGCGCGGTGGTCGGCGGACTCATGTCGGCCGGCGCGATCGCCCTCGGCCTGCCGCTCGGGATCCATCTCGCGATCACCGGGCTCATCTTCGCGCTCACCGCCGTCGTCGCCTCGCGGTTCGCGCTGCCGGGGCCCGAGGAGGAATCCGGCGAGACCGACGCGCCACGGCCATCCGCCGCCGCCCCCGGCAGGCTCACGCCGCGCGTCGCGTTCATCATGGCGGGCCTCGCGGTCATCGCCATCGCGGGCACCATCGTCGAGGAGGTCGGCAGCTCCTGGGCGACGCTCTACATGCGCGAGTCGCTCGGCGCCGCCGCGGTGCTCGCCCCGATGGGCTTCATCGCCCTCATCGGGTCGCAGTTCATCGGGCGCCTCGTCGGCGACCGCCTCGTCGACCGGTTCGGCCAGCGGATGGTCGCGGTCGCCGGCGGTCTGCTCGTCGCGGTGGGCATGGGCTCGGCTCTCGCGGTGCCCACCATCCCCGGGACCCTCATCGGCTTCGCGGCGGCGGGCTTCGGCGTGGCGACGCTCGTGCCGGCCGCGATGCACGCGGCCGACGAGCTGCCGGGCCTGCGCCCGGGATCCGGGCTCACGGTCGTGACGTGGCTGATGCGGCTGGGCTTCCTCATCTCGCCGCTCGTGATCGGCGCGATCTCCGACGCCACCGAGCTGCGCGTCAGCCTGCTCATCGTGCCGGTGTCGGGCGTGCTCGTCGTGCTGCTGTCGGGCTTCCTGGAGCGGCGGCGCGGGCGCGGGTGACGCGGGGAGCCGGGGCCCGGGACATACCGCAGGAGATCCGTGGCGGGGGCGGCAGTCCGCCGCCCCCGGCCCCGCTCGTTGGGCGGGCGGAGCGCGTCGGCACGGGCCGAGCCCGCTGGGATCTCCTGCGGTGTGTACGGGGGAGCCGGCGCCGGGGGTCTCTGGACGGAGGGCCCTCGAACGGCGCCCCGGATCAGCGACCGGGGCGGGCACCACCGGGGGCGCCGCCGCCGGGGCCGCCGCCCATGCCGCCGGCGAGAGCCTGGCCGGTCGTCGCCTCGGCCGCCGCTGAGCCGTCCACGGTGATCGAGTAGGTGTCGCCCGACACGACGTCGGCGCTCGAGAACACCACCGCGGCGAACGCCTTCGCGGCGGTCGTCGAGAACAGCACCGTGCCATCCGCCGCGGTGATCT